>NZ_CP072597.1:4550000-4892500 GCF_018847975.1 Lysobacter sp. K5869 | reverse complement strand
CGCAGCCGCCGGGCCTGGGCATCGACGCGGCGCGCTATCTGGTGGAGGAGGCCGGCGCGATGGTGATCGGCGCCGACAATCTGAGCCTGGAGACCTTCCCATCGGAAGTGCAGGGCGAGTACGTGCCGCTGCACACCTATCTGCTGGCCCAGCACGGCGTGCCGATCATCGAGCTGATCGCGCTGGACGAACTCTCGCGCGACCGGGTCTACGAGTTCGCTTTCATCGGCGGCCCGCTCAAGATCCGCGGCGGCGACGCCGCGCCGCTGCGGCCGGTGGCGATTCCGCTGCGTTGAACGCGGCGTTGCGCGGCCCGATCACGGGCCGCGCAGCGGGTAGAAGGCTTCGGTCTGTTCGGTGGAGACCATCTTGTCGCCTTCGAAGCTCAACACGAAGGCGCCGCCCCACAGCGTGTCGGGGTGGTCGAGGATCTGGTGCAGTTCTTTGTTGAGCGCCTGGATCGTCACGAACTCGTCGAGCCGGTCGCGCGCGACCCAGCGGTATTGCTTGGCCGCGTCGGCCGGCTTGCCGGCCGGTCCGTCGAGGCGCGCGGCGTAGTGAGCGCGGAAAGAGACTGCCGCGTGGTTGGGGTCGACCGGGTTCTCGCGGAACTGGTAGCTGAAAAGACCGGCCAAGCGCGGCGTTGCGATGGAGACGCCGAGATCCTTGGCCAGCGCGGCGAGCGATTCGCGCACGGTGCGGTTCTGGTTGGAGCGCGCGGCCGGCGTCATCCAGCCGTCGGCGATTTTCTCCAGCAGAATCTCGCCGCGTTGGTTCTCGACGGTGAGGCGCAGCACGGTGTAATTGTCGAGCGCGCGCGCCGGCGCGTTCGTTGCGGGCGCTGGAGGCGAGGGCGCGGCCGCAGGCGCGGCGGCGAACGCGGGCGCCGCGAAGAGCGCGCACGCGGGCAGGGCGAGCCGCAACAGCGAAACACGAGACAACGGGTGCTGACGGGAACCGGTCATGTCGATGAGGCCGCAAGGCGCGTCGCGCGCGGTGGCCTAAGGTCGCTCGCCCCGCGCACGGCCGGCAGTGCCGATAGTCCCGAAACGCGCGGCCGGCACGGCCGCGAAGCGTCCCGGGGCCGGCGCGCGGCCCCGGAACGCCGCCGAACCGATGCGGCTTACTGCGGGCACGACTCCTGCAGTTCGTAATACTGCAGTTCCGACGGGGCCACGCCCCAGCCGCTGCCTTGCACGAGGCCGGCCGAATCGGCATAGGACAGGTTGATGCTCACGCCCGGGAAATCGCCGACGTTGAGGCTGGCGTACAGGCTCTTGGCGCCGCTGGTGGCGTTGTAGGCGTCGACCGCGGTCTTGAACCGCGACAGCGCCACCGAGTTGCTGGTGAAGGTGCGCAGCGAGGCCAGATCGAGCGCGAACATGTACTGGACGTTGGTCGGGCCGTAGCGGTTGACCGAGCTCGGCACGACGATGGGCTTGTTGCTCCAGTAGTGGTTGATCACGCGCAGGTTGCAGGTGTCGGCTTGCGGAAAGCCGGTCGGCGCGTTGAGCCGGCCCAGCGAGGTCCAGCCGGAGGCGAGGGCGCCGTGGCTGGCCAGGGCCAGCGCGCAGAACAGGGCGAAACGCTTGAAGTTCATGGGACTCCTTGTCGGAACTGAGGATGGGCGCGCCGTGGCCGGCGGCGCCCGCCGCGCCCGCGTCGCGGGCGGTCGGCATCGCCATTAACGCCTGTGGGCGTCTTACCGGGTCGGACGCGCGCGGGCGCCGGTACGCCGGCGGTCGGCTGCGTCGCCGCGTTCGTCGACGCGGCGCGCGCAGTCTCCGCCGCGTCCGCGTCGCGTGCGTGACCGCGGCGCGACAGGCGAGCGTCGGCGCGCGCACGCCCCGGCAGTGACTGCCATCGCGATACCGAACGCGAGGCCGCGCGCGAGCGGCGATCGACAGGTGCCCGACAGCCGCGCGGCCTACAACGAAGGCCGCGGGCGCCGCCCGTTGCCTTCGCCCTCGTCGCCTTCGCGGCGGCGAACGCACTCAGCCGATCCGGGATTTCGCCATGACCTCTCGCCGTACCCGCAACTCCCTTCCCGGCCACGACCCGGCCGCGCCCGCGCCGCTGGCGCGCAGCGGCCTGCCGTGGCTGGCCGGTTTCTGCACCCTGATCATGGGCAGCGCGTTCGCCGGCCAGAGCGCGCCCGCCGCCGCCGCGCAGGCCGACGCGCCGCGCATCGCCGTGCGCAGCGATGCGACCGCGGCCGCGTTCGACCTGCGCGTGCGCGACAGCGTCAGCGGCCGCGCGCTGGCGGCGCAGGTGAGTCTGGCGCCGGTAGGCGGCGCGGCGGCGCGGCAGCGTCTGGATCTGGCCGCCGCCGGCGGCCGTCTGGCCGGCCTCGCGCAAGGCGAATACCGCCTCACGGTGAGCGCGCCGGGCTATCTGCCGGTCGTCACCACCGTGCACTCCGACAACGCGCTGGGCCTGCCGACCACGGTGTGGCTGTCGCCCAAGCGCGAATCCGAAGCGCTCGATCTGCTCGCGCTGAAAGCCGCCGAATGCAGCGATTGCAGCGTGCTCAGCGGCCACGTCTACGACCAGCGCACGGGCCAGCCGCTGGCCGGCGCGCGCGTGCGCAGCGGCCTGGGCGAGCGCGCGGTCACCGATGCCGACGGCTACTTCGAAGTGCGCGGCAAGTTCGCCGAGAACGCGTCCAAGGCCGACGCGTTGCCGCCGACTACCTCGCTCGACATCGAGGCGCCGGGTTATCGCGCGCAACGCCTCGACGGCCTGTCGCTGGTCAACGATTCCAGCCACTTCGTCGTCGACTTGCAGCGCGGCAGCGGCCGCAGCGTGGAAAAGCGCGTGCACGCCCAGGCCGACAGCAACGCCGCGGCGCGGCGCGAGCGCGAAGACTTCATGCGCAAGCTCGATGCCGACAACGCCGGGCAAGCCATGCGCGCCGGCCAAACGCTGGCCGCCGCGCAGGTTTCGGCCACCGCGGTGTCGGTGCCGTCGAGCATCCGCGTCGGCACCAGCTGTTCCGGACGTTCGTGCTCGGGCGTGTCGGTCTACAGCCTCGAAGACTACGTGGCCAAGGGGCTGGACGAAGAGTGGATCCCGTCGTGGCACGCGCAATCGCTGGCGGCCGGCGCGGTCGCGTACCGCACTTACGGCGCGTACTTCGTCGCCCATCCGATCAGCAGCCGCTACGACATCTGCAACACCACCTCGTGTCAGGTGTTCAACGCCGACTCGGTCTCGGCCACGGTCGCCGCCGCCAACGCCACCCGCGGCGTGATCCTCAGCCGCGACGGCAAGAGCGCGGCCTTCAGCGAATATTCCTCGGAAAACAACGCCTGGGACGATCCCGGCGACGGCCTGTCGTGCAGCAACAACGACCTGAGCTGCGGCAACGGCAACAACGGCTCGCCGCGCAACAACTGGCCCTGCCTCAGCGATTCGGTCGGCAAGGGCAAGGGCTGCTTCGGCCACGGCCGCGGCATGAGCCAGTGGGGCACCCAGCGCTGGGCGGCCAACAACGGCCGCGACTGGAAGTGGATCACCGACCACTACTTCAACAACAACAACAAACCCGCCGGCATGCGCAACGCGTTCCGCTCCGACGGCGGCGGCTCCAACCCCAGCGGCGCGCCGGGCACGGTCGACACCAACGGCACGCCGCTCAACGTGCGCTCCGGCCCGGGCACGGGCTATTCCGTGGTCGGCACGCTCGCCGACGGCAGCAGCGTGACCATCCAATGCCAGACCAACGGCACTTCGGTCACCGGCACCTTCGGCACCAGCAGCATCTGGAACCGCATCGGCAGCGGGCGCTTCATTCCCGACGCCTACACCCAGACCGGCTCCGATGGCCGGGTCGCGCCGGATTGCTGAGCGGCGCGCCGCGACACCGGCGCGCGGCGCTCCCGCTGCGCGCCGCCACCTCACTCCTTCAAGGACTTCCCGTGACCGCACTTTCCAGGACTTTGCTCGCGGCCGCGCTCGCCGCCGCCTGCTTGCCGGCCGCTCATGCCGGCAAGCCCGCCGCGGCGGCCGATGCGTTAGCCGATCCCGCGCTGAGCGCGCGCGTGCGCGCCGAACAAGACGCGCTGCGCGGCGAACGCGCGCAACTGCCCGCGTACTTCCGTCAGGCGTATGCGCGTTATCCGTCGATTCCCGCCGGCACGCTCGAATCGCTGGCGTATGTCGCCAGCCGCTGGCAGCACCTGCGTCCGACCCAAACGCAGGGCCGCGGCGAAATGCCGCGCGCCTATGGCGTGATGGGCCTCTACCGCGGCGAAGGCTTTGCCGATCAGGTCGGCGAAGCCGCGCGCCTGCTCGGCGTGCCGGAATCGCGCATCCTCGCCGAACCCTCGCTCAACATCCTCGCCGCCGCGGCGCTGCTCGACCGCGAGATCGGCCGCGACGGCGCGCTGCGCAAGCCCGATGCCGAAGCGCTGCGCCCGGCGCTGGAACGTTACGCCGGTTTCGCCAAGCCCGTCGCCGGCGCGGCCAAGAGCGCGGTCGCCGACTATGCGCGCACCAGCTTCGCCTACGACGTTTTGTTGACCCAAGACCGCGGCGTCGACGACAACGGCATCAAGGTGCCGGCGCGCGAGATCGCCTGGGAACGCGCGTTCGACGTGCCCGCGCTGGTGCGCCTGCGTGCGCCGCTGCTGCGCTTGAACGCCGACGCCGACCGCATCGAAACCGCGGATTACTACGTCGATCCCGACACGCAGACGCTGCGCAGCAAGGACCCGAAGGTCGCCGCCGCGGCGGCCAGCCCGGACTACGGCCCGGCGCTGTGGGTCGCTTCGCCATACAGCTCCGAGCGCAGCTCTTACGACTCGGCGACGATCCACACCGTGCAAGGCTCCTACGCCGGCAGCATCTCGTGGTTCCAGAACAATCCCGACCACGTCAGCATCCATTACCTGGTGCGCAGCAGCGACGGCCAGATCACCCAGATGGTGCGCGAGAACCGCGCGGCGCATCACGTGCTCTCGCATAACCAGACCACGCTCGGCATCGAGCACGAAGGCTATGTCGACAACGCCTCGTGGTACACCACCGCGATGTACAACGCCTCGGCCGGCATCGTCCGCCACTTCTGCGCGAAGTACTCGGCGATCAGCTGTTCCAGCGCGTTCCAGGGCCCGGCGGGCAGCGTGGTGCGGGTGTTGCCGGCCAGCGTCAAAGTGAAAGGCCATCAGCACTACAGCGGCAACGATCACACCGACCCGGGCAAGAACTGGGATTGGGCGCGCTACTACAAGCTGCTCAATCCGGGCGGCGGCAACCCGAGCGGCGCGCCGGGCACCGTGTCCACCGCCGGTTCGCCGCTCAACGTGCGTTCCGGCCCGGGCACGAGCTATGCGGTGGTCGATTCGCTCGCCAACGGCGCCAGCGTGACGATCCAGTGCCAGACCACCGGCACCAGCGTCACCGGCACTTACGGCACCAGCAACATCTGGAACCGCATCGGCAGCGGGCGTTTCATTCCCGACGCCTACACCTACACCGGTTCCGACGGCCGCGTCGCGCCGGATTGCTGATCGCGGCCGCGCTCTGAGTTTCAACGCGTCGAGGTGGGCGGGCGCGGCGGCAGCGGGTCGGTGCCGTCGCGCCCGTTTTTATCGGAAACAGCGCGCAATTCCGCGTCGGCGCATGTCGCGCGGCTGACACGCCGCGGTCACGCCGGCCGCGCCAAGATGATCCCCGTGTCATCGGCGTCCGCATCCGCGCGGCGCCCGACGTATCGGGAGGCGGACATGCGCAGCGCACGGCGTTCCCACTCGCAACTCATCGCCATCGGCCAACACGCGCCGTGGGTGATCGCCAGCCGGCTCGGCGCGATCTCGCGCGCGGCCGCCGCGCCGAGCGCGCGCGACCTGAGCGAACTGCAACGCATGGTCGACGAGAAATGGATCGCGCTCGGCAATGCGTGGTGGCAGATGTCGGCGCAATGGTGGCAATGGCAGGCGGGGTGGTGGATGCGGCCGCAACCGTGGCTGGGGCCGGTCGGCGACGACCCGCTGCGCTGGTGGCTCGAAGCGATGCACGCGGGCGATGCGATGCTCGCGCGCGGCTTGCGGCCGGTAGCGCGAACGGTCGCACGCAATCGTCGGCGGTTGGCGGAGCGTTCCTGACTCGGGGCGGCGCGGCGTCTATCGCCCCGTTTCCGAACGGCGCCTTCCCAATCGCTGCGTTCCCGATCGGCGTAGTCCCGGTGAGCGGCGGCCCCTTGCGCCGTCGCGACCACGGATCGAGATAACCGCGCCTCAACGCCCGCGCCGCGTCCGAACACTTCGATACGTTTACCTGCCGCCGCCGCAACATCGGCGGCGCTACCCTGACGGCATCCGTGACCGCCGCGTCGCGCCGCAACGAAGGCCGCGCCATGCCCGTCCAGGTCTGCCCGTTCCTGATGTTCACCGGCCACTGCGAAGCCGCGATGAACCTCTACGTCTCGCTGCTGCCCGACAGCCGCATCCTCGACATCCGCCGCTACGGCCCGGGCGAGCAGGGCCCCGAAGGCACGGTGATGGTCGCCAGCTTCGCCCTAGGCGACCTGACCGTGATGTGCAGCGACAGCCCGGTCAAGCACGCCTTCGACTTCACCCCGTCGAGCTCGTTGTTCGTCACCTGCGAATCGCGCGAGCAACTCGATGTCTTGGCGGAGAAGTTGAGCGAAGGCGGGAAAGTGCTGATGCCGTTGGACAACTACGGCTTCAGTCAACGATTCGCGTGGGTGCAGGATCGGTTCGGGGTGTCGTGGCAGCTCAATCTGGATTGAGGCCGACGCAGGCGACACGAAGACATCGCGCGCAACAAAAAAGCCGACGATCGCTCGTCGGCTTTTTCGTTGCTGATTTGGTGGAGCCAGGGAGGATCGAACTCCCGACCTCGTCATTGCGAACGACGCGCTCTCCCAGCTGAGCTATGGCCCCGGATGAATCCGAGGCGGCAAGTTTAGCGGCACCGAAGCGGTCGCGCTAGCCCTGCGGCGAAAATTCGTCGCGAACCCCGCCGCGACGGCGTTCGCGCGCGGATCAGGCGCCGTCGGCGGGCGCGGCCAGTAGCGGCGCCAGCGCCGGTTCCAGCGCGGCGCGGCGCCAGCCGGACAGGGCGTCGGGCCATTCGCCGTGGTCGAGCAGGGCCTCCAGCCAGCGGCGCGAGGCCAGCACGCCGTCGGGCAGGCCGAGCGCGGCGCTGCGGCCGGCGACGGCGTCCTGCAGCTGGCGCAGGCGTTGTTTGTCGCGGGTTTCGGCGATGCCGGCGTCGGGCGCCTCGGCTTCGTCGGGTAGCGGCGCGGACAGCGCGGTCCAGATCGCGTCGGTCAGTTTGCGCGGTGCCTTGGGGTGGCCTTCGATCTGGCGCTGCAGCGCGTCGCGGTCGGCCGGCGCCTGGCGGGCGATGGCGACGGCCAGTTCGTTGTCGAGAATCCAACTGCGCGGCTTGTCGCTGTCGCGCGCGTAGCCGTCGCGCCAGCGCAGCAGGCGCAGCAGGCGCTGTTGCGCGGGGCGGTCGAGGAATTGGGCGCTGCGCATCGACAGGTGCGGCCAGCGCTCGGGCGCTTCGTTCTGCGCGTTGACGACGGTGCGCGCGGCGTCCTCGGCGAGCCATTCGCGGCGACCGAGCTGGCCGAGCAGGCCGTCGAGCGCGTCGTGCATGGCGAACAGATGGCGCACGTCGTCGGCGGCGTACTCCAACTGCGACGGCGACAGCGGCCGGCGCATCCAGTCCGAGCGCGTCTCGCCCTTGGGCAGGGCCACGCCGGTGAGCTGTTCGACCAGCTTCTGATAACCCAGGCCGCCGCCGATGCCGGCCAGCGCCGCGGCCTGCTGGGTGTCGAACAAGGGCTTGGGCACCACGCCGCAGGCGTGCTTGAACGCGACCAGATCCTCGCTGGGACTGTGCACCAGCTTGAGGATGCCGGTGTCGGCCAGGATCGGCGCCAGCGCCTGGGTCATGCCCGGGCGCAGCGGATCGACCAGCAGGATCGTGGGTTCCTCCTCGCCGTCGCGTTCGATCGCGATCTGCACCAAGGCCAGTTGCGGCCAGTAGGTGCGTTCGCGGATGAACTCGGTGTCCAGCCCGATGCGCGCGGGCTTGTCGTCGAAATGCGCTTGCAGCGCGGCGGGGGTGGCGATCCAAAGAGGCATGGGCGATGAACGAAAGCGCGTGCGGGCCGGTGGCGGGCCGGGCGGAGCCCGGCGGGCGACAATAGCTCAAATCGCCGCGGCGGGCCGCGACGGGCCGGGAAAGAATGCGAAAACCCGCGGCGGCGGCTTTGCCGAATCGTCCGCTCCGGCGCCGCCGATGCCCGGCGCCGGCCCGCGAGGCGATATGCTGCGCGGGTCTTCGCATCCCCCGCAGAGGCCGCAGGTTTGCGCGCAACCCACTGGATCCGCACGGTAGCCCTCGGCCTGGCCTGCGCCGGGCTGTTGGCCGCCTGCGGCGAGCGCGGCCAGCGCGCCGGCGCGCAGACCGCGCCGCGCCAGCCGATCGTGACGGTGAGCGCGGATCAGGCGGTCTCGCCGGTGCCGCCGTGGCGCGCGCCGGCGGTGACGGTGACCGAGCAGACCCAAGCCGCGCAGCGCAAGCGCGCCGACGCCGCGCTCAAGGCCGGCGATCTCTACGCCACGGCCGATTCGGCGATTCCGCTGTACCTCGCCCTGCGCGGCTTCGCGCCCAACGACCGCGCGGTCGCCGCCGGGCTGGACCGCGCGGTGGCGCTGTTGCTGGCCGAAGGCGACGGCGCGCTCAAGCGCATCGACGAGGAACCGCTGGCGCTGCGCGACGCGCACCGCGCCGCGGCGGTGGCGCGCGCGGTGGCGCCGGAGCATCGCAAGGTCGAGGCGTTCCTGGAGCGCCTGGACGCCGCCGATCAGGCGCAGGAGGCCAACCGCCTCGGCGAGGACGCGCTCAACGCCGGGCGCATCGGCGAGGACCGCCAGCCGGACGGCGCGCTGGCGTACTTCCGCCAAGCGCTGGAGCTGCAGCCGCGCGACGTGCGCGCCCAGCAAGGCATCGCCGCGGCCGAGAGCGCGCTGATCCGCCGCGCCGAACTGGCCGCCGACCGCGACGATTACGCCGGCGCCGAGCGCTGGCTGGCCAAGGCGGCGCCGATCCGGCCGAAGCTGGACACCGCCTCCGACGCCCAGGGCCGCATCGCCGCCCAGCGCCAGGAGCGCATCCGCCGCCTGCGCGACGACGGCATCGCCCTGCTGCCCAAGCTGCGCGGCATCGACGAGGCGCGCGGGGTGCTGGCGACCTTGCTGCGCATCGCTCCGCCCGGCGATCCGGCCGCGGCCGAGCTGCGCGAGCGGATCGAACTGGCGACCCACTACGGCCTGTTCCGCCCCGGCCAGATCTTCACCGACGCGATGAACCAGGGCGGCCGCGGCCCGCAGATGGTGGTGATCCCGCACGGCGCGTTCCGCATGGGCGCCGAGCCCGGCGAGCCGGGGTCCAGCGACGCCGAGCGGCCGCTGCGCAACATCCGCTTCGAGCGCGGGCTGGCGGTGTCGCGCTACGAAATCACGGTCGGCGAATTCCGCCGCTTCATGGGCGCGAGCAAGCACCGCGCACGCGCCACCCGCCGCGGTTATTCCACTGCTTACGACGAACGCAGCGGCAATCTGGTCCGTCGCGGCGGGGTCGACTGGCGCTCGGATTACGCCGGCCAGCCGGCCGCCGACAATCTGCCGGTGGTGCACGTCAGCGCCAAGGACGCTGCCGCCTACGTCGAATGGCTGTCGGCCTCGACCGGCCAGCGCTACCGCCTACCGAGCGAGGCCGAATACGAATACGCGCTGCGCGCCGGCAGCCAGGGCCGTTTCCCCTGGGGCGACGGCGCGCCGCCGGCGAAGGCCGGCAATCTGACCGGCGCGCTCGACGTCTCGCCCAGCGGCCGGCGCTGGCGCAACGCCTTTCCCGGCTACGGCGACGGCTTTTGGGGGCCGGCGCCGGTGGGCAGCTACGCGGCCAATGCATTCGGCCTTCACGACATGGGCGGCAATGTCAGCGAGTGGGTGGCGGACTGCTGGCACGACAACTACCGGCGCGCGCCGCGCGACGGTGCGGCGTGGTTCAACCCGGGCTGTCGCACGCGGGTGTTCCGCGGCGGTGCGTGGTCGAGTTCGCCGGCGCAGTCGCGCGCGGCGTGGCGGCAGGGCACCAGCGCCGACACCACCAACGGCCGCCTGGGCTTCCGCGTGGTGCGGGATATCTGATCTGATGTCCGCGCCGGCGCGGCGGTCGCGAAAAGGTTGACGGCGGGGCAGGGCGTTATTGGATTTCGCGGGCGGCGACGCCCGGCATTTCTTCGGGAGCGGACGGATGAGAGTGGATCCCTACGGCAATCAGGCGCAGGGCGGACGGCGCGGCTTCGGCGGCATGCGCTGGTGGATCCTGCTGTTGTTCGGCTTGTACGCGGCGTGGTCGTGGTTCGGCAGCGCCAAGACCGATCCCTACACCGGCGAGACCGCGCACTACGGCACCAGCGCCGGCGAGGAAGTGCAGCTCGGCGATCAGGCCTTCACCCAGGTGCTCCGCGACGCCGACTCGCAGCGCGCGCTGCTGCCGACGAGCGCGCCGCAGAGCCAGGCGGTCAGCCAGATCGCCCAGCGCCTGATCGACAAGGTGCCGCAGGTGACCCAGGCGCTGGCCAAGCAGAACAATCAGGAAGCGCCCACCGACTACCAGCAGTTCAAGTGGAGCGTGGCGGTGATCAATTCGCAGGAGGCCAACGCCTTCTGCCTGCCCGGCGGCAAGATGGCGGTCTACACCGGCCTGTTCCCGGTGACCCAGAACGACGACGCGCTGGCGGTGGTGATGGGCCACGAGATCGCCCACGCGCTGCTGCGCCACGGTTCGCAGCGCATGGCCCAGCAGAAGCTGGTGCAGCTCGGTCAGGTCGCCGCGGGCGCGGCGGTGGGCGGGATGGACCCGCAACAGCAGCAGATGATCATGGGCGCGCTCGGCGCCGGCGCGCAGTACGGCCTGGTGCTGCCGTACGGGCGCAATCACGAGACCCAGGCCGACAAGGTCGGGCTGATGCTGGCCGCGGCCGCGTGCTACGACCCGCGTCAGGCGATTCCGCTGTGGCAGCGCATGTCCGAACTCGGCGGCGGCCAGCGTCCGCCGGAGTTCGCTTCGACCCACCCGGATCCGGCCAACCGCATCCAGACGCTGCAGCAACTGATGCCGGCGGCGCTGGCGTTCTATCAGGCCAACTGCGCGAACAAGCCGCTCGCGGCGCGTTGAGGCGGTGGCGGCGCGGCGGCGGCTGTGGCGAAGGCCGTGGCCGCGTTGCCGTCGTTCCGGCGCGAGCCGGAACCTCTTAATCCCGTCAGCCGCGTGAAAGCCGGAACCTCTCAACTCCGTCAGTCGCGTGAAAGCCGGAACTTCTCAACTCCGCCATTCCGGCGAAAGCCGGAACCTCTCAACTCCGTCATTCCGGCGAAAGCCGGAATCCATTTTGACTTTGCGGTTGCTCTTGCCCTGGCCCTCGCATGAAGCAACCGCGGAGCAACGGCAAAATGGATTCCGGCTTTCGCCGGAATGACGGGATGAAGACTTTGGCGGGAATGGCGGGACGAAAGATTTCGGTGGCAGTGACGCAGTGAAAGAGCGCGGTGAGCTGAGGGCGTCAGGTGGCGCGTCGGGTGCGTTGTCGAAAGACCGCCCGAATCCCCCCGAGCCCCGCATCAGAAGCTCATGAACAACCCACCGTTCACCGGAATATTCGCGCCGGTGATGAACCCGGCCTCGTCGGCGGTCAGAAACTCCACCGTGCGCGCGATCTCGCTCGGCTTGCCCAAGCGCCCCACCGGCACGGATTCGACGATCTTGCCGCGGATCTCCTCCGGCACCGCCATCACCATCGCCGTCTCGCAGTAGCCCGGCGATACCGAATTCACCGTCACACCCTTGCGCGCCACTTCGCGCGCCAGCGCCATGGTGAAGCCGTGCATGCCGGCCTTGGCGGCAGAGTAGTTGGTCTGGCCGAACTGGCCGGTCTGGCCGTTGACCGAGCTGATGTTGACGATGCGGCCGAAGCCGCGCTCGGCCATCGCGTCGACGGTGTGCCGGCACAGGTTGAACACGCCGTCGAGGTTGACGTTGAGCACCTCGTCCCAAGCGCGTCGTTCCATCTTGCGCAGGCTGCCGTCGCGGGTGATGCCGGCGGCGTTGACCAGGATGTCGATCGCGCCCTCGCGGCCGACGATGCGTTCCACGGCGGCGGCGCAGTCGTCGAAGTCGCCGACGTTGGCGGCCTGAAAGCCGATGTCGTGGCCGCGCGTGAGTTCGGCGAATTCGGCGATGCGCTGCTCGCGCGCGCCCAGGTCGAGCGCGATCACGCGCCGGCCGGCGCGGGCGAGGGCGAGGCAAATCTCGCTGCCGAGCCCGCCGATGCCGCCGCTGACCACGGCGATGCGTTTGTTCATGCGATGACCTCGAATACGAAAGCGCCGCGCGCGGTGCGGCGCGCGGCGGATGCAGAGCCGCACGCAGCGCGCTGCGCGCCGTCTTGTCGTTGCGCGCGCGGCCGTGGTTTGCGGGAATCGCGCGGGCGTCCTCCCCAGGTCGCCTGCGCGGAGCGCGCCGGCTTGCGGCGCGCGGGAAACGACGGATTCGGCTTCAACCCGGGCGCGGCCCGATGCTCATCGGCCGCGCGCGAGCGCGAACCCGGCGCGGCTCAACGCTCGCGCTTGCCCGGATCGTGCTTGCCGCCGGGCTCGCCGTTGCCCTTGGGCTTGGGCGTGACCGGCTGGCCGACGCTGCCGGACAGATTCTGCTGGAACTCTTTCCACAGATTGAGGTTGCGCTCGGTGAGCTGATTCATCATCGCCCACGGCGTCTGCCCGAGCATGCCGCCCATCTGGTTGCGGAACTGCTGCTGCTGATCGAGGAACAGCTGCATCGAGCGTTCCAGATAGTTGCCCATGAAGCCCTGCAGCGAATCGCCGTAGAAGCGGATGATCTGGCTCAGCAACTGGGTCGACAGCACCGGTTCGCCGTCCTGCTCGTGCTCGGCGATGATCTGCAGCAGCACCTGACGGGTCAGGTCGTCGCCGGAGCGCGCGTCGCGCACCTCGAACTCTTCGCCGTCGACGATGAGCTGGCGCACGTCTTCGATGGTGATGTAGCTGGAGATCTCGGTGTCGTAGAGACGACGGTTCGGATATTTCTTGATGACGCGAGTCGAGGCCATTGAGCTTTGGCTCTAAAAATCGTGGTGCCTTGCAGCATGGCGCAGGGCGCGGGGGCTTGCAACAGGGGGCGGGACGGACGGCGGCGGCGCGTGCGCGGGCCTCGCGCGAACGCCGTGCGCGGGCGCGCGGCGGGCCTGCAGCGAAGCGGCGAAAACCGCTGAAAAACCACGCTTATCGGGTTCGCCGCCGGGCGCGGCGGCGGCCGCTCGAGCGGCGGCGGGCCGGTTCCGAACATCGAACCGGCGCGCAGGCCGCGCGCCGGGTTTCGGACCTGAATGGGGTAATCGGCGATCGCGTGCGCGAACGCCGCGCGGCGACGGCGGCGCCGTCACCAACCCATGTACTGGCCGCCGTTGGCGGACAGATTGGCGCCGGTGATCCAACCGGCTTCGTCGGGCACGAAGAACGCCACCGCGTAGGCGATCTCTTCCGGCGAACCCAGCCGGCCGGTCGGGATCTGGGCGATGATCTTGTTGCGCACGTCTTCCGGCACGGCCATGACCATGTCGGTGGCGATGTAGCCCGGCGAGACCGTGTTCACGGTGATGCCGAAGCGCGCGTTCTCCTGCGCCAGCGAAATGGTGAAGCCGTGCATGCCGGCCTTGGCCGCGGCGTAGTTGGCCTGGCCGTACTGGCCCTTCTGGCCGTTGATCGAGCTGATCTGCACGATTCGGCCCCACTTGCGCTCGCGCATGCCCTCGATCACCGGGCGGGTGACGTTGAAGCAGGAGTTGAGGTTGGTGTCGATCACCTCGGTCCACTGCTGCGGCGTCATCCGGTGGAAGGTGGTGTCGCGGGTGATGCCGGCGTTGTTGACCAGGATGTCGACCGGGCCGATCTGACGCTCGACTTCGCGCACCAGCGCTTCGGCGTGCTCGGGCGAGGCCACGTCGCCCTGGGCGATGGCGACGTCGATGCCCAGTTCCTTCATCTGCGCCTGCCAGGCGCGGCCCTTGGCTTCGTCCCGGTAATTGGTCGCGACCTTGTGCCCCAGCTTGGCGAGGCGCTGAACGATCGAAGTGCCGATGCCACCGGTACCGCCGGTGACGAGTGCAACGCGTGACTGCATGCTGAGCTCTCCATGGCCGAAAAGGTCGGTCTCGGCCCGATTCTAGACAGCATTCGGGTCGGGATCGTTGTGCATCGCGGCGAGACCGGGAGCGGCCTGCGGAATCTGTGCCGGATTGAACGAATCGCGCGCCGCGCGCAGCAGTTGCGTGACAGTTTCCACCGCAACCAGCGTGTCCGGCGTCTGCCCGAGCGCGGCCCAGGCCGCGCGCAGGGCCGGCAGCGGATCGGCCGGATTCAGCGGGTGCGCGGCCTCGGATTTGGACAGTTTGCGACCGTGCGCGTCGAGCAGCAGCGGCAGATGGGCGTAGCGCGGCGTCGGCAAGTCCAGCGCGCGTTGCAGCAGGATCTGGCGCGGAGTCGAATCGAGCAGGTCGGCGCCGCGGACCACGTCGGTGATGCGCTGCTCGGCGTCGTCGACCACCACCGCCAATTGGTAGGCCCAGTGGCCGTCGGCGCGGCGCAGGACGAAATCGCCGACTTCGCGCGCGACGTCCTGGCGCTGGCGGCCGAGCAGGGCGTCGTCGAATTCGACCGCGGCGCCGTCGGCCACGCGCAGCCGCACCGCCGCTTGCGGCGCGGCGTGGCCCGCGCGCGGGCCGTGCGCGACGCAGCGCCGGTGCACGCCGCCGGCGGCGGCGAGATCGCTGCGGCTGCAGTGACACACGAAGGCTTTGTCTTGATCGAGCAAACGCTGCAAGGCCGCTTCGTACAGACCGTGGCGTTGGCTCTGCCGCACCACCGGCAAGTCGCTGACGAAACCGAACGCGGTCAGCGCATCGAGTTGGCGCTGCGCGGCGCCGGGAACTTCGCGCGGCGGGTCGAGGTCTTCGATACGCACCAACCATTCTCCGCCGTGCCGGCGCGCGAGCAACCAGCTGCCGAACGCGGCCAGCAGCGAACCGGCGTGCAGATCGCCGGTGGGCGAGGGCGCGAAGCGGCCGCGGTAGGCGGGCGCATCGGTGGTCGGCAGATGTCCGGACAATGAACGAAAACCCGTGCGGCGATGGTGTCCCGGCGGATTCTCGTTGAATTAACGCGTTGTTCGCCACATTTCAACGCAAACGGTCGCGGCCTACGCCGCGGTCGCGCCCGACAAGGACAGGCCCGGCAAGGGCTGGTCGAAGCAAGGCCGTGCGGGCGCGCGGCTCCATCGCCATGAAGACGATAATCATATGTTCAAGCGCATAGCCCTTTTCCTCGCCACCAACCTGGCCGTCCTGGTCCTGCTCGGCATCGTCATGTCGGTGCTGCAGAACGTGTTCGGCATCCGCCTGGGCAACAACGGCGCGATCTTGGTCATGGCCACGGTGTTCGGCTTCGGCGGTTCGCTGATTTCGCTGCTGATGTCCAAGTGGATCGCCAAGAAGACCACCGGCGCCTACGTGATCGAACAGCCGCGCAACGAAACCGAGCAGTGGCTGGTCAGCACGGTGCGCCGCCAGGCCGAAGCCGCCGGCATCGGCATGCCGGAAGTGGCGATCTACGACGCGCCGGAAATCAACGCCTTCGCCACCGGCGCCAGCCGCAACAACTCGCTGGTCGCGGTGTCCACCGGCCTGATGCGGGCGATGAGCCGCGACGAGGCCGAGGCGGTGCTGGCGCACGAAGTCAGCCACGTCGCCAACGGCGACATGGTCACCATGGCGCTGATCCAGGGCGTGCTCAACACCTTCGTGCTGTTCGCCGCGCGCATCGTCGGCGGCTGGCTCGACGCGATGATGAGCGGCAACCGCGAAGGCGGCGGCCGCGGCCTGTTCTACTTCGTCGCGGTGTTCGCGCTCGACATCGTGTTCGGCCTGCTCGCCAGCATGATCGCGATGGCGTTCTCGCGTTACCGCGAGTTCCGCGCCGACGCCGGCGGCGCGCGTCTGGCCGGTCGCGAGAAGATGATCGCCGCGCTCAAGCGCCTGTCGCTGACCTACGGCGAGAGCACCTTGCCGAATCAGGTCCAGGCCTTCGGCATCAGCGGCGCGGTCGGCCACGGCCTGTCCAAGCTGATGCGCAGCCACCCGCCGCTGGAAGAGCGCATCCAGGCCCTGATCGACGCCGCGCCCGAACGCGCCAGCGGCCCCGCTGTGGTCCGCTGAGCCCACCCGCGACACCCACGAAAAAGCCCGCCATCCGGCGGGCTTTTTCTTTTCGATCGATCCTGCGAAGGCAAGCGGGACCGCAACAACCGCCAATCCCCCAGTTCCCCAACCCCTATTCCCGCTTTCGCTTCACTGAAAGTCGTAATCCATCTCCGGCCCCGCCGCCGCCAGGAAATGCCCCTGCGCGTAATCGATCCCGGCCGCGAACAGCAAGCTCATGCTCGCCGCGTCCTGGACGAACTCGGCGATGGTCTGCCGGCCCAGTTCGCGCGCCTTCTCGGCGATCTCGCGGATGCGCTGCTGGTGCTCGGGATTGGTGGTGAGGTCTTCCATGTAGCCGCGGTCGATCTTGAGGAAGGCTGCGTCGAAGTGGTTGAGCAACTGGAACGAGTTGAGGCCGGCGCCGAACTGCTCCAGGCCCACGCGCACGCCGTAGTGGTAGACGCGCGACTGGAACTCCTGCGCCGCGCGCAGGTTGGTGAACACCTTCGACTCGGGCAGTTGCAGCACCAGCAGCTTGCCGTCGGCGCCGTGCTTGGCCAGCTTCTCGACGATGTGCTGCTGCAGGCTTTCGTCCTGCAGCGAGGCCTGGGTGATCTTGACCAGCAAGGTGGTGCGCTTGCCCTGGCGCATGCGCTCGCCGATCACCTGGATCGCCTTGCCGACCACCCAGCGGTCGATTTCCCACAGCAGGCCGTGTTCCTCGGCGATCTGCAGGAACGACAGCGGCTGCACCAGTTCGCTGCCGTCGTCGGGGCCGGCGCTCTGCATGCGCAGGTACGCCTCGTACATCTCGATCGGCTCGCCGTGCAGGTTGATCAGCGGCTGGTAGTTCATGACGAAGCGGTCGGCGTCGAGCGCGTCGCGGATGCGCGCGACCCAGGCGGCGATGCGCTCTTCCTCGGCGCGGTCGGCCGCGCCCGGATCGAACAGCTCGCTGCGGTTGCCGCCGATGTCGATCGCCGATTGCAGGCACTGGCTGGCCTTGCCCAGCACCGCGGTGACGCTGGCGATCTTCTCGCCGATCTGCACGCCGCCGACGCTGGCGGTGGCGCTCAGGGCGAGGTGGTCGGTTTCCAGCACGCGGCCGGAGAAGGCCTCGCGCAGGCGATCGGACAGCGCCGAGGTGTGCTGGTGGTCGCTGCGCAGGGTCAGCACCGCGAACTGGTGTTCGCTGAAGCGCGCGGCGATGTCGTCCGGGCCGATCGCCTCGCGCAGGCGCTGGCCGCAAGCGGCGACCAGTTGGTCGGCCTGATCCAGGCCGATTTCCTGCAGCAATTGGTTGTAGTGGTCCGGCTCGACCAGCAGCAGGCCGTGATGGGCCTGGCCCTGGGCGGCGTCGGCCACCGCGTCCTCGAGCTGGCGCAGGAAGGTGGCGCGGTTGAGCAGGCCGGTGACCTGATCGCGCTGGCGCAGCGCTTCGACTTCGCGCGCCAGTTCCGGGTCGATCTCCTGCCGGCGCAGCACCACTTGCAGGCAGTGCTCGCTCTCATACGTGGCGGGGGTGAACTCCATCACCGCCGGGAACGCGTTGCCGTCGAGGGTGCGGGCCTGGGTCTCGTAGCTCGGCGGCGGCGCGTCGCCCTTGCTGAGCTGCTTGAGCAGTTGCTTGAAGCCGTCGACTTGGCCGGGCGCGACCAGATCGAGCAGGGACATGCCCTCGATGTCCTCGAACGACTCGAACCCGAACATCTCCAGGTAGGCCGCGTTGGCGCGGATGTGCATGCCTTCGTGGATGTAGGCGATGGGATCGCGCGAGGAATCGATCAGCGCGTCGCAGCGGCGCTCGGTCTCGCGCACCTGGGCTTCGAGCTTGCGCAGCGAGCGGCGCGCTTCCAGGTCCGACCATTCGGCGCGGACCCGGTTCTGCAGGTGGCCGGTGTTGGAGCGCAGGACGATGCCGCGCGCGCCGATCTCCATGACCCCGAGCAGGGCGGTCTCGTCGACGGCTTCCATCATCACCAGCACCGGCAAGTCCTTGCCGCTGGCGTCGACCGCCTGCATCAGCTTGGCCAGCGAGACGTTGCGCGAATTGCGCGCGGCCAGGACCAGATCCGGCGGGTGCTGCAGGATCAGCGCCGACAGTTCCTGTTCGCTTTCCGGGCGCGTGGGCCGCACCGCGATGCCGCTGTTGCGCAGTGCGCTGACGATGGCTTCGGCTGCCTCGACGCTGTCGTCGACGATCAGCAAGCGCAGCACCATGTCTTTGCCGAATTGCATTGACCACCTCCGTGGGCCGGTTTTATGACACGAAGCGCCGGCCTCGTCCACGCGGGGACGAGAATCTGTGACCCGTTGTAGGGTTCGATCACGCCGCGGATGCGAAGCTCGCGAACTTTGCGCATGCGCAAGCTCGCAGCGTGCGGCGTTCCCCGATCAAACCCCAGCCAGATTACAACCTTACAACGGACGCTTGCCCGGGTCGCCTGCCACTTCGCGCACCAGCTTGGGCACGAGGTACCCCGACAGGCGCGCGGCCAGGGCGCGGTGCAGGGCGAGGGCGTCCTCGTCGGCGACCTCGAAGTGGGCGGCGCCCTGCACGCGGTCGAGCTGATGCAGGTAGTAGGGCAGCACGCCGGCCTGATGGCTGCGTTCGCTCAGCGCGGCCAGCGCCTCGACGCTGTCGTTGACCCCGCGCAGCAGCACGGCCTGATTGAGCAAAGTCGCGCCCGCCTCGCGCAGGCGGCGCATCGCCGCGTCCACGCCGGCGTCGAATTCGTTGGCGTGGTTGGCGTGCAGGACCACGGCGACCGGCCACGGCAGCGCGGCCAACCACTCGGTCAGGGCCGCGTCCACGCGCTCGGGCAGCACCACCGGCAGGCGGGTGTGCACGCGCAGGCGCTTGAGGTGGGGCACGGTCTTCAGGGCGTCGGTGAGCTCGGCCAGCTTGGGCGTGGCCAGCGACCACGGGTCGCCGCCGGACAGGATCACTTCGTCGATGCTCGTGTCGGCGGCGATCGCCGCCACCGCCTCGCGCCAGCCGGCCGCGGCCGCTGTTTCCTCGGCGTAGGGGAAGTGGCGGCGGAAGCAGTAGCGGCAGTTGACCGCGCAGCTGCCGGTGGCGATCAGCAGGGCGCGGCCGCGGTATTTGCGGATCACCCCGTGGCCGGCCTTGGCCGCGCCGTCGCCGACCGCGTCCAGGCTGAAGCCGGGCATCGGCCGCAGTTCCGCGTCCAGCGGCAGCACCTGGCGCAGCAGCGGGTCGGTCGGGTCGCCGGCGCGCATGCGCGCGACGAAGCCGCGCGGCACCCGCAGCGGGAACTGCGCGGCGGCGGCCTCGGACACGCCCAGGGCGGCGAAATCCAGGCCGAGCAGGTCCAGCAGCTCGCGCGGATCGCGCACCGCCTCGCGCCACAGCGCCTGCCAGCGCGGGGGCGCGGCGCCGCCTTGGGCGGGGGCCGGGTGCGAGAGGGGATGCGCAGCAGGTATCATGCGGGGCTAGCCTTCAGGGTTCCGATCACGGCGCCCGGGTCCCGGAGCGGCGGTTTCGCCGCGGACGGGGCCGGCGCAGCCCGACATTCTAGCCTCCCCGCGCCGTCAGGCGGCCGCGGGGCCCGCCCGGTCCCGGGCGGAGGCCGGCGCGGGAGCGGCGCCGACGACGGCGGCTGGACGCCCGCGGCCCGTGGCCGCGGCGGACGGAACCTCATTCACCGACACAAATACATCTGTAGGGAGTTTCAGCATGGCCACCCTTGGCATGAACGACGTGAAGAACGGTCAGAAGATCCTGGTCAACAACGATCCGTGCATCATCACCGAGACCGAGTACGTCAAGCCGGGCAAGGGCCAGGCGTTCACCCGCGTCAAGTACCGCAGCATCAAGTCCGGCCGCGTGGTCGAAATGACCATGAAGGCGACCGACAGCGTCGAGCAGGCGGACGTGGTCGATACCGACATGCAGTACCTGTACTCCGACGGCGAGTACTGGCACTTCATGAACCAGGAGTCGTTCGAGCAGGTGCAGGCCGACAAGGCCGGCATGGCCGGCGCCGACAAGTGGCTCAAGGGCGAGGAAGAGTGCGTGGTGACCCTGTGGAACGGCACCCCGATCTCGGTCCAGCCGCCGAACTTCGTCGAGCTCAAGATCGTCGAGACCGATCCGGGCGTGCGCGGCGACACCTCGGGCGGCGGCGGCAAGCCGGCGACCCTGGAAACCGGCGCGGTGGTGCGCGTGCCGCTGTTCGTCGGCCAGGAAGAAATCATCAAGGTCGATACGCGCTCGGGCGAGTACGTCAGCCGGGTGAAGTGACGATCCGGCCCGTGGCCGCCGCAGGCGGCCACGGCTTTGCCGGATCGTCATCCTGGCGAACGCCAGGATCCATTTTGCTGTTGCTGTTGCTTCGGCCGCTGTAGCGCACGAGCAAGAAAAGCGACGGCAAAATGGGTTCCGGCCTTCGCCGGAATGACGGGTGTGGAGCGGCGGGATAGCAAGGGCATTGCCGCCGCCGCGAGCGACCCCCATCGCTCCCGCACCCCGCGCGACGAGCCGCGCCATCCAAGTCTCACCCGAACGCGGCCGGCACCAGTGGCCGCGTTTTCGCAACACCCGGCCGGCCCGGCCACGGGGCGGCGTCCCCCCTGCGGCCCGAACACCGGCCCAAACCAGCGAGCAGCGCCGATGACCTCCGAACTCCAGCCCGTTCCCTGCGACCTGTCCATCGAAGCGGGCTGGGTGGTGCCGGTCGAGCCGCATGCGGTGGTGCTGGAAAACCACGCGGTGATCGTCAGCAAGGGCGCGATCGCCGACGTGCTGCCGATCGCCCAGGCGCGCCAGCGCTACGCGCCGGCGCAGACCGTCAGCCGCCCCGAGTCGGCGCTGATCCCGGGCTTGGTCAACGCCCACACCCACAACCCGATGACCCTGCTGCGCGGCGTCGCCGACGACCTGCCGCTGATGGAATGGCTGCAAGGCCACATCTGGCCGGTCGAAGCGGCGGTGATCGGCCCGCAGTTCGTCGAAGACGGCATCACCCTGGCCGTCGCCGAGATGCTGCGCGGCGGCACCACCTGCGCCAACGAAAACTATTTCTTCCCCGACGTGCAGGCCGCGGTCTACAAGCGCCACGGCTTCCGCGCCCGGGTCGGCCTGCCGGTGATCGATTTCCCCACCGCCTGGGCCAAGACCTCCGACGAATACTTCGACCGCGCCGGCGAAGTCCACGACCTGTGGCGCGACGACGCGCTGGTCGCCACCGCGTTCGCGCCGCACGCGCCGTACACGGTCAACGACGCGAACTTCGAGCGCATCCGCATGCTCGCCGATCAGCTGGATCTGCCGATCCATCTGCACACGCACGAGACCGCGCAGGAAATCGCCGATTCGATCAAGCAGTACGGCCAGCGCCCGCTGGCGCGTCTGGATCGCCTGGGCCTGGTCACCGACCGCCTGATCGCGGTGCACATGACCCAGCTCACCGACGCCGAAATCGAGCTGTGCGCGCAGCGCGGCGTCAGCGTGGTGCATTGCCCGGAATCCAACCTCAAGCTGGCTTCGGGCTTCTGCCCGGCCTGCAAGCTGCAGCACGCCGGGGTGAACCTCGCCATCGGCACCGACGGCTGCGCCAGCAACAACGATCTGGACATGTTCGGCGAGACCCGCACCGCGGCGATCCTGGCCAAGGCCGTGGCCAACGACGCCAAGGCGCTCGACGCCTTCAGCGCGCTGCGCGCGGCCACCCTCGGCGGCGCCAAGGCGCTGGGCTTCGAGGCCAAAATCGGTTCGATCGAAGTCGGCAAGCAGGCCGATCTGGCCTGCGTGGATCTGGGCCAGTTGGAAACCCAGCCGCTGCATCACGTGGTCTCGCAGCTGATCTACGCGACCGGCCGCCATCAGGTCAGCGACGTGTGGATCGCCGGCAAGGCCAAGCTGCGCGAGCGCGTGCTGGTCGACATGGACACCGCGGCGCTGATCGCCAACGCGCGCCAGTGGCGCGAGCGCATCGCCGCGATCGCGCGCTGAGCGGAGCGGGCCGCGGCTGCGAGCGCGGCGCCGATCCGCGACGGCCCGCACGGCCTGCGACACTGCGACGCAGTGCGTTCACGCAGACCGTAGCGGACCTGCTTCACACTAGACGAGCGGCGCGGACGCCGCCGTCAGGCACGCAGCACACCGGCCGCGCCCACCGCGCGCGGCGACAGAACGAGCAGGCAGGCATGAGCAGCGCAAGCAACGCATCGAACGACACCGGCGGCCACACCGATACCCAGGCGTCCGGCGGCGACAACTTCAGTCAGGCCGAGCTCGACAAGTTCGGCGCCCTGGCCAACCGTTGGTGGGATCCGCAAGGCCCGCAGAAACCGCTGCACGCGCTCAACCCGGTGCGGCTGGGCTACGTCGCCCAACGCGCGCCGTTGCGCGACGCGCTGGCGCTGGACGTGGGCTGCGGCGGCGGGTTGCTCAGCGAAGCGCTGGCCGCGTCCGGCGCCCAAGTCACCGCGATCGATCTGGCGCCCGAGCTGATCAAGGTCGCCAAGCTGCACCGCCTGGAAACCGGCGTCAGCGTCGATTACCGCCTGCAGCCGGTGGAGTCGCTGGCGCAGGAAGTGCCGGCGCGCTTCGACGTGATCACCTGCATGGAAATGCTCGAACACGTGCCCGACCCGCGCGCGATCGTGCGCGCCTGCGCGCGCCTGCTCAAGCCCGGCGGGCGCCTGTTCCTGTCGACCTTGAACCGCACGCCGGCCGCGTTCGCGCTGGCCATCGTCGGCGCCGAGTACGTCGCGCGCTTGCTGCCCAAGGGCACCCACCAGTACCGCGATTTCATCAAGCCGTCCGAACTGGCCGCGTGGCTGCGCGAAGCGGGCCTGCAGTTGGAAGACGTCAGCGGCCTGATGTACGAGCCCTGGCGCAACGGCGCGCGCATCGTCCCGCGCGCCGACGTGAACTATCTGGCCTGCGCCTACAAGCCCGCCGACGCGCAGGACGCGGCGGCATGACCGCCGCGCCCGCGACCGCCTTTCCGAAGGCGGCGCTGTTCGACCTCGACGGCACCTTGCTCGACAGCGCGCCGGACATGCTCGCCACCGCCAACCTCATGCGCGCCGCGCGCGGCCGCGACCCGATGCCGCTGGAAGCGCTGCGCCCGCACGTGTCCAAGGGCGCGCGGGCGATGCTCGGCGCGGCGTTCGCCGATGTCGACGCGATCGAGCGCGAAGGCTGGGTGCCCGAATTCCTCGACACCTACGAGCGCGAGCTCGGCCTGCACGGCGCGCCGTTCCCCGGCGTGGAGGCGATGCTGGCGGCGCTGGAAGCCGCGGGCACGCCGTGGGGCATCGTCACCAACAAGCCCGAATACCTGGCGCGCAAGCTGATGCCGCTGTTGGGCTGGGAAACCCGCTGCGCGGTGCTGATCGGCGGCGACACCCTGGCCGCGCGCAAGCCCGATCCGCTGCCGTTGACGGTCGCGGCGCAGCGCATCGGCGTCGAACCCGGCGACTGCGCCTACGTCGGCGACGACGAGCGCGACATCCTCGCCGCGCGCGCCGCCGGCATGCCCTCGGTGGTGGCGCTGTGGGGCTATCGCCTGGAACTGGACGACCCGATCGCCTGGCAGGGCGACGTCATGGTCGACGACCCGATCGCGCTGGCCGCGGCGGACGCATGGCCGGCGACGCGATGACCGCCGCGCCGGCCGCCGACGCCGCTCCGCAGGAACAGGCGCTGCACGACTTCGCCGGCAAATGGCGCGCGCGCTGGCCGGAGTGGTCGGTGGCCGAAGTGTTCGTGCCGCGCGCCCAGCGCGGCGCGGCGGTGGCTTGGGCGGCGCTGCAGCAGGAGCTCACCGACGCCGCCTGGGGCGGCAACGACGCGCTGCCCGGCGAGGCCAAGCTCGGCTGGTGGATGGAAGAACTCAAAGGCTGGCGCGAAGGCCGCCGCCGGCACCCGCTGGGGCTGGCGCTGCAGCGCCAGGACGCGCCGTGGGCGGCGCTGGCCGCGGCCCTGCCGGGCCTGCGCGACAGTCGCGAGCGCCCCGGCGACCGCAACGAGGCCTTCGACGGCCTGCTGCCGCTGGCCCAGGCCTGCGCCGCGATCGACGCGGCCCTGTTCGATCCGGTGCCCGGGCAACTGCCCGAGGCGGCAGTGCCGGCGATCCAGTCCTCGCTGCTGGAGGCCCGGCTGGTGCTGCAAGGCGACGCCGCGGTGCCGCTGAGCGTGGTCGCCCGGGCGATGGCGCGGCCGGGCGAGGGCGCGGCGGTGGAATGGAGCCGCGAATTGCTGGCGCAGTGGCCCGAGCGCTTCGGCGCGACCGTGCCGCGGCGGCTGTGGACCGCGCTGGCCCACACCCGTCTGCAGCGCGGCGACGCGGCCCGGCCGCTGTCGCCGTGGACCGCGCTGCTGGCGGCCTGGCGCGGCGCCCGCAACTGACCGTTGCAGGGCCGGCCGGGGCAGGGCGGCCGGCCCCGGTAGAATGGCGCCGTTGCGTTCCCCCCACGCGCCCCCACTTTCAGCGTTGTGAATACTCCTTTCGTACCCTCCCGTTCGAGCCTGCCCGATGTCGCCTTCGACGCCGCCGCCGCGGCGCGTCCGCTGGACTGGGTCGGCATGTCCCACATCGCCTTGCCGCTGCGCATCGCCGGCGCCGACGGCGTCGCGATCCAGGTGCCGGCGTCGGTCGACGTCTCGGTGAACCTGCGCGACGCCAACGCGCGCGGCATCCACATGTCGCGCATGTACCTGCACCTGCAGAACGCGTTCGCCAGCGAAACGGTCACGCCGGCCGGCCTGCGCCGGGCGCTGCAGAGCCTGATCGAAGGCCAGGGCGGCATTTCCAACGCCGCGCGGCTGGTCCTGCGCTACGAGCAGTTGTTGCTGCGTCCGGCCCTGGCCAGCGCCAACGCCGGCTGGAAGCGCTATCCGGTCGAGATCGACGCGCGCCTGATCGACGGCCACCTGCAGCTGGGCCTGCGCTTCGCGGTCGAATACTCCAGCACCTGTCCGGCCTCGGCGGCGCTGTCGCGCCAGCTCAACGCCGAACGCTTCGCCGCCGATTTCGCCGCCGCGCATCCGCTGTCGACCGCCGTGGTCAGCGATTGGCTCGCCTCCGAGCGCGGCCTGGCCGCGACCCCGCACGCCCAGCGCAGCCGCGCCGACGTGCGCGTCGAACTGCGCCCGGCCTTCGACGAACTGCCGCTGGTGGCCTTGATCGACGCGCTGGAAACCGTGCTCGCCACCCCGGTGCAGACCGCGGTCAAGCGCGAGGACGAGCAAGCCTTCGCCCGCCTCAACGCCGAGAACCTGATGTTCTGCGAAGACGCCGCGCGCCGGGTCGCCGCGGCGCTGTCGGCCGATCCGCGGATCGAGCGCTTCGATGCCGAAGTCGCGCACTTCGAGAGCTTGCACGCGCACGACGCGGTCGCGCGCGTGACCGGGCAGGGCGCGCGCGAGTAAGCCGCGCGCGGCGCGCCGGTCCGGGCGCACCTGCCTCTGCCATGCGGCGTGTCCCCACGGGCGCGCCGCTTTCGCATGCGCCCGCCGCGCGCGCCGGCCCGAGCCGGTTCGCGCTTGCGCCGCCGCGCGCCGGCCGGCACGGCCGCGTCCGCGTCGCCCACTGTCGTTTTTGATCGCCCCCTGTCGTTTTTGTCGGCGGCGCCGTCACGCCGTCGCGGTGTAGGATCGCCTCCACGGCCGGCCGCGACGGCGCGGCAATGCATGGAGGCGTGTGCGTCAGCACAATTTCAAGGTGGAAACCGTGATGGTCCCCCGCACCGGCCACCAGCCCCCTTGGGCTATGCTCGGCGTAGCAGATTGGTGACCGGAAGGGGCATGGGGACACCCTGGGGTGGAAGCTGGCGCGGCTGGGTAGCCGTGCTCGCGTTGTGGGCGGTGGCGGCGATCGCGTCGGCGCAGCCCCTGACCCTGCCTTCGTCCGCCCTCGTCGCCGCGCCGCAGGCGCTGCGCGACCCGTACGACCCCAACGACTTCCGCGCCCCGTCGCTGAGCCTGTCGCGGCTCGCGCAGGGCGACCCGGTGCCCGCGCGGGTGCTGTCGGGCGAATTCGACGGCCGCTTCGAGGCCGTGTCCGGCCAGCAGGTGTGGGCGCCCAAGGGCCAGCCGGCGTGGTGGCGGGTGGTGGTCAACCAGGACGTCGATGTCGCGGTCGCGCCGCAACTGACCATCGACCGGCCCTCGCGCCGCGAGATCGAACTGTGGCGGCCCGGCGACGACCTGCCGCTGCGCCGCGCCATCTACGGCCCGGACATCGACCTCAACCACTCCACCCGGATGATCGTGTTCCCGCTGCCCAAGGGGCTGCGCAAGGGCGACACGCTGTACCTGCGCATGCTCGCCGCCGACTTGATGCAGTCCAAGGTCGAGATCGAGCCGCTGGCGATGGTCCAGCGCGAGGACATGATGCACGTCGGCCTGCGCAGCGTGGTGCTGACCGCGATGGGCGTGGTCGCGGTGCTGGCGTTCGGCTTCTGGATCGGCTTGCGCGAGCGCGGCTACGCGTATCTCGGGCTGACCTTGATCCTGCAGATCCTCACCCTGACCTCCGACGGCGGCGAGATGCGGGTGGTGCCGTGGCTCAACGAGATCGCTCCGGACGCGCGCACCAACATCGTGCTCAACACCGCGGCGGTGCTGGCGAGCATCCGCTTCCTGATCTTCTTCCTCGGCCTGCGCGCGACCCAGCCGCGGATCTCGCGTCTGCTCGACTGGTGCAGCTACTCGCTCGGCGGCCTGATCCTGGTCACCTTGTTCCGCACCTGGAAGTACAGCGCGCTGTTCGGCAACCTCAACCTGCTGGCGGTGGTCGCGCTGATCCTCTACGCGACCGTGGTGGCGGTGTGGCGGCGTCAGCGCGAAGCCTATTTCCTGCTGCTGGCGTGGCTGCCGTTGATGGCGCTGCTGGTGGTCCTGGTCGGCGCCAACCATCAGTGGTGGCCGGAGTTCAGCTGGCTCGAATACACCTTCCCGGTCGGCCTGGCGTTCGGCGGGCTGGGGCTGCTGCTCGGCCTGACCTCCAAGCTGCAGCAGTTGCGCCGCGACCGCGACACCGCCAACCGCCTGGCCACCTACGACAGCCTGACCGGCGCGATGACCCGCGCGGCGATCTCGCAGAGCCTGCGCAACGCGGTCGACAGCGCGCACCGCTCGCACCGGCCGCTGTCGGTGGTGTTCTTCGACATCGACCACTTCAAGCGCATCAACGACGAGCACGGCCACCGCGTCGGCGACGAGACCTTGCGCATCGTCGCCCTGCGCACGCGCAACCGCCTGCGCGCCTACGATCTGTTCGGCCGCTACGGCGGCGACGAAGTGCTGGTGGTGCTGGCCGACACCTATCTGCGCGATGCCACGCGGGTGGCCGAGCATCTGCGCGAATCGGTCAGCGGCAGCCCGCTGTCGATCGACGGCCGCCTGTTGCCGGTGAGCCTGAGCTTGGGCGTGGCCGAACTGCAGCCCAACGAAACCCCGGAGCAACTGCTCGAACGCGCCGACGCGGCGCTGTACGCGAGCAAGTCCGCCGGCCGCGACCGGGTCACCGCGCACGGCGCCGACGCCGAGCGCGAGGTGGTTTCGTGACCCCGGACGGCGGCGCGGCGTCGGCGGCGCGGCTGCGCACCGGCGACGTGCTGCTGCTGCGCCGGCGCGGCCCGCTCGCGGCGTTGACCGCATGGTTCGGCGACAGCCGCTTCGATCACGCCGCCGTGGTCGGCCGCGCCGGGTATCTGATCGAAACCGGCTCGGGCGGGGTGATCGAACGCCCGCTGGCCGAATGCTTGGCCGACGAACAACTGCTCGAAGCGCAGGCGCGCCGGCCCCTGGTCGCCGCGCGCCCGTTGCAGGATCCCGACCGCATCGCCGTGCTCGCCCACGCCCTGTCGCTGCGCCGCCCCGCGTTTTCCGGCGACCCGCTGGCCGCGCTCGGCCGCGCCGCCGCGCTGCGCGACCGCGCGCTGCCCGATTCGGCGCCGCTGCGCGCGGCCTTGCGCGAAGCCCTGCTGCACGCCGCCGCCGACAGCGCGGGGGCGATGAGCGCGAGCGAATTCGTCTACCGCTGCTTCGCCGAAAATCCCGCGCAACCGCGCGGCCGGCTCGCCCCGAACCTGCCCGCCGCCGCGCCGCCGACGCAGGCGTTTCCCGAACTGGATTGGGACGCGTTGTGGCCGCAGATCGGATCGTGGCTGCGCCCGTCGCGACGCGAAGCGCTGGGGCTCGCGGAGGGCGACCCGCTCGCCGCCGGCCTGCACGCCGACGCCGAGGAACTCGAACGAGCGCTCGCCCAAGCGCGGCAGCGCCTGGGCCTGATGGAACGCGGCAACGCCTTGCTGGCGCTGGCCGGCCCGCGCCTGCCCAACCCCAAGTGCGTGCGCATGCGCGAGCTGGAACTGTCGCCCTCGCTGCAACCGCTCGAGCTGTAGTCCGGTCGCCGCCTGTAGGAGCGGCGTAAGCCGCGACCGCGCCAATGCAATTACGACGAACGCGGCCTGCAGCCGGCGAAGCCGCCGAGCGCATCGATGGTCGCGTCGCGATCTGCCGCTTCACGGTCGCGGCTCACGCCGCTCCTACAGGCAGATCGCAACCCTCGCCCGCTCCCTGTAGGAGCGGCGCAAGCCGCGACCGCGCCAATGCAACTACGACGAACGCAGCCCGCAGCCGGCGAAGCCGCCGGGCGCATCGATGGTCGCGTCGCGATCTGCCGCCCCGCAATCGCGGCTCACGCCGCTCCTACAGGCAGATCGCAACCCTCGACCGCTCCCTGTAGGAGCGGCGTAAGCCGCGACCGCGCCAATGCAATTACGACGAACGCAGCCGCAGCCGGCGAAGCCGCCGGGCGTGTCGATGGCCGCGCCGCGATCTGCCGCCCAGCAATCGCGGCTCACGCCGCTCCTACGAAACCCCCGCGAGCCCCGGCTCAAGGCGCCGGCTTGCCCGCCGCCTGCGCCCGCTCCAACACCAACAGCGGATCGATCCGCACATCGAACCAATTCATGCCCCAATGCAGATGCGGCCCGGTCGCGCGCCCGGTCGCGCCGACCGCGCCGAGGGTCTGGCCTTGGGCGATGCGGTCGCCGACTTTGACGTCGATGCGCGAGAGGTGCAGGAAATTCGAGCTGATCCCGTGGCCGTGATCGAGCAGCACGGTGCCGCCGGTGAGATACAGGTCCGGCGCGGCGAAGGTGATCACCCCGGCCGCCGGCGCCTTCACCGCGGTGCCGGTGGGCGCGGCGATGTCCATGCCCGAATGGCCGGAGCCCTTCTGCCCGTTGTAGACGCGCTGATTGCCGAAGCGGCCGCTGATGCGGCCCTGCACCGGCCACTGGAACGGTTGGGCGAAATCGGGGCGCTCGTCGTCGCGCGCGCGCGACGCGGTCACCTGCGCTTGTTCGCGCTCGATCCGCGCGGCGATCTCCGGCGGCGGATTGACCGTTTTCGGCGGCACGCCGCTGATGTATTCGGTCGGAAAATCGCGCGGCGTCACCGCGATGCCCACGCGCTGCGGCGCGCCGCCCGGCGGCTGCACCTCGACGCTGAGCGTGCCCGTCGCGTCGCGGCCGACGCCGAACACCACGCTGCCGTAAGGCGTTACGCGCAACTGGCGGCCGCCGTAACGCACCATGCTGCCCGGCGCCACCTTGCCGATCACCATCGCGCCTTGCTGCACGGAGGCGGGAAACACGATGCGCGCGTCGCCGGTTTGCGCCGGCGCTGCGACGGCGGCGCCGTCGGGAATCGTTCCGGACGCGACCACTTGCGCCGACGCGACCGGCGCCAGCGCCGCGGCCGCGCACAGCAGCGCGGCCGCGCGCAACGCCGACCTCATCGATCGAACGCCAGACGCTGACCCTGCGGCGTGCCGGTCAAGGCCGCGCCGTCCCACGCCAGTTGTCCGTTGACCCAGGTCGAGGCGATGCGGCTGCGGAAGGTGCGGCCCTCGAACGGCGACCAGCCGCACTTGGACAGCACGTCTTCGCGCTGAACCGTGTACGGCACGTCGTCGATCAGCACCAAGTCGGCGAAATAGCCTTCGCGCAGGAAGCCGCGATGCATCACGTCGAACAGCTTGGCCGGCGCGTGGGCGAACTTGTCGACCACCTGCGCGGTGCTCAGGCGGCCTTCGTGCACCAGTTCCAGCGCGGCGTTGAGCGCGAACTGCACCAGCGGCAAGCCGCTCGGCGCGGAGGTGTAGGGGCGCGCCTTTTCTTCCAGCGTATGCGGCGCGTGGTCGGTGGCGAGCACGTCGATCACGCCGTCGGCGATCGCGCGGATCAGCGCCTCGCGATCGGCCGGATCCTTGATCGCCGGGTTGCACTTGATCAGATGGCCGAGCTTCTCGTAGTCCTCGCGGTCGAAGCGCAGGAAGTGGATGCAGGTTTCGGCGGTGATGCGCTTGCCTTCGATCGGGCCGGGCTGGAACAGCGCCAGTTCGTCGGCGGTGCTGATGTGCAGCACGTGCAGGCGGGTGTTGTGCTTGCGCGCCAGCGAGATCGCCAGCTCGGTCGACTTCTTGCAGGCTTCGCGCGAACGGATGTCGGGATGAAAGCGCGCGGGGATGTCGTCGCCGTACTTGGCCTTATAACGCGCCAGTTCGGCGTCGATCATCGGCGTGTCTTCGCAGTGGGTGATGATCGGCGTGGGCACGTCGCGGAAGATCGCGTCGAGCGTGACCGGATCGTCGACCAGCATGTTGCCGGTGGACGCGCCCATGAACACCTTCACGCCCGGCGCGGTGCGCGGATCCAGCGACTGGATCGCGGCGAGGTTGTCGTTGCTCGCGCCCAGATAGAAACCGTAGTTGCCCCAGGCGCGGCCGGCGGCGCGGCGGTATTTGTCCTCCAGCGCCGCGGCGTCGAGCGTCGGCGGGTTGGTGTTGGGCATGTCCATGAACGTGGTCAGCCCGCCGGCCACCGCCGCGGCCGACTCGGTGGCCATGTCGGCCTTGTACTCCATGCCCGGTTCGCGGAAGTGGACCTGGTCGTCGATCATGCCCGGCAGCAAGCGGCGGCCGCGCGCGTCGATCACGGTCTCGCCGGCGCGCGCCGACAAGCCGGCGCCGATTTCGGCGATGCGTTCGCCGTCGATGCGCAGGTCGCCTTCGTATTCGCGTCCTTCGTTGACCAGGCGGGCGTTGACGATCAGGGTCGATGGCATGAGCAGTGTCCGGAAGAGTCGGGGGAGGCGGCGGCGTCCTCGGTGCCGGGCACCGGGTCGTAGCCGCCGGGATGCAGCGGATGGCAGCGCGCCAGCCGCTTGAGCGTGAGCCAGCTGCCCTTGAGCGCGCCGTAATGCGCGATCGCCGTCATCGAATACGACGAACAGCTCGGATGGAAGCGGCAACGCTGGCCGAGCAAGGGGCTGATCCAGCGTTTGTAGCCGCGCAGCAGGACGAGGAGAAGACGAGCGATCACGTTTCCTTAATGCCGGCAACGGTAGTGACGGTGCGGGGACAGGGTGCGGCGAAAGCCGCGCGCTGGGGCGCATTTTACGCCTCCAGCGGGCGCGTCGCGGCGCGGTTGCCGCGGGTGCCCCGGCAGGGTATAACAGCGCGCTTTCCCCAAAACAAGGCAAGTGCAAGACGAAGGTCCGCCGCGGCGCGAAACGCTACAGCCGTGCCGTTCGGGCCGGGCGAAAACCGGCGTTGCGCCGGATTTCACTTGCGGTCATCGAGCGCATGTGCATTTGATGGCCGGGTGGGTCATGCTTGGCCCGCGATGTCTCCGGACCGCGTCCGGAGGCGCCCTCAGGGAATAGAAGGACAAGCCTGTCGTGGCAGTGAAAAAACCTGCGAAGAAGGCCGTCAAGGCCGCCAAGAAGACCGTCAAGCCCGTCGCTAAGAAGGCCGCCAAGCCCGCGGCCAAGCCCGCGCCGAAGAAGACGGCGGCGGCGAGCAAGCCGGCGGTCAAGAAGGCGCCGGCCAAGGCGGCGGCGAAGAAGGTCGCGGCCAAGCCGGCCGCCAAGGCGGCGCCGGTCAAGGCCGCTCCCGCCAAGAAGGCGGCGCCGGTCAAGCCGGCCGCAGCCAAGCCTGCCGCGAGCAAACCGGCGGCGCCGGCGAAGAAGGCGGCTCCGGCCAAGCCCGCCGCGGCGGCGAAGCCGACCGCCAAGCCGGTCGCAGCCAAAGCGACGCCGATCAAGGAAACTGCCGCGACCCAGCCCGACCTTAAAAAAGTTGAAGCGAACAAGCCTCAAGCTGTGAAGAAGCAACCCGCGCCCGCCGCGGCCCAAACCCCACCGCCTGCCCGGACCGGCGCTCCGGCGCCCGCCAAGCAGGCCGTCAGCATCTCCGACCAAAGCAAGAACACAGTGACCCAGACAGCATCCAGCAACCCTCCCGCCGGCAAGCCCGCGTCCGCTGCGGCCCGGCCGGCCGGCAAGGTCGCCGTGGCGGTGACCACCAAGGCGCCGTCCTCGCCCGCGCCCAAGACCAAGGTCAAGGTCGTTCAGTACGCGAACGATCCCGCGACCGGCCGTCCGATCGTGCCGGAAGGCTATAAGCCGACCTCGGACGAGGAATACATGAACCCGCTGCAACTCGAATATTTCCGTCAACGCCTGCTGCAATGGCGCACGGATCTGGTCGAGGAGTCCAAGCAGACCATCGAGAACCTCAAGGACGAAGTGCGCGACGTCGGCGACGAAGCCGAACGCGCCACCCGCGAGACCGAGAACTCGCTGGAACTGCGCACCCGCGACCGCTACCGCAAGCTGATCAGCAAGATCGACAGCACGCTCAAGCGCGTGGACTCGGGCGATTACGGTTTCTGCGTCGACACCGGCGAAGAGATCGGCCTGGAGCGCCTGGAGGCGCGCCTGACCGCCGAGCGCACCATCGACGCCCAAGAGCGTTGGGAACACATGCAGAAGCAGATGGGCGACTGAACCCGCCCGTTCGCGCCAGACCACGAAAGCCCGGCCTCGGCCGGGCTTTCGCGTTTTCGGTGGGCGGTATCGTCGCTGCGTCGCTTGTGTCGTTGGCGCGGTCGCGAACCGGCGGGCAGGCAGCGTCGCGTCTTTCCACTTCCCTCGTCGCTTGAATCCCCGATCCGTAGTCTCGCGGTCCCTCCAAGCCGTCATCCCCGCGAAGGCGGGGATCCAGAGACTTCAGCGCCATGCTCGGCGCGACCGCTGCGAGCTGCGAGCAGCCGGCGTTCGCGAAGGTGACGGCAGACCCGATCGCGTGCCCCCGCGACGGCGCCCACCGCGAACCGCCAGAATCGATCCACGCCGCGCGACCGCGCGGCAGGCACGCTGTCGCCACCTTCATCGCCGGAGTCCGCCATGAACGACCGCCCCGCCGAACCGCGTCATCTCGAATTCATGCGCGAAGCCTTGGCCCTGGCCCGCGCCAACGCCGCCGCCGGCGGCCGCCCGTTCGGCGCGGTGCTGGTGCGCGACGGCGAAGTGATCGCGCGCGCCGCCAACCGCATCCTCGAAACCGGCGACCCGACCGCGCACGCCGAACTGCTGACGATCCGCGAAGCGGCGCTCGCGCTCGGCCTGACCCGCCTGGACGGGTGCACGATCTACGCCAGCGGCCATCCTTGCCCGATGTGCCTGGCGGCGATGCACCTGTGCGGGGTGGAAGCGGCCTACTACGCGTACTCCAACGAGGACGGCGACGCCTTCGGTTTGTCGACCGCCGCGGTCTACGCGCAAATGGCGCTGCCGCCCGCGCAGCAGCGCCTGCCGCTGCGGCGGTTGCTGCCGGACGGCGAGGCCGGCCTGTACGCGGATTGGGCGCGGCGCGGCTGAGCGGCAACGCGGCGGCGAATGGGGCTAGGATGTCGCCACCGTTCGGAGACAAACGCGCATGGACGATGCTTTGCTGGCCCTCGGCCCGCTCGTATTGACGGGCTGGAACGCGCTGCTGTGGTTTTGGTCGCGCGCGTACGTGCGCTACGCCGCGGTGTCGATGTTCGCGCTCAATCTGCTCGTCGGCTCGCCGCTGTTCGGCGTGCTGTGCTGGAACCTGCTCGGCCGCGACGTCGAAACCAGTTACGCCGGCAGCCTGGGCGATGCCTTCGTCGCCATCGGCCTGGGCTTGTTCAACGTGCTGCTGTCGTTGATCGGCGTGGCCGCGACCGCGATGCGCCGCGCGCCGGACGCGGCGCAAAAGCGCAAGCGCGATCGCGACGAGTCGCGCTGAGGCGCTACTGCAATTCGCGCAGGTCCAACCGGCGCAGCTTCGGCGCCAGCTTCGCGGTCGCGCCGACCACGGCCAAGGTCATGCAGCCGCCGAAGATCACCGACGGCACCAACCCCATCAGCTTCGCCGCCAGTCCCGACTCGAACGCGCCCAACTCGTTCGACGAGCCGATGAAGATGCCGTTGATCGACGACACCCGTCCGCGCATTTCGTCCGGCGTGGACAGCTGCAGGATGGTCGAGCGCAGCACCACCGACACGCCGTCGCACATGCCCGACAGCATCAGCATCAGCGCCGACAGCCAGAACTCGCGCGACAAGGCGAAGCCGATGATGCACAGGCCGAAACCGGCCACCGCCCACAGCAACAGGCGTCCGGCGTGCTTCTGCGGCGGATGCCGCGCCAGCCACAGACCTATCAGCACCGCGCCGGCGGCCGGCGCCGCGCGCAACACGCCCAGCGCCTCGGGGCCGTAATGCAGCACGTCGTGGATGAAGGCCGGCAACAGCGCGACCGCGCCGCCGAACAGCACCGAGAACATGTCCAGCGCCTGCGCGCCGAGCACGACCTGGTTGTTGAACACGAAGCGCAGGCCTTCGCCGATGCTTTGGAACACCGGCGCGCGCTCGGCCGCCGGCGGCGGTTCGGTCACGCGCAAGGTAATGATGGCGATGGCGGCGGCCAGGGCGAAGAACGCCGCGACCAGATACGCCGAGGTCTTGCCGCCCCAGGCGACCAACACGCCGCCCAAAGCCGGACCCAGCACCAGCCCGGTCTGCATCACCACGCTGCTCACGCCCGCGCCGCGGGCGAAGTGCTCGCGTTTGAGCACGCGCGCGAACAGCGACATGTACACCGGCGACAGGAACGCGCGCACCACGCCATTGACGGCGATGGCGGCGAAGATGGTGAAGGTGCCGATGCCGAACGCGCCGGCCGGCAGGGTGCCGCTGGCGACGCCGGCCAGCATCAGCGTGGTCAGCAGCAAACCCAGGCAGGCGAACATGCCGAGCTTGCGCCGCGGCAGGTGATCGACCGCGTAGCCGGCGAACAGCGCGAAGCAGAAATAGGGAATGACCTCGGTGAGGCCGATCATGCCCAGCGCGAGCGGGTCGCGGGTGAGTTCGTAGACGTGCCAGCCGACCGTCACCGCGACGATCTGGTACGACAGCATCGCCAGCAGGCGATACGTCAGCAGACCGACGAAGCCGGGATTGCGCAGCAGGCGCGAGGCGGCGACCGGTCCGCCCGCGTCGCCTCCGTTTGCGTTCGGTCCGTTGGGACCGGAGTCGGAGTCGTCCGCGCGGGCGCTGCCGGAACTCACAACCGCCGCTGCGCCTGTTCGCGGATGAAGGCCAGCAGCGCGGCCAAGCCGTTGCTGCGGGTCGGCGAGAGGTGCTTGGCCAGACCGATCTCGGCGATGTAATCGGCCGAGGTGGCGACGATCTCGGTGGCGCTGCGGCCGGAATAGACGCGCAACGCCAGATAGATCAGGCCCGAGACGATGGCCGAGTCGCTGATCGCGTGGAAGGTGAGCCGGTCGGCGTCGCCTTCGGTGACGATCCACACCATCGACTGGCAGCCCAGCAGACGGTACTCCTCGGTCTTGTAGGCCGCCGGCAGGTCGGGCAGCTTGCGGCCGAGGTCGATCAGGTATTGGTAGCGCTCGGACCAGTCGCCGAAGAAGGCGAATTCGTCGCGGATCGCGGCTTGGGCGTCGGCGGCGGTGGGTTCGAGCGGGAAGGGCGAGGCGGGGAGGGCGGGGGCGTTCATCGGATCGCTAAGTGGCGGCGCGGGTCCGCCCGGACAAGGCCCGGGCGGACGCAAATCACGAACCGGCCGTTTCGGTCTTCTGGGGCTCGGGGCGCTTGCGCACCCAGCGCACGCCCTGCGGCGTGTCTTCGAGCAGGATGTTCTCGTCGGCGAGCTGTTGGCGGATGGCGTCGGCGCGGGCGAAATCGCGCGCCTTCTTGGCCGCGTTGCGCTCGTCGACCAAGGCCTGGATGCGTTCGTCGTCCTGATCGCCGGCGGCGCCGGCGAACCACGCGGCCGGATCCTGCTGCAGCAGGCCCAGGGCGAAACCCGCGCCGAGCAGCTCGCGCTTGAGCCGCGCCTGTTCGGCCGGATCGGTCGCCTTGCGCGCCTCGGCGGCGATGCGGGCGATCTCGGCCAGCGCCTGCGGCGTGCCCAGGTCGTCGTCGAGCGCGGCTTCGATTTCGGCCGGGATGGCGACCTCGCCGACATCGACGCCGGCCAGATCGCGCAAGGTGCCGTACAGCCGGTCCAGCGTGCGCGCGCACTGCTCGATCAGCTTGGGCGACCAGTCCAGCGGCTGGCGGTAATGCGCCGACAGCAAGGCGTAGCGCAGCGCTTCGGCCGGATGCTTGCGCAGCAGATCGTGCACGGTCTCGATGTTGCCGCGCGACTTGGCCATCTTCTCGCCGTCGAAGGTCAGCATGCCGTTGTGCAGCCAGAACCGCGCGAACACCTTGCCGCCGTGCGCGCATTCGCTCTGCGCGATCTCGTTCTCATGGTGCGGGAACATCAGATCGTTGCCGCCGGCGTGGATGTCGATGGTCTCGCCCAGGTGGGCGGCGGCCATCGCCGAGCATTCGATGTGCCAGCCCGGGCGGCCACGGCCCCAGGGCGAGTCCCAGCCGGGCAGGTCGCCGCTGGAGGGCTTCCACAGCACGAAATCGCCGGCGTCGCGCTTGTACGGCGCGACCTCGATGCGCGCGCCGGCGCGCATGTCGTCGATGTCGCGGCGCGAGAGCTTGCCGTAGTCGGGATAGCTCTCGATCGAGAACAGCACGTGGCCCTCGGCCTCGTAGGCGTGGCCGCTGTCGATCAAGCGCCCGATCATGGCCACGATCTCGCCGATGTGCGCGGTCGCGGCCGGCTCCAGGTCCGGCAGGCGCACGCCGAGCGCGCCCATGTCCTGGCGGTAGATCGCGGCGAAGCGTTCGGTGATGGCCGAGATCGGCACCTTCTGCTCGGCCGCCGCGGCGTTGATCTTGTCGTCCACGTCGGTGATGTTGCGGGCGTAGGCCAGCGCGCCGTAGCGGCGGCGCAGCAGCCCGGCCAGCACGTCGAACACGACCGGGCCGCGGGCGTTGCCGATGTGGGCGTAGTTGTAGACCGTGGGGCCGCAGACGTACATCGTCGGGCGGGCCGGATCCAGCGGGGCGAACGCTTCGACCTGTCGCGACAGGCTGTTATAGAGATGCAGGCTCATGGATGCGGGACTTGGGTTCGGGTTCATTCTAGCGGCCGCGCGGGTCCGACGGGGCCATCGTGGCGGGCGAGATCCGGGCAATTCGCCCGATCCGGGCCCGTCGCGGACCTGGACCCGACACCGGGCCGCCGCGCCCCAGGACCCCGCGCGCGGACCGGGCGGGGCGGCCGCGAGGTGCCGCGGCGCGTGGTCTAAAGGCAGGATTCAGGCCGTCCCCGCAGACTGCTCTTACACTTTATTCACGAATCCAACCCCGCGAGCCCGATGAACCGACTTCTCCCGCAGGTCCCGATCCTGGCGCTGTCCGGCGCTTTGGCGGTCCTGTGGGCGGCGCCCGCGCCGGCCCAGCAGCACACGGTGCTGCAAGCGGAGAACGTGCGCTTCGACTATGCGCAGGTGCTGCGGGTGACCCCGGTCTACCAGACCCTGCGCGCGACCACAGTCGAGCAGCAGTGCGACCCCGAAGACAAGACCGACTCGCGCTTCCAGCGGGTGCTGGGTTCGGTGCGCGAGGCCCTGGGCCGCGAGCGCGACCCCAAGCCCAGCACCGGCGAGAACTGCCGCCCGGTGCCGGTCGAGCGCGAATTCCGCCGGCCCATCGCCTACGACGTGGACTACGTCTACAAGGGCGCCCGGTTCCGCTCGCGCCTGCCCGAGGACCCCGGCAACAAGCTCAAGGTCCGGGTCGCGGTGACCCCGGTGGTGTCTCCGATCAGCACCTCGCGTTGAGCGCTGCGCCGACACCGTTCCCGTGCCGCCCATCCGCCCCGCCCACCGGCGGGGTTCGCATTTGCGGGCCCGGCGGCTTGCGCCCACGGCCGCCGCATGCGAGCATTCGCGGCCTCATGAACCCGAACTACGCCGACGCCGACGTGCTCACCTCCGCCTACATGGCGGCGGGAATGACCTCGCGCGCGCGCCGACCGTTGCCCTGCCAATCCGCTGGGTGACGGCGCTCGCCGTCGTTCGTGTAACAAGCCGCACACACGAAAAGCCCAGCCTAGCGCTGGGCTTTTTTGCTTTTGGTCTTTCGCAAACGGGAAAGAGGGGAATGAAGGGATCGGGGAATGGCGGCAACGCGGGCGGCGTGGGATCCATTGCCGCGCCGGAAGCGCATCGCCCTCTCCATTCCCCGTTCCCTTCGTTCCCCTCTTTCCCGCTCCACCTCTACCGGACCGCCGCATGACGATGAAGCACTTCCTCAACACCCAGGACTGGTCGCGCCCCGACCTCGACGCGCTGTTGGCCCAGGCCGCTGCGTTCAAGCGCAACAAGCTCGGCGATCAGCTCAAGGGCAAATCCATCGCCCTGGTGTTCTTCAATCCGTCCATGCGCACCCGCACCAGCTTCGAGCTGGGCGCGTTCCAGCTCGGCGCCCACGCCATCGTGCTGCAGCCGGGCAAGGACGCGTGGCCGATCGAGTTCGACCTGGGCACGGTGATGGACGGCGACACCGAGGAACACATCGCCGAAGTCGCGCGCGTGCTGGGCCGCTACGTCGATCTGATCGGCGTGCGCGCGTTCCCGAAATTCGTCGATTGGGCCTACGACCGCCAGGATGTCGTGCTCAACAGCTTCGCCAAGTATTCGCCGGTGCCGGTCATCAACATGGAGACCATCACCCATCCCTGCCAGGAGCTCGCCCACGCGCTGGCCCTGCAGGAGCGCTTCGGCACCACCGACCTGCGCGGCAAGAAGTACGTGCTGACCTGGACCTACCACCCCAAGCCGCTCAACACCGCGGTGGCGAACTCGGCGCTGACCATCGCCACGCGCCTCGGCATGGACGTGACCCTGCTGTGCCCGACCCCCGAGTACGTGCTCGACGAGCGCTACATGGGCTGGGCCGAACAGAACGTCGCCGAGAGCGGCGGCTCGTTGCAGGTCAGCCACGACATCGAAAGCGCCTACGCCGGCGCCGATGTCGTCTACGCCAAGAGCTGGGGCGCGCTGCCGTACTTCGGCAATTGGGGCCCGGAAAAGCCGATCCGCGACCAGTACAAGCACTTCATCGTCGACGAAGCCAAGATGGCGCTGACGAACAACGGCGTCTTCAGCCACTGCCTGCCGCTGCGCCGCAACGTCAAGGCCACCGACGGCGTGATGGATTCGCCGAACTGCATCGCGATCGACGAGGCGGAGAATCGTCTGCATGTGCAGAAGGCGATCATGGCCGCGTTGATCTAGGAGATAGCGGATAGGCGTTAGGAGATAGCGAAAAGCGTTTCGCCGATCTCTCCCACCTCTCCGCGCTCCCGCTTTCGCTATCTCCTACCTCCTATTCGCTAACTTCTACCCTGGATTCCCCCATGACCGACCGCGCCATCGTCCTCGCCTTCTCCGGCGGCCTCGACACCAGCTTCTGCGTGCCTTACCTGCAAGAGCGCGGCTGGGCCGTGCACACCGTGTTCGCCGACACCGGCGGCGTTGATGCCGAGGAGCGCGCCTTCATCGAACAGCGCGCCGCCGAACTGGGCGTGACCAGCCACGTCACCGTCGACGGCGGTCCGGCGATCTGGTCGGGCTTCGTCAAGCCGTTCGTGTGGGCCGGCGAGGGCTATCAGGGCCAGTACCCGCTGCTGGTGTCCGACCGTTACCTGATCGTCGAAGCCGCGCTCAAGCGCGCCGCCGAACTGGGCACCAAGGCCATCGCCCACGGTTGCACCGGCATGGGCAACGATCAGGTGCGCTTCGATCTGGCGGTGAAGGCGTTGGGCGATTACGAAATCGTCGCGCCGATCCGTGAAATCCAGAAGGAACACACCGAAGTCCGCGCCTACGAGCAGAAGTACCTGGAAGAGCGCGGCTTCGGCGTGCGCGCCAAGCAGAAGGCCTACACGATCAACGAGAACCTGCTCGGCCTGACCATGTCCGGCGGCGAGATCGACCGCTGGCAGGCGCCGGGCGAGGGCGCGGTGGGTTGGTGCAAGCCGCGCAGCGAGTGGCCGAGCGAAGCGCTGCGGGTGACGCTGACCTTCAAGAACGGTGAGGCGGTCGCGGTGGACGGACAGGCCTGCGCAGGCCATGTGTTACTCGCTAAGCTCAACGGACTTTTTGCTCAGTACGGCGTTGGCCGCGGCCTCTACACCGGCGACACCACCATCGGCCTCAAGGGCCGCATCATCTTCGAAGCCCCGGGCCTGACCGCGCTGCTGACCGCGCACCGCGCGCTGGAAGAGGCGGTGCTGAGCAAGCAGCAGAACCGCTTCAAGCCCGATGTCGCACGCAAGTGGGTCGAGCTGGTGTACGAAGGCTTCTACCACGACCCGCTCAAGACCGACCTGGAAGCCTTCCTGGCCAGCTCGCAGAGCACGGTCAACGGCGAAGTCACCCTGGAAACCCAAGGCGGCCTCGTCAACGCCGTGGCCATCGACTCGCCGCACATCCTCAACGCCAAGGGCGCGACCTACGCGCAAGCGGCCGACTGGGGCGTGGCCGAGGCCGAGGGCTTCATCAAGCTGTTCGGTATGAGCAGCACGTTGTGGGCGGAGATCAACCGCAAGGGCTGACGCCTAGGAGATAGCGGATAGGAGTTAGGAGCTAGCGAAAAGCCGCTCCTGCTCCTGCTCCGCTATCTCCTGACTCCTAACCGCTATCTCCTCTTCCGCACCCAAGCGAAAGACTCGAACCCGACCATGCTCCCCGAAGTCCTAAACCACCTGCACGCCCTGGTCTCCCACGACACCCGCAACCCGCCGCGCGAGATCGGCACCGGCGGCATCTTCGATTACCTGCGCAGCCAGCTGCCGGGCTTCCGCATCGAGGTGACCGACTTCGGCGCCGGCGCGGTGTCGATGCTGGCCGTGCGCGGCAACCCGCGCCGGCTGTTCAACGTGCATCTGGACACCGTGCCCTCCTCGGAAGCCTGGAGCGCGGACCCGCACACGCTGCGCGTCACCGGCGACCGCGCCATCGGCCTGGGCGCCTGCGACATCAAGGGCGCCGCCGCGTGCTTGCTGGCCGCCGCCGCGGTCACCGACGGCGACGCCGCGTTCTTGTTCTCCACCGACGAAGAAGCCAACGACGCGCGCTGCATCGCCGGCTTCCTCGCGACTAACCACGGTTTCACCGAAGCCATCGTCGCCGAGCCGACGATGTGCGAAGCGGTGCTGGCCCACCGCGGCATCAGCTCGGTGCTGCTGCGCTTCCGCGGCGTCGCCGGACATGCCTCGAGCGCCAACGCCATGCAGGCCAGCGCGCTGCACCAAGCCGTGCGTTGGGGCGGCAAGGCGCTGGACTACGTCGAAGCGCAGTCGCATCAGCGCTTCGGCGGCCTGACCGGCCTGCGCTTCAACATCGGCCGCATCGAAGGCGGGATCAAGGCCAACATGATCGCGCCCAGCGCCGAGCTGCGCTTCGGCTTCCGTCCGCTGCCCTCGCAGTCCATCGACGGCCTGCACGAACTCTTCGGCACGCTCAACGACGCCGGCGCCATCGAACGCTACGAAGAAACCTTCCGCGGCCCGCCGCTGCCGGGCGGCGACGTCGCCGACGCCGAGAACCGCCGCCTGGAAGCGCGCGACCTCGCCGACGCGCTCGAGCTGCCGATCGGCAACGCGGTGGACTTCTGGACCGAAGCCTCGCTGTTCTCGGCCGGCGGCCTCACCGCCATCGTCTACGGCCCCGGCGACATCGCCCAGGCCCACACCGCCGACGAATGGGTCGCGCTGGACCAACTCGAACGCTACGCCCACAGCGTAGCGCGCATCATCGGGAGCAAGGCGCAATGAGCGTTTCCATGGACAACCACCTGCAGACCCGCCAGACCATCGTGCGGCTGCTGTCGAGCATGGCCTCGGCCAAGGAAATCTCGCAGTACCTCAAGCGCTTTTCCCAGCTCGACTCCAAGCGCTTCGCCGTGGTCAAGGTCGGCGGCGCGGTGCTGCGCGACGATCTGGCCGCGCTGACCTCGTCGCTGGCGTTCCTGCAGGACGTGGGCCTGACCCCCATCGTCATCCACGGCGCCGGCCCGCAGCTCGACGAGGAACTCTCCGCCGCCGGCATCGTCAAGCAGACCGTGGGCGGCCTGCGCGTGACCTCGCCCGAAGCGCTGGCGATCGTGCGCCGCGTGTTCCAGTCGCAGAACCTCAAGCTGGTCGAAGCGTTGCAATCCGGCGACGGCCGCGCCACCTCGATCATCTCCGGCGTGTTCGAGGCCGAGTTCCTCGACCGCGACACCTACGGCCTGGTCGGCGAAGTGAAGAAGGTCAACCTCGCGCCGATCGAAGCCAGCCTGCAGGCCGGCTCGATCCCGGTCATCGCCAGCCTCGGCGAAACCCCCGGCGGACAGATCCTCAACGTCAACGCCGATTTCGCCGCCAACGAACTGGTGCAGGTGCTGCAGCCGTACAAGATCGTGTTCCTGACCGGCACCGGCGGCTTGCTCGACGACAACGGCCGGGTGATCGATTCGATCAACTTGTCGACCGAATACGAACACCTGATCCAGCAGCCGTGGATCAACGGCGGCATGAAGGTGAAGATCGAACAGATCAAGGATTTGCTCGACAAGCTGCCGCTGACCTCGTCGGTGTCGATCACCAAGCCGTCCGAACTGGCCAAGGAACTGTTCACCCATAAGGGCTCGGGCACCCTGGTGCGGCGCGGCGAGCGGGTACTGCAGGCCTCGCGCTGGGACGAGTTGGACCTCGCGCGCCTGCGCGGCCTGATCGATTCGGCTTTCGGCCGCAAGCTGGTCGACGGCTACTTCGAGAACACGAAGCTCAAGCAGGCCTATGTCAGCGAGAACTACCGCGCCGCCATCGTGCTGATCGAAGCCGACGGCCGCACCTATCTCGATAAATTCGCCGTGCTCGACGACGCCCAGGGCGAAGGCCTCGGCCGCGCGGTGTGGCAGGTGATGCGCGAGCAGAATCCGAGCGTGTTCTGGCGTTCGCGCCACGGCAATCCGGTCAATCCGTTCTACTACTCCGAATCCGACGGCTGCCTCAAGCAGGAGAAATGGAAGGTGTTCTGGTACGGCATGGACGGCTTCGACGAGATCGCCGACTGCGTCGCCTACGCCGGCCGCCGCACGCCGACCCTGGAGGACTGAGATGGCCGGCACCGATGCCTGGAACGCGCAGCCGCGCCTGAGCGGCGAGCACGTGACCCTGGAGCCGCTGCGCCGCGCCCACGCCGACGGCCTGCGCGCGGCCCTGGCCGGCGGAGAACTGGCCCAGGCCTGGTACACCAACGTGCCGGCGCCCGAAGGCGTCGACGCCTACATCGACGCCGCGCTGGCGATGCAGGAGCGCGGCGCGGCCTGGGCCTTCGCCGTGCTCGACGGGCAGGGCGAGGTGGTCGGCAGCACCCGTTACTACGACATGGACGCCGCGGTCCCGCGCGTTCAGATCGGTTACACCTTCTACGCCCCGCGCGTGCAGCGCACCGGCCTGAACACGCAGGCCAAGCAGCTGTTGCTGGGACATGCGTTCGAAACCTTGGGCTGCATTGCGGTAGGCTTCGAAACCAGCTGGTTCAATCTCGCCTCGCGCACCGCGATCGCGCGCTTGGGCGCCAAGCAGGACGGCGTGCTGCGCAACCATCGCCGTCACGCCGACGGCAGCCCGCGCGACACGGTCGCGTTCTCGATCATCGATACGGAGTGGCCGGCGGTGAAGCGCAGCCTGCAATACAAACTCGACCGACACGCCGCGGGTGGCGCGCATGGCTAAGTCCATCGGCATCGTCGGCGCGCGCGGACACGTCGGCGCCGATCTGGTCCGCCTGATCGCCGCGCATCCGCAGTTCGAGCTGGCCTTCGTGTCCTCGCGCGAACTGGCGGGGCAGAAACTCGCCGACCATATCCCCGAATACGCGGCCAAGAACCCCGAGCTGCGCTACAGCGCGCCCAGCCACGAAGAACTGCCCGGCCTGGGCGCCGACGCGGTGGTGCTGGCGCTGCCCAACGGCAAGGCCGCCGACTGCGTGGCCGCGTTCGACGCGGCCGGCGTCGATCCGGTCGTCGTCGATCTGTCGGCCGATTACCGCTTCGACGACCGCTGGTACTACGGCCTGCCCGAACTGACCCGCGCGGGCTTCCACGGCCAGCGCCGCATCAGCAATCCCGGCTGCTACGCCAGCGCCATGCAGCTGGCGATCGCGCCGCTGCTCAACGTGCTGGAAGGGCCGGTGCAGTGCTTCGGCGTGTCCGGCTATTCCGGCGCGGGCACCACGCCTTCCGACAAGAACGACCCCGACAAGCTGCGCGACAACCTGATGCCGTACGCGCTGACCGGCCACCTGCACGAGCGCGAAGTGACCCGCCACCTCGGCCATCCGGTCGAGTTCATGCCGCACGTGGCGCCGCATTTCCGCGGCCTCACCGTGACCTCGAACCTGCATCTGGAACGCCGCTTCGACCGCGAGGAACTGGTCGAGCACTACCACCGCCATTACGACGGCGAGCCGTTGGTGCGGGTGACCGAGGACGCGCCGTGGGTCAGCGCCATCGCCGGCCGGCACCACGTCGAGGTCGGCGGCTTCGCGCTGTCCGAGGACGGCCGCCGCGTGGTGGTGGTGTCCACGCTCGACAACCTGCTCAAGGGTGCGGCGACGCAGGCGCTGCAGAACCTCAACCTGGCGTTCGGCCTGGACGAACTGGCCGGCATCCAAGCGCACCCGCGACCGTGATGTCCTGAGTCCGCCTCTCGTTGCGAGAGGACAGGGATCCTCCGGTCGCGCCCGCGCAGAGCGCGCGGCGAACGCCACCGCCGGCGGATCCCTCAGGCGTCCTTCCGATGAAGGACTTCGCGTTGGGAAATCCGGCCGCCGTCGCGGCCGGGCGTTCGGAGTAGAACCGCCATGCGTCTGTCGCGTTATTTGCTGCCCACCCTGAAGGAAAACCCCGCCGAGGCGCAGATCGCCTCGCACCGTTTGATGCTGCGCGCCGGTCTGATCCGGCAGGAAGCCGCCGGCATCTACTCGTGGCTGCCGGCCGGCCTGCGCACGCTGCGCAAGATCGAAGCCATCGTGCGCGAGGAAATGAACCGCGCCGGCGCGCTCGAACTGCTGATGCCGACCCTGCAACTCGCCGACCTGTGGCGCGAGAGCGGCCGCTACGACGCCTACGGCCCGGAAATGCTGCGCATCCGCGACCGCCACGAGCGCGAGCTGCTGTACGGACCCACCAACGAGGACATGGTCACCGCGATCTTCCGCGCCAACGTGAAGAGCTACCGCGCGCTGCCGATGAACCTCTACCACGTGCAGTGGAAGTTCCGCGACGAGCAGCGCCCGCGCTTCGGCGTGATGCGCGGCCGCGAGTTCCTGATGAAGGACGCGTACTCCTTCGACGTGGACGAGGCCGCCGCGCGTCGTTCCTACCAGCGCATGTTCGTCGCCTACCTGCGCACCTTCGCCCGCATGGGCATCCGCGCGATCCCGATGCGCGCCGAAACCGGCCCCATCGGCGGCGACCTCTCGCACGAATTCCTGGTGCTGGCGCAGACCGGCGAATCGGCGGTGTACTGCGACCAAGCCGTGCTCGACTTGCCGATCCCCGGCGCCGGCGTCGATTACGACGGCGACCTCGATCCCATCGTCCAGCAATGGACCGCGCCGTACGCCGCGACCGAAGACGTGCACGATTTCGAGCGCTTCGAACGCGAAGTGCCGGCCGAACGCCGCTTGCAAACGCGCGGCATCGAAGTCGGGCAGGTGTTCTACTTCGGCACCAAGTACTCGGCGCCGATGAAAGCGCTGGTGACCGGCCCCGACGGCGGCGACAAGCCCATCCACGGCGGCTCCTACGGCATCGGCGTGTCGCGCCTGCTCGGCGCGATCATCGAAGCCGGGCACGACGACGCCGGCATCGTTTGGCCCGACGCGGTGGCGCCGTTCAACGTCGGCATCGTCGACCTCGACCCGGGCGACGCTCACGTCGGCGAAGTCTGCTCGAGCATCCTCGGCGCGCTGGAGGCGATGGGCCTGGACGCGTTGCACGACGACACCGACGAGCGCGCCGGGGTGAAGTTCGCGCGCATGGATTTGCTCGGCCTGCCGTGGCAGCTGATCGTCGGCCGCCGCGGCCTGGGCGAGGGCACGGTGGAGCTTAAGCGCCGCGCCACCGGCGAACGCCTGACCCTGGCGCCGCACGACGCCGTCGCCCACATCGCCAACCATCTTTCTTCCTGATCTCTCTTCGAACCGCATCCGAGCGAACGCCCCCATGTCCGATCTGCTTTGGCAAAAACCCGGCGTCAAAGTCGACGCGCGCATCCAGAACTTCCTCGCCGGCGAGGACGTGATCCTCGACCGCGAATTCTTCGTGTTCGATATCCAGGCCAGCCGCGCGCACGCGCAGGGCCTGCAGCAGATCGGCATCCTCAGCGCCGAGGAACTCGACGGCCTGTCGCGCGAACTCGACGTGCTGGCCGAGGACTTCAAGGCCGGCCGCTTCGTCCTGGACGAGCGCTTCGAAGACGGCCACTCGGCGATCGAAGGCCGCTTGATCGAACGCCTGGGCGACGCCGGCCGCAAGATCCACACCGGCCGCAGCCGCAACGATCAGATCCTGGTCGCCACGCGCCTGTGGCTGAAGGACCGCTTGGCGCGCGTCTACGCGCTGTGCGTGGAGACCGCCGAAGTCGCGCTGGCGCGCGCGGCGGCCGAACGCGATCTGCCGCTGCCGGGCTACACCCACTTGCAGCGCGCCGTGGTCTCCAGCGCCGGCATGTGGTGGGCGGCGTGGGCCGAAGGCTTCATCGACAACTCGGTGCGGGCCAAGCAAACGCTGGACTGGGTCGATGCCAACCCGCTCGGCAGCGCCGCCGGCTACGGCGTCAACCTGCCGCTGGCGCGCGACCACACCACCCAAGCGCTCGGCTTCGGCCGCATGCAGGTGGCCGCGGCGTACGCGCAGCTCTCGCGCGGCAAGTTCGAGCTCGGCGCGATCGACGCGCTGTCCACCGCGCTGCTCGACCTGCGCCGGTTGGCCTGGGACCTGAGCCTGTTCACCAGCGCCGAATTCGGCTTCGTCGCCTTGCCGGCCGAATACACCACCGGCAGCTCGATCATGCCGAACAAGCGCAACCCCGACGTGATCGAACTCATGCGCGCCAGCTACTCCGCCGTAGCCGCCGCGCGCACCGAGATCGAACACCTGCTGTCGTTGCCCTCGGGCTACCACCGCGATCTGCAATTCTCCAAGGGCGCGATCTTCCACGCCTTCGGCCGCGGCCTCGGCGCGCTGGAGCTGCTGCCCGACCTGCTGCGCAACCTGGAATGGAAGCCGCAGGCGATGCGCGCCGCGCTCGATCCGTCGATGTACGCCACCGACCTCGCCGTCGATCTCGCCCGCCAAGGCCTGCCGTTCCGCGACGCCTACAAGCAAGCGGCCGACCCGGCGCGCTGGGCGCAAGGCGATCCCGAAGCCAGCCTCGCCGCGCGCGTCTCGCCCGGCGCCGCCGCCGATCTGCGCCTCGAGGTGCTGCAAGCGCGCTTGAAGGACCTCACATGAGCGCGGCGGCAAAGGAGTTTTCCGCGCAGCCTTTGCCGCCCTGGCGCCGCGCCGTGCTCAAGGTCGGCAGCAGCCTGCTGGCAGGCTTCGAAGGCGGCGGACTCGATCCGCGTTACGCCGCCGGGCTCGCGCGCTTCATCGAAAGCGCGCGCGAGCAACAGCGCGAAGTGGTGCTGGTGTCGTCCGGCGCGGTTGCCGCGGGACGCAGTCGGATCAAGACCGGCGGCGACGGATTGGTGCTGCGGCAAGCGCTGGCCTCGCTCGGCCAAGCCTCGCTGATCGCGTTCTGGCAGCAGCTGTCGAGCGTGCCGGTCGCGCAAGTGCTGCTGACCCACGACGACCTGCGCAACCGCCGCCGCTACCTCAACGCCCGCGCCTCGCTGCGCGAGTTGCTGCGCTTGGGTGCGTTGCCGGTCATCAACGAGAACGACACCGTCGCCGTCGATGAGCTTAAGCTCGGTGACAACGACAATCTCGCCGCGGCGGTCGCGTCCTTGGTCGATGCCGATCTGCTGCTGATCGCGACCGACATCGGCGGTCTCTACAGCGGCCACCCGCAGCGCGATCCGGCCGCGCGGCCGATCGAGCGCGTCGCCGCGGTCACGCCCGAGCTGCTGATCGCCGCCAGCGGCGGTGCCGGCGCGCTCGGCACCGGCGGCATGCGCACCAAGCTCGAAGCCGCGGCCAAGGCGGCCACGGCCGGCGTCGCCACCGCGCTGTTTTGCGGGCGCGATAGCGACGTGGTGGGCGCGCTCGCCGACGGCACGTTGCACGGCACCTTGGTCGCCGCGGGCAGCGACCGCCTGCGCGCGCGCAAGCAATGGCTGCGCCACGCGCCGGCCAGCGGTTGCCTGCGCATCGACGCCGGAGCCGCCAACGCGCTGCGCGTGCGCGGCGCTTCGCTGCTGCCCGGCGGCGTGGTCGCGGTCGAAGGTGAATTCCGCCGCGGCGACGTGGTCGAACTGCGCGTGGCCGAGCAGGGCGATGCGGTCGGGCGCGGGCTGGTGCAGTACAACTCGGCCGAACTGGCGCGGATCAAGGGCCGGCACAGTCGCGATATCGAGGCCGTGCTCGGCTTCGGTTACGGCGAGTCGGTGGTGCATCGCGACGATTTGGTGATGATCGGCGGTCGGACCGCCATCGATGCGGTGGAGGTGGGCGGAATCGAACCTGCGTCCGGGCCCGCCACTAACGAGGTTTCGCAATGAGCGGTTACGTACGAACCCTGGCCGAAGCCGCCCGCGCGGCCTCGCTGACCCTCGCCGCGCTCGACGGCGCCGAACGCGCCGCGTTGATCGCGGCGATGGCCGGGCAGCTCGACGCGCAGCGCGACGCGATCCTCGCGGCCAACGCCGAAGACGTAAGCCGCGGCGAAGCCGCCGGCCTCAGCGCCGCCATGCTCGACCGCCTGCGCCTGGACCCGCAACGCCTGGGCGCCATCGCCGACGCGCTGCGCGAAGTCGCCGCGCAGCCCGACCCGCTCGACGGCGTCACCCGCAGCGAAACCCGCCCCAACGGCTTGACCATCGAACGCCAGCGCGTCCCGCTGGGCCTGATCGCGATGATCTACGAATCGCGCCCCAACGTGACCGCCGACGCCGCTGCGCTGTGCCTGAAGGCCGGCAACGCCGTATTGCTGCGCGGCGGCTCGGAAGCGCGCGCCAGCAACGTCGCCATCGCCGCCGCCCTGCACGCCGCGCTGCGCGAACGCGGCCTGCCCATCGCTGCGGTATCGCTGATCGAAGACACCGCGCGCGAACACGTGCTGGAACTGCTGCGACTGTCCGACCTGATCGACCTGGCGATCCCGCGCGGCGGCGAAAGCCTGATCCGCTTCGTCGCCGAACACGCGCGCGTGCCGGTGATCAAGCACTACAAGGGCGTGTGCCACCTCTACGTGGACCGCGCCGCCGATCTCGATCTCGCGCTGAATCTGTTGGTGGACGGCAAGGCCTCGCGCCCCGGCGTCTGCAACGCGCTGGAAACGCTGCTGGTGCACCGAGACATCGCGCCCGACTTCGTACCGCGCGCGCTGGCGGCCTTGTCCGCGCGCGGCGTGCAAGTGCGCGGCTGCGAACGCACCCGCGCGTTGGCGACGCAGAGCGGCTTCGACGTGGCCATCGCCGACGACAGCGACTACGCCGCCGAGTACCTCGACCTGATCATCGCCGCCCGCGTCGTCGACGACCTCGACCAAGCATTGGCGCACATCGCCCAATACGGCTCCGACCACACCGAAGTGATCGCCACCGCCGACCCCGCGACCGCCGACGCCTTCATCCGCCGCACCCGCAGCTCCGCGGTGATGGTCAACGCCTCCTCGCGCTTCAACGACGGCGGCCAACTCGGTCTGGGCGCCGAAATCGGCATCTCGACCACGCGCCTGCACGCCTACGGCCCGATGGGCGTCGAATCGCTGACCATCGAACGCTTCGTCGTGCGAGGGGCAGGGCAGGTGCGTCACGCGGAATCGCTAAACCGCTGACGCACCGCGCGCGGCCGCCTGGGCTCCCTGTAGGAGCGGCGTAAGCCGCGACCGCAGAGCCCTCAATTCGCGCCGTAGGCCGGATTCGCGGGTCGCGGCTCACGCCGCTCCTACACGCCCCGTGTAGCGCCCCGGGGCCCCTGTAGTAGCGACGCAAGTCGCGACCGCGGGGTCGCCAGCTCGCGCCGCACGCCGGGATTCGCGGTCGCGGCTCGCGCCGCTCCTACAGGGAGCCCACAATCTACGTAACCATCGGGCTGGCGCATGTAGGAGCGGCGTAAGCCGCGACCGCGGAGCTCCCAATTCGCGCCGCAGCCCCGGATTCGCAGGTCGCGGCTCACGCCGCTCCTACACGCCCCGTGTAGCGCCCTGGGCCCCTGTAGGAGCGACGCAAGTCGCGACCGCGGGGTCGCCAGTTTGCGCCGCACGCCGGGATTCGCGGTCGCGGCTCGCGCCGCTCCTACAGGGAGCTCACAATCCACATAACCATCGGGCTGGCGCATGTAGGAGCGGCGTAAGCCGCGACCGCGCAGTCCCCAGCCCGCGCCGCAAACCATCCACCGCTCGCTGCGACGCAACGCACCTTCGCCGCATCCACTTCAACACCCGGCCCGCGGCCGTCAAGGATGAAACGAATGCTTCGCTACGTGCTCGCGCTGTGCTGGCTGGCTCTGTCCGTCGTATCGCCGGCCCGCGCCGGCGACTATCCGTTCCCCGCATTGACCGCGGACGACCGCGCGGGCTTGGCGCGCGCGGTGCCCGCGCTCGCCGAACAGGTGCTGGCCGATTACGCCGAGCCCAACCGCGCTGTTTATCTGACCAACCTCACCCGCCTGCGCCTGCTGGCCGGACAGCCGGCGCAGGCACGCCAGAGCCTCGCCGAACTGCGCGCGCTGCCGAACCCCGGCGGCCCCGCGCAACAGCGCGCGATCCTCGCCGCCTACGAGATTTACGCCCTGGCGAAGGAACGCCAGGCGCGCGAGGGCGGCGGTTTCGACGAAGCCTTCGTCGCGGCTTTCCGCGGCGCCTTCGCCGGTTTGGACGACCGCAGCGCCGCGCTGGCGTTGCGCGGGTTTTCTTCCGATCTGTTCGATGCGGACGGGCAACGCGCAGCGGTCGAACAGGCGCTTGGCGCGCGCAAGCGGCCGGACCGTCTGGACACCGCCGAAGCGCTGGCGCTGCTGCGCGCCTACCAGGTCGCGACGGTTTACCGCGACTTCGCCGGACGCGCCGCCGCGCTGGTCGCGCAAGACGACGCGCGCCGCTACCGGATCGAGCGCGACCTGCTCGTGCCCGCGCCCGACGGCGCGCGCCTGTGCGTGTGGGTCGTGCGCCCGCGCAACGCGCCCGAGCGCCTGCCCGCGCTGCTCAATTTCACCATCTACGCCGATCCCGGCACCTTGCTCAACGAAGCCCGGCGCAGCGCGTCCAACGGGTACGCGGGCGTCGCCGGCCTCACCCGCGGCAAAGGCTGCAGCCCCGACACGCCGGTGCCGTACGAACACGACGGCGCCGACGCCGCGGCGGTGATCGACTGGATCGCCGCGCAGCCCTGGAGCGACGGCCGCGTCGGCATGTTCGGCGGCAGCTACGAAGGCTTCACCCAATGGGCCGCGGCCAAGCACCGGCCGCGCGCGCTCAAGGCGATCATGCCGTCGGTGACCGCCGCGCCGGGCATCGACGTGCCCAAGGAAGGCGGCATCTTCTTCGGCTTCCCGCATTACTGGCCGTTCTACGTCACCAACAACAAAACCTTGGATCCAGCGCCGTACCGCGACCGCGCGCGTTGGCAACGCATGTTCGAACGCGGTTATCGCCAGGGCACCGCCTTCGCCGAACGCGACACGCTCGACGGCCAGGCCAACCCCTGGTTTCGGCGTTGGCTGGCGCACCCGGACTACGACGCCTACTGGCAGGCGATGATCCCGTACCGCGAAGAGTTCGCCGCCATCGACATCCCGGTGCTGACCACCACCGGCTATTTCGACGGCGCCCAGATCGGCGCGCTGTATTACCTGCAAGCGCACTACCGCTATCGTCCGCACGCCGAACACTATCTGTTGGTGGGCCCGTACGACCACATCAGCGGCCAGCGCGGCACCGTGGCGACCGGCGATGCCTTGAACGGCTACGCCTTGGACCCCGTCGCGCGCATCGACCTCGGCCGCGTGCGCTACCAATGGTTCGACCATCTGTTCAAGGGCGCGCCCAAGCCCGAATGGCTGCGCGACCGGATCAACTACGAAGTGATGGGCGCGAACGAATGGAAGCACGCGCCGTCGCTGGCGGCGATGGGGCCGCAGCGGCTGCGCCTGTACTTCGGCGCGGCGCTCGGCGACGGACGCTGGCGGCTGCAGCGCAAACCCGCATCCGGCGCCGCCACGCAGACCGTCGATCTGAGCGACCGCAGCGATGTCGATCGCGAAGCGCCGGGCGGCCGCATCGTGGACACCGCCATCGACACGGCCAACCGCTTGGTGTTCGTCAGCGATCCGTTCGAGCGCGGCGCGGAAATCAGCGGCCTGTTCTCCGGACAACTGCGTCTGCGCCTGAACAAGCGCGACGCCGACTTGCATATCGCGCTGTACGAATTGAACGCGAAGGGCGAGTACTTCGAACTGTCGCGCTATCAAACCCGGCTCAGCTACGAAGGCCACTTGCAACGGCGCATCCTGCTGCGGCCTGGACGCGAGCAACGCTTCGACTTCCTAGCCGGGCGGCTGACCAGCCGGCAATTGGCGCCGGGCAGTCGGATCGTGGCCTTGGTCGGGCCGGGCAAGTCCGTGGCCGACGAAATCAACTACGGCAGCGGCCGAACAGTAAGCGCGGAAACCCTGGCCGACGCGGGCGAACCGCTGCGTATCCGGTGGTCGGGCAAGAGCTACATCGAATTGCCGATGGCGGCGCAGGAGTGAGGCGAAGCACAAGCGCGACGGATCGCGATAAGCCGCTGCGCCGCGTCTTGCCTCCGGTAGGAGCGACGCAAGTCGCGACCGCGCAGCTTCGCCCACCGGCGCAACTCCACGCAAACCGCCATCGGCCAACCCACGCCGCTCAAACCTCAGTCGCCGGCCGCCTGGACAGGCCCAAGCATTCTCATCGCTCAGGGCTTCTTGGGTTCGTAACTGGAGTCGTTGTCGACCCAGATCTCCGTGCACTTCTTCGCCGCGTCGAACATGAAGTGAATATACGAATCGCCCTTGGCCGATTGCGCCGCCGACACCAACGGCGCTTCGGTGGTGGTGCAACTGACGCGCGCGCCGAACGCATTGGCCGCTGTGCACATCGCCGACGGCGTCGCCGCGCCCGAGGTGGCGTATACCGTGCAACCGATGCTCTGCTTGGCGTCGGTGCTGTTGCGGGCATAGCCGACATTGCCTTCGGCGTAATTGGTGCCAATGTCGACCGGGACGGATTGCTTGAAGCCGGCGTGGGCCGGCGCGAATGCGGCAACGACGGCGAAGGCCGCGAGACAGCCTGCGAGCGAATACTTCATGGCGTTGTTCTCCTGAAGAGGAATGCCCCGCGACGCGCGGGCGCTCAATTCACCCGCCCCGTCGCGCCGGCGCCGTTGTTCGAGTTGTAGAACAACACCGCGTTCGGCGAAGCCACCACGCGGTTCCAACCCAGCGAGAAGGCACCGTTGGGATAGGTGGTCAGCGTGGTGTGATTGCCCGCGCTGTCGAGCGTGCCGATGCCGCCGGCGCCGGTCTGCGCGTTGTAGAACAAGATGCCGTTGGGCGTGTAGACGATGCTGGTCCAGCCGGTCGCGAACGACCCGGCCGGATACGTGCGGATCGTGGTGTGGTTGCCCGAGCTGTCGATGCGGCCGACCCCGCCCGCGCCGTTTTGCGAGTTGTAGTAGAGCAGGCCGTTGGGCGTATCGACGATATGCGTCCAGCCGGTGGCGAACGCCCCCGCCGGCCACGTGCGCAGCGTGGTGAACGATTGCGCCTGCGCCGCTTGCAGCGGCAGCGCCAACGCCAGCGGAACCAACAACGAAGCCAACCAACCGGTCTTGTTCGCGATCGCGTTCGAGATGTTCATCGGTGCTCCTTTCCTGAGAAGTTCGCAGGGCGCGGCGGCGAGGGCGGGGAGAACGCCCCGCGTCGCGATGCCGCGCTCGGGCGAGGGTTCGCCGCGCGGCATGGGCGGATTCAAGCGGCGCCGGAACGGCGGCGGCAAGCCGACCTCGCGGTTGCTCAGATCGCGCGTGATGGCGCGCGCAGAGGATCGGAAAAGATCGAAAAACCGATGCGGCGAGTTACGGATCTGGAAACATCCGCGACGCCGCCTGCGTCGCAGCGGCAAGCGCGATGCGCGGCCCGAGCGAGGCCCGGGCCGCCTCGCCGGACAAGCCGCGTCTTGCCCACGGTAGGGCCACGCCTTACCGAAATACCGGAATGGTTCCGGACGCGGTCCGCCGGTCGCCCGCCGCGTCCAACTGCCGCTTCAATTCGGCGATGCGGCGCTCCCCGGCGGCGAGCGCGGTCGCGTTGGTATGCACGGAGTAGTGGCCCAAATGCAGCGGGAAGGGATGCGGCACCGCCGAACCCAGAACGAAGACGGCGTCCGCGGAGCCGGTGGCTTCAAGACGGATGCGCGTGTTTCCGGGCTCGAAGATCGCCATCTCGCCGGCATCGACCCGGTCGCTGTCGGTGCTCAGCGCGCCCTTCGCGAGCGCCAACCACGCCACGGTGTGTCCCGCCGGCGGTTGGTAGGTCCAACGCTCGCCGGGGCGCAGAGTGACGAGCAGATAGTTGAGGCCGTCCGGCGCGGGAACCGGGCTTTGCGCGTTCTCGTGGCGGCCGATGACGACGTGCGCGGGCCCGACGCGCGGCATGTCCTTGGATTCGACATAGCGGCTCACCGGCGTACCGTTTTCGACCGCCGGGGGCAGCGCGAGCCACAGTTGGAAGCCCTGCAGGCGCGGCACGTCGTCGACCAACATTTCCCCGCCATGCCAAACCCCGGCGCCGGCGCGCATCCATTCGACGCCGCCGTAACCGATCGTGCCCGAACCGTTCTCCGGATCGTCGTAACGCATGCGCCCTTCGGTGAGCACGGTGACGGTGGCGATGCCCGAATGCGGATGCAGCGGCATGCCCGCCATCATCGTTCGAAGGCCCGCCGCCTCCATGTCGAAGAGATCGAGAAAGACGAACGGCTTCAAGACTTCGCCCAGATCGGACGGACTCATCAGCCGCGCGATCGGACCCGAACCGCGGTGGCCGCGCGTCTTATGGACGATGTGGCGCAGCGCGGACCGATCCGGTTCGAACGCGCGCGCGTCCCGCATCGGCGCGCTCATGTCCGGCTCCCGCGCAACGCGCGCAGCGCATCGGCGATGCCCGCGCGTTGCAACCACGCCACCGACGCGGCGATCAGCAGCAAGATCAGCGCGGGCACGGGGCTGCCGCCGATGACGAACAGATGGACCGACACCGCGACGGCCATGGTCGCCGCCAACAACAGGCCGGCGAAACCCACGGTTCTCGGAAGCAACAGGCCGACCGCGCCCACCACCTCCACCACGCCGGTGACGACGCGGAACCACTGGCCGATGCCGATCCGGTCGAAGACGGCGACCATCGCCGGCACTGCCGCGAGCTTGGCGCCGCCGGCCGCGAGGAACACGGCCGCGGCGAGCGCGCGCAGCGTCCAGGAAACGAAACGGGCTGTCCCGCGAGGCGCTGCAGCCGTCGAAGACGAAGTGTTCATGACGGATCTCCGGTCGCGTCGCCTTAAGCGGCGAGCTGGTCGATTTCCACTAGGGCCGCCTTGATCGCGGCATCGCGCGCGGCCGGCGACAGCCCGACCCCTTCGGCGCGGATGAAGGTGATATCGGTGATGCCGAGGAAGCCGAGGAAACCGCGCAGATAGGTTTCCTGATGATCGAGCGGCGCGGCCGGCTCGCCCTCGCCGTAGCGGCCGCCGCGGGTCGAGGCGACGATCACCCGCTTGCCGCCCGCCAGCCCCTGCACGCCCTTGTCCGAGTAGGCGAAGGTCTGGCCGGGGACGGCCAGGCGGTCCAGCCACGCCTTCAGCTGCGAGGGCAGGGTGAAGTTGTACATCGGCGCGCCGAGCACGACGACATCGGCGGCGAGGAACTCCTCCAGCCACTGCGTGTTGCGCGAGACCTGCAGTTTGGCCAGATCGCCCTCGGGCGGCGTGCCTTGGAAGGCCAGGAATTCGGCGGCGGTCAGGTGGTTGGCCGGCTCGTCGGTCAGGTTACGGTGAACGATCTCCGCCGCGGGGTGGGCCTGGCGCAAGGAGGCGACGATGGCGGCGGTGAGCTGGAGGCTGATCGAGTGATCGCCGAGGATGCTGGAATCGATACGCAGAATCTTCATGGGATGGCCCTGGTATAAAATGGTTACCGGGGCGAAAATGTAGTCCTGTCTCAAATGCGGGACAATAAGGCACTTTTACTATCCTCGGTATCATGAATGTGACCAATCGACCTCACGACGTGGAAAGCGTGGACTGCAAGAAGGCGGGCCAGGTGCTGGCGCGCGTCGGCGAGAAATGGAGCGTCTTCATCATCATGTCGCTGGCGGAAAAGCCGCACCGCTTCACCGAACTCAAGCGCGCCCTCAACGGCATCTCGCAGCGCATGCTGACGCTGTGCCTGCGCGGCCTGGAGCGCGACGGCCTGATCCAGCGCACGGTCATCGCGGTCATGCCGCCGCACGTGGAATACGCGCTGACCCCGCTGGGCATCTCGCTCACCAAGCCGATCATCGCGCTCGGCCAATGGGCGTTCGAGCACATTCCCGATATCGATGCGGCGCGGGCGGCGTTCGAGGCGCGGGAGAACGGCGAGAAAACCTAGGCGCCGACGGCGCGCGCGCGGCGGCGATCACTCGTCCGCACTACTAACCTTTCCCGCCGCGTCTGCCGCGACGGGAAGAGTGCGTCGGTGACTGCGGAATATCCTCAGGCGCCCAGTTTGTCGACGGCGGCCTTAAGCAGTTTTTGATCTTCGGCGTCCAGTTCTGCGAGACGCTTCTGGTAAAGGGCGTCCTTGGCTCGCTCAATCGTTGCGCCCGGATCGTCCAGTTTCAGTTCCCTGATGGTCCACAATCCTTTGTCGGTTTTCCCTTTGACCAGAATCTTCATTTCCCGGTCGGTACTGACGAACTCGAGATGGTCGGGAGGGTTGTCGAAATAAGGGTGGACCAGGAAGAAATCGCATTTGGCGTAGCTTCTATGCTTCGTCTTTACGGTTTCCAGATCCTTCTTGACGTTGAACCCATTGCAGAACTCGCAGGAGATCACGATGTTTTGCGAGCGGAAGGTCCACGTAGGGTGTTTGCGTTTCGGGGCGATGTGATCCCTATGCATGCTGCGACGGCCACGCGCCCCGACCGGGAGCGTGCACCATGCGCAACGGTTCTTCTGGATCTCCAGGCCGCGTCGCTTAACGGTGCGCTTGAAGGTGGTTACGATTTTTGTTTTCCCATCCCAACGATCCGGCCGTTGAGGGATGGGGATGGCGTTGAGCGCTTTTTGCAGCTTCTTGTCGATCTCAGGCCAAGGCGCGAGCTTGATCATCAGCCTGCCTCCGCAACGGCGGAGCCGATTTGCTCGAGGATGAGCCCAAGCGCGGGGTTGTCCTCGCTTTGGACTCGTTCAAGGCGCGTCTGGATGCGCTCCAATTCGCGCTTGTCCATCTCCTTCCTCCCGGAAAGCATCATCAGCGCGGAGTGGAGGTCGCCCTCGACATAGGAATTGCCGGAGGTCGCCACGCCAAAAACGCGGTACAGGATGTTTTCCGGAGAACGTCCGTAAACGTCGCCTTCGAAAAAAGAAAGCTTGGGGCCTTGTTCCTGGCGAGCCGTCACCAACGAAGACTCCCGGTCGAGGTCGGACACCATGAAATGGGAGTGGGTGGCGATGATGACGTGCGAGGAACTGTGCTTGCGCAAGCTCTCCAGGAGCGTTGGAATATATTTGATCTGCCACTCGGGGTGGAGGCTGATCTCGGGTTCGTCGATGACGATCAAAGAGCGCGGCTTCAAGCGTGCGAGCAGACGGACGTTCGTGCCGATCAGATGCTGTTCGCCCGAGCTGAGGTCGGAAAATCGAACCGGGCCGTCGCCCTTGTCGAACAACGGAGAAACAGTCCGGAATACATCGACCCGCTTCGCCAGATCGATGCCTTGTCTCCATAAGTCAGCTTCGTCTGGACTCGAAATGAATCTGCTGAGGTCCAGCGCTAGCTCATACCCCTTCGGTCCCTTACTCCACCCGGTTTTCGGCAGGATTGAAAGGAAAGACCACAGCGGATCGAGCGATTCATCCGGCTTGACCGAAAGTGATCTGAGCCTGCCGTGCCTTTGCATTCGAAGCTCTATGCGCTGCTTCATCGAAGCGAAATCTTCGGTGAGGAGGCTTCGGTTGGACAGGGTGAGGGCAACGCCCACCTTGGGCGAAATTCCCAGCAACGACAGCCAAGCGCCTAAGCGACTGTCGAATCCGTCGTCTTCGGCCATGCCGGAAAGCAGGCTTTCCAGAACCTTCGTTTCGACCGCGCCCGTTGTCGTCAGGTTTGTCGCTTGCCTGAGCCCGAGGTATTGATAGAAATCCGAAGGCTCCGATTGGGCATAGCGAAATTTGTCGGTGGGCAGATGCGAGATCGCCATTGCCCTGGCCGGGAAGGGCATCTGCTCGATGCCGACGAACTCGCCGTCGACCGTGGCCTCGAAATCCCTGCCGCGACGCTCGATCCTGCACCGCTGGCCGTCGAAGATGTATTCGAGAGCGGCGCGCTCGGAGGGAAGGGGCTGCCGCTTTTTCGACTCGGTGGACGACCGGCGTTCGTGGACGAAGCTCAGTTCGTCGACCACTCGGGAGAGCACTCGACTCTTGCCCGACCCATTGGGACCGATCACCACCGATACCGCGGTGCCTTTTGCTCGGTTATTCGCTTCGAACAGCGGAACCGCGACCGAAGGATCCTGATAGCTAAGCAAGCAGAACTGATCCAAGCGCCCCCCTTTGAGCCCTTCCCTGGTTCATCGATTTTGCATATTGAAGAGGGCTAATCATAGTCCGGCGCCCAGCGGGCCGGGGCTCGCGTGTTTTGTGCGTCCCTTGGCGAAACCACGGGGAACCGCGCCATCGCGGCCCGCCCAGCGCGCGCCGCCCTCAACCGCAGAAAATCGCCACGATCCCGTTCGGATTTGAATCTTTCTGCGCCATCACCCCGGCGAACTCCTGCGTGTACCAGACATCCTTCAGCAGCTTGTGCCGGCGGTCGTCGACACCCGGCGCGATGCCGCGATAGCTGGCGTAGAACTGCGAGTACACCTCGATCGGATCGCCCTGTTTGCGCCGCGCCTGTAGGGCGATATAGAAGCCCTCCAGCGCTTGATAGCTCACCCCGCCGAACAGGGTGAAGCCCACGCACGGGTAATTCTTCTTGTCGATCGGATTCATGATCGACTTGGCCGCGGGAATCGTCGTCGCTAGCGGCAGTACGTTCGGCGAACCGTTGGGGCCGAAGTGGAAGTGGATGTCCTCCAGGTCGGTGTTGGCGGTGTTGAACAGCACGCCTTGCAGGTGCAGCTTGACGTCGAGCAGATGGATCAGATCCATCACCAGCGTATACAGGCTGATGCCGACGCCGATCTCCGTCACCACCGAGCCGGCGATGCCCTCGATCAGGTCGGTGGCGAAACTGTTGCCCGGATCGTTGGGGTTGTTGGGGATGTCGGGCAGCGTGTAATCGCGGGTGGAGATGATGCCGGTCTTGTCCTGGTACGCCTTCAGCAAGGCCATCGTATTCGCGCCCGGGCGCAGCCCGTTTCTGAAATCGTCATGCGCGTTCTTCAACGTCGTGAAGAACGCCGTCATCGCGTCGGGCGCCGCGGACGGGCTCTTCAAGCCTTCGGTCAGCGCCTGGTACGCGGCGCTTTCGGTGTTGAGCCAAGTGACGTGGGAGTACTGGCAATCCGGATAGCTCATGGCGCGGTTCCCTGGGCGTGAGTGGCGAGGTGGGCGAGGCCCTGACGGGGGAACGCGGAAGGGGCGGGCGAGCGGCCAGCGCGGGACGGACCGGGTCTCGCGCATGACCTGCGCTTGCTCGCATCGCTCGGATGCGACCGCCGCACGCGCCACCAGGCGGCCCTGGCGGCGCCGCGAACGCTTACAGCTCGGCCTTGCTCTTGACGAACACCGGCAACGGCACGTCCAGCGCTTCATCCTCGACCGGTCGGCCGGCGAGGAAGTCGGCGATGTTCTCGGCGATGCCCGGATTGCCGAGCCACAACTCGTTGTCGTGGCTGGCGCCGCGAATCAGCAGCGGCTTGCCCTTGCTGAAACCGGGCAACAGCGCCTGCGCATTGGCCTGCGGCGTGCGGCCGTCGAGCGTGCCGCTGACGAACAGCGTCGGCACTGCGCTGCGCAGCGGCGCGCGGAACGCCTCGCCCAGATCGACCAGCCCGAGGCCGTCGGCGAGTTCCGGGAACGGGAAGTTCAAAGCGTCGCCGAACAGACTTTCGCGCGCCTGCGCCTCGACCAGGGCGCGACGCTTCGGGCTCTGGCCGGAGGCCACATCCATCGCCAGCGGCATCGCGCGAACCCCGCCCAACGCCTCGCGCATCATCAGCACGAAGCCCGCCAGCAGGCCGTAGTCGCCGCCTTCGGCGTCCCGCAGCATCAGCGGCAGCATCCGCTGCGACGAACGCCGCCCCAGCGCGTTGGCGATCGCCAACTGCGCGTCGTATTCGCCGATGACGACTTTCCTGCCGTCGTGCAGGGAACTGCTGCCCTGGGCCGGCTGACGGCGCAGCGCCGCCAGCACGCGCCGGGCCGATCCCTGCACATCGTCGAACCCGTCTTTCTTGGCGACGACGGCCAAATCCGCCAGCAAGGCGTCGGCGGCCAGCGGCAACTTGATCGTATCGTCGGGCCCCTCGGTGCCCATCAACACCACGCGTTCGAGAGTCGCGCCGTGGCGGCGGACGGTGGCCAACGCCAGATGCGTGCCATAGCTCATCCCCCACAGGCTGATCCGCTTCAGGCCCAGCGCGCGCCTCAAGTCGTCGATGTCGTCGGCGCTCTCCACCGTGGTGTAGGCGGCCAGATCGACGCCGCCCTTGCGCCATTCGGCGATGCACGCGGCGGCGGTCGCGCGCAGCGCGGTCAGCGCGGCCTCGCGTTGCAGCGGTTGCGCGTCGTCGAAGCGATGCTTCTGCGTGCACTCCGGCGGCATCTGCGAAAAATCCGTGCCGCGTTGATCGAGCAGCAACACATCGGTCTCGCGGCGGACGCGGTCGAACACCGGCCAGCGCGGCCCGAGCGCGGTGCCGAAGCCGGAACCGCCCGGGCCGCCGGCCAGATAGACCACCGGCGCGGCGCGGCCGTCGCCGCCGGTGGCGGGCAGGCGCACCACGCGCAGACGGATGCGCGGACCGTCGGGTTCGCTGTGCCGGCGCGGCACGTCGAGAAACGCTTCCTCGGTCGCAATCGTGCCGTTGCCCTTGGTCTGCATCGCGTAGGGCTTGAACATCAGCGGCGCGCGCGCGTCGCGGGCCAGCGCCGGCGACGCGCAGGCCAGCGCGATGCACATCGCCGCCAGCCTCCCGGCCCGATGCAGGGACCGGCCACGATGAGCGAGAACGAATAACGATTTGCGGGACATGGCGAACTCCGGTTGGGCGAGGGGCGGGACGTGGAGGAGGCCTTCGCGTCTCTCGATCGGGCGAAGCGGCCTCGGCCACGGACGCCAGCGTCTCCTTCGTCGCGGCGAGTCCGTCGCGCCCGTCCGCCGAACCGCTCCAAACGGCGGTCCAGCGTCTCCGCCCAGCCGATAAGATGCGGGCATGCAGATCCCGCGCAGCTTGGCCGTACTCGTCGTGTCGTTCGCCGCCGTCGCCGCGTGGCTGCTCGCCGCGACGCCCGACATGACGACCGTGCAGGTGCTGCGCGGCGAAATGGCGCCCGCGACGCCGACGGCGTCCGGCGACTTGCCGACGCGCCCGTCCGCCGACACGCCGTGGCGCCCGCTCGATCAACAACGCCTCGCCGGTTGGCGCGGCCCGTATTGGCTGCGCTGGCGAGCGGCCGCGCCCGCGGCGCCGGACGAGGGCGACCGCGCGCTGCGCGTTTCGCTGCGCGGCGCCAGCCGGCTCTATTGGAACGGGCGTGCGTTGGCGGGCAACGGCGTCGTCGGCCGCACCGCCGGGGAAGAACGCCCGGGCCGCATCGACATCGTCCGGGCGCTGCCGCCGTCCGCCGCCGGCGCGACGGACGAACTGCTGGTGCTCGCGTCCAGCCAGCACCGCAACCTGCGCCTGCGCAATGCGGACGCCGTCGCCATCGTCGCTCCGCCCGAACTGCTCTACGGCCGCGTCATGCGGCCCTGGCTGATCGCGGCCTTCGCCACCGGCGCGCTCGCGGCGGCGTGCCTGTACTTCCTGGCGGTCCAGCGCGGCCGCCCGCGCATGCGCGGCGCGCGACTGCTGCTCGCGCTCTGCGCGGTCGGACTGGCCTTGCCGATCGTCGAAGCCTGGCGTCCGCTGATGGGCTATGCCTATCCCTGGCACGCCCCGCGCCTGCTGATGCTGCTGGCCCTGCACGTGGCGGCGGCGATGCTGCTGCCGGCCTACCTCGCGCGTCACTTCGACGTGGCCGTGCCCGTCGCCGCGCGCGTCGTCTATTTGGCGACGCTCATGGCGGCCGCCGCGTTCCTGCCCGGTTTCGATACGCGCTCCGCGGCGGTCCTGCTGCTGAGCCTGCTCGCCTCGGCGGGGGTGCTGCTGCGCGTGCGCGACGCGCCGGAGGAACGCACGCCGCTGCTGGCGCTGTCGCTCGCCGGCGTGCTGGCGTTGGCGGTCGCGCGCGGCGCCTTCCTCGACGGCCCGTACTTCTTGCTGCTGGCGGTGCTGATGGGCTTCCTGCTGTTGCGCCACGCGGCGCAACTGCGCGCCCTGGATCGCCACAACGCGACGCTGCGCGAAGAGCGCGCCCAGCTCTCGCTGCAACTGCTGCAACGCGGCATCCATCCGCATTGGCTCATGAACACCTTGACCTGCCTGCAAGAGCTGATCGAACAAGCGCCGCCGCGCGCCAGCCGTCTGGTCGAATCGCTGGCCGAGCAGTTCGACCGCCTGCGCGACAGCAGCACCCGCCCAAGCGTCCCGCTGGAGGACGAACTGGCCCTGTGCCGCAACCACCTGGACATCGTCGCCCTGGCCTCGGACCAGCCGCTGTCGCTGGAGGTCGAAGCCGACGACACCCGACTGTCGCTGCCGCCCGGCATCCTGCATGCTCAGATCGAGAACGCGCTGACCCACGCCGGCGCCGGCGCCTGCGCGCAACATCCCTTCCGGCTGCGCGTCCATCGCCAGAACCACCGCTGGACCCTCGAGTTGCGCAGCGCGCGCGGGTCGGCGCCGCACCGCGGCCGCGGCACCGGCACGCGCTACATCGAGGCCAGTCTGGCCACCGCCTATCCCGACGGCTGGCGCTTCGTCCAAGGCGTCGACGGCGCCGATTGGTGCGGCCGGATCGAGCTGACATGCGCATCCTGATCGTCGAGGACGAACCGCTGGTGCGCCAGCGCCTGCTGCGGCTGAGCGCGGAACTGGCCGGCGCGCGCGCGCGTTTCGACGCGGTCGCGGATCTGGAAGCGGCCGGCGACCGGCTGCAACGCAGCGTCTACGACGGCCTGTTGCTGGATCTGAACCTGGAAGGCGAAGACGGCTTCGAGCTGTTGCGGCGCGCGGTGGCCGGACGCTACCACTGCGTCGTGGTCTCGGCCCATCGCGAACGCGCGCTGCAGGCCTTCGAACACGGCGTGCTGGATTTCGTGCCCAAACCGTTCTCGCGCGAGCGCCTGGGCCAAGCGCTCGAACGCCTGCTCGATGCCGGCCGTTACCGCTCCGGCCAAGCCCGCTACCTCGGTATCTGGCGCGCCCACGGCACCGCCCTGGTCGAACTGGCCGACGTGGTGTGGATCCGCGCGGACGGCGACTACAGCCAATTGCGCCTGCGCGACGGCCGCGACGAACTGCACGACAAATCCCTGGCCGGCCTGATCGGCGTGCTGCCGCCCGATTTCGTGCGCTGCCACCGCTCGTATCTGGTCAACCTGCGCCACATCCGTAGCCTGCACGCCGGCTCGGGCAGCCGTTACTGGCTGGTGTTGAGCGACGGCGCGGAACTGGCGGTGGGACGCGCCTACGTTGCCGCGCTGCGGCGCGAGCTCGGGCTGGAATGAGGGCGTTGCCGGATCGGATTCGCGGCGGTCTTTGAAACGAACAGACCGGCGGCGCCGAGATCGTTTGCGCCGCGCGTACTCCGGCGGTTGCCCGCTTCGGTACGGCAGCGGCCTTCCGTCCGAGGCAATCGGAGCGGACACCGGCCCGGAACCTCGCGTCTTGCGCGCGCCGATGCGGCGCGCGCCTTCCGCGCTTGCGCGGAAACGACCCAGGCGCGCGCTCAGGCATAGCGCGCCGCCGCCATGCACACCGCCGCGACCGCCAACAGAACGGCGGCCAAGCGGGCGGCCAGGGCCGCGTGCGTGGGCGCTTCTGTCTGCGTTGCGCGCGCGAGTGCCCAGCGGGCGCGCGCGCCGACGCCGAGCTGCACGACGAACGCCGCCAGCGCGCAAGCGATGCCGACCGCGAGCACCGTCTCCGGCCTGCCGAAGGCCGCGCCGTGCGTGGCGCGCCAGAGATAGCCGCCGCTGACGAAAGTCGCGATCGCCGCGCCCAGCATCGGCGCCTGCAAGCGCGCGGCGCCGCCGCCGAGGCGTGCGATAGCGAAGCTGCCGCCGGCCCAGAACACCGCGGCGAGAACGTGCAAGGACAAAACTACGAGCAATAGCGTGCGCATGACGACTCCTGAGGGTCGAAAATAGTGAGTGGCGTACGGTTGCGACGCGCGGGCGCGCTAATCGTCGAGAACGCTCAGATCCAGTCGGCTGAGCCGCTCGGGCGTGCGCACGATGTCGATCCCGGTGATCTTTCCGCCGCCGAACGCGAACGCCATCAGCGCGAGCGGCTTGCCTTCGAGCAGGGCGATCAGCCCGACAGCGCCGTTGACGAGCACCGGGCGCCTGAGCAGGCCCAGGCGCGAGAACGTCTGCGCTTGGCGCGCCACTTGCTCCGCACCGCGGATCTCGAAGGAGGCGACATCGGCGCGAAGCAGCACCTGCGGGTCGAGCAGGGCGACGAGCCGGTGGACGTCGCCGTCTTGCGCGGCCGCGATGAAGGCGTCGACCAGCGTTCGCTGCGCCTGCAGATCGGTCTCCGCATCGCCGTCGGCCGGCGCGTTGCGCGCCTGCAGGCGGCGACGCGCGCGACTGGCGAGCTGACGCGCGGCCGCGGGCGTGCGCTCGACGATCGGCGCGATCTCCTCGAACGGCAGGCCGAAGATGTCGTGCAGTACGAACGCCACGCGTTCGGCCGGAGCGAGCGTATCGAGCACCACCAGCAACGCCAGGCCGATGCCGTCCGCCAGCAGCGCCACCTGCTCCGGACTCGCCGCGTCGGCGCGCTCGACGATCAGATCGGGCAGCGGCGTCTCGCCGCGCATCTTGCGCGAGCGCAGCATGTTCAAGGCAATGCGCGCGACGACCGTCGTCAACCACGCGCCGAGATCGTCGACATCGCGATTGGCCGTTCCGCTCAGCCGGAGCCACGTCTCCTGCACGGCATCGTCGGCCTCGCTCAGCGAACCGAGCATGCGGTACGCGACGGACCGCAAACGCGGCCGCTCCTCCTCGAACCTCGCGCCCAGCCATTCGTGCTCATTCATCGGCCCAGTTCCTCCTCGCATTCGGTAACCATGCAGGTATGACCCGCGACGCACCGCGAATGTGACGGACCGGGCCGCCGAACCCGGCTCGTCACATCGCCAGCCCGTGGCGTGTCATCGAGAGACCGGGCCTTCGGCGGCCCGGCGCGAGCGGACAGACCGACGCAATCACGAACGAGGAGAACGCACCGTGCTGGAAAAAGTCGTATACACCACCGTATTCGTTGAAGATCAAGACACGGCCCTGGAGTTCTACACCAACGTCCTCGGCTTCAAGAAGCGAGCGGACAACCCGGCCGCGGACAACGCCGCGCCCGACAGCCCGCGCTTCCTGGCCGTCGGCGTCAAGGATCAAGACTTCCTGCTGGTCCTGTGGCCCGGAACGCCCGGGCAGGGCCGCCCGGTCTACGGCCGCATCCCGGCGGCGTACACCATCGAGACGCAAGACTGCCGGACCGCGGTCGAGACCTTGAGCGCGCGCGGCGTGAAGTTCGAGACCGGCGTACTCGAGTACCCGTGGGGCTATGTCGCGGTCTTCCAGGACCCCGACGGCAACCGGCTGCAATTGCGAGAGAGCCGCTAACGCGGCGGCCTGCGTCCACGCGTGGCTGTGGGAGCCCGATGACGGGCGATGCGGTCGCGCGTGGAGGCAGGCGAAGTGTGTTGGGGAGCCCTACCGTGGCAGCGTGGCGCTCAGCATCGACCAGCCTCCGCCCCAGGCGCCACCCGCGCCGCTGTTCAAGCGTTCCGCCGTCCAGATGCAGATGATCTGGATCGAACCTCAGCCACCTTCGCGCTTCTTCGCTTCGGTCTCGATGCGCAAATTGGCGATGCAAGCATCGCCCGGATGTTCGCCGGACGCGCCAACCCGATACACAAGCGCGGTCACCGAGACGGAGCTTTATATGCGTGACATCAAGGTGTTCCGATGGGCCGCACGAACCAAACACGCGGCACCCCGCGCGTGTAGCCCACCGACTTGATCGTCCCCGTCCCGACGACTGCCTACGGGCCAGAGGTCGCGCTTCCGCCATCGGAAGCCCCGTGCCGAGTGCCAATAAACACACGTTGGCCGGGAACGCCGCGATTTGAGCCGATGGTTTAAGTATTTCTCCAATTTCCTGCATAGATATCCTTGATACCGGAACAAGGGTTGCGCATTGTGGAAGCGACGCCCCATTGCTCGCCCGGCCGTTGTATTGACCAAAAAGATCAAATGGAAACTATTTCTTCTATGACGCCTCAGCGCTGGACACAGCACGCAAGCATTGGGTTGGTCTGCCTCGCGCTGGCCGGCTGCGCGCAACCGCCCGCCGAAGCCTCATCAGACCAGCCCAAGGACGCCCCCATGACCGCAACGACCCAGGTCCCCGCTGGCGGCGACGCTGCGGCCGAAAGCGTCGCCGCGCACTTCGACCGTATCGCCGCGCAGTCGTCCGTCCAGAGTTCGCCCGCGCCTGCGCAGCCGCCGGTCGCCCCGCCTCCTGGACCGTCCTTGCAACCCGACGAATGGATCGCACGCATTTTTCAGCTCATCGATAGCCTCAGGTCTCCGAGCGATCTGGAACCGACCCACGTCGCCAAAACCATCGGCCTGAACCTGCATCCTGTCGGCAGCGAGCAAGCCGCCCGGGGAGACTTGGGAGCGCAAGGCGCTTACGCCCTCTGGATCAACACGCTCTACCGCGAGCGCCCAGGCAAATGGACGGCCGGGCTGTCCCAGGAGCCCCGCGCCGGCCAAAAGGGCTGCCTGTTCCCCCTCGACCGACTGCGTCGGCACCTCAGCGGCCGGGGCTACAGCGCCACTGAGGGCGTGCGTCAGCGCGATGGCGGCGAACGCGCCGTGTATCGCGCTGCGCCGACCGCCGATGGGATCGTCTTCGTGATCTCTGCCCAATGGGCGCCCGGCGGCGCCGGTTGCGTCCAGGAGATCCGGATCAACGCCAACACGCCTGAGGATGAAGCGTGAGCCAGTTGCGGCATGAGATTCGTCCGTTGATCGAAGAACTCGCGCAGAAGAAAGGTCTGCCGCCCACTGCCGTCGCGGACATCGAGTCCACCATCGCCAGTTCGCCCTACCTCAGCAACATCATGGTGGCGGCCATCCAGAGTGGCTCACTGAAGCACCTCGACACGACCGATAAGCCCAACCAGTCCGGTCACTACGAGCAACGCACCGGCACCATCCATCTGAATACCAGCAATTTCGATGCCAAGAGCTTCGACAGCGCTTCGGCGAGGCGAGACAACCTGGCCGTCGTAATAGGCCACGAAGCCGGCCATGCTTTGCTGGCGGACGCTTCCGAGCGCGAACGCTATGCACTGCGCTACAACATGGGCGAGGCCATCCGCGCCGCATCCAACGACGAAAGCTCGGCCGACCTCACTGGCCCGGCTAACCGTTATGTCGATTTCATGCGCCGTAACGAGGCGATGGCGGAGTTGGTGGGGATGAATGCCCTGGCCAGCCGCACCGCCGGCGCAGACGGCGCCTTCGACAAGGACGAGTTCCTGCGGCGAGCGGAACCGTCTACCCCATGCGTCGATCAGGGCATTCTGGCTCCCGGCATCGATCTGTCGCCCGCCGGCATCCAAATCATCGGCAATCAGTTCCGCACGAGCCCGGCGATCGAAGCGGTCGCTCAGTGCTACACCGATCCGGGGGCGAGCATCGGCCAGCACGGCGATAGCAGTTACCGCGATACCCACGGCACCTATGTCATGAAGATGGCCGCCAGCGAGCTCAACGATTACGCCAAGGGCACCACGATGCATGTGCCCGCCATCGAGCTCAACATGGCGACCTTGAAGCTCGATCCGAACCGGATCGAGCGCGCTGGGCTGGACCTGGGCGGCGCCGGACGCTCGTTCTCCTATGTCGACACGAGCAACGGACGGCGCGAATACGAAAGCGTGTCGCATACGCTGAGCGCGGCGGAAACCGTGCACAGGCTGGGAGGTCAGGCGCTAGCGCAAAGCCCATCCGCTCCGGCACTTCGCGCGGACGCTCCCGGACACCCCGACTATCAAGCCTTCGAGATGTTCCATCGCGCAGCCCAAGCCGACGGCCGTTGGAGCCAAGCCGAAGCCCGCAACCTCGCCGCGGCCGGCTTGGCGGCGGTGAAGGCCGATCCAGTCGTGGGCCAGAACCTATCCGGGGTCGTCATCGGCAGGAGCGCCGACGGCGCGCCCAACCTCATCGGGTATGCCTCTCCCCATGGGCCGGCGGGCCCGCATCATCATCTCGCGATAGAAGCCAATGCCGCGGCGCAGGTGCCTGCAGACAAGAGCTTGGACCGCGTCGAACAACTCAATCAGCAGCAAACCCAGCGGCAGGCTCAGACTCAGCCGTTAGAACAGCAAGCAGCGCAACCGCATGCGGCTCCCAAAATCGGCTTGTCGCACTGAGTGCCGGCTCGTCGATGGACCGGCCTGATGCCGGGTCGAATGTCTGCCCCCCTGCGCTTCTTCGCTTCGGCTTCGATGCGCAAGTTGCCGACGCAAGCATCGTTCGGACGGTGGTCCGACGCGCCCAGCCGATAGACAGCCCACCCCATCAGCGCGAAGCCGCCGCCTTCAACGGCACATAAAACTCCGCAATCTTCCCAACAAACCGCTGCGGATTCGCCCCCGCAAGATTGGTCAACACCACCACCGCCACCCCATCGTCCGGATACACCACGAACGCCGCGCGCGCGCCGCCGATGCCGGCCACCTGCCGCGGCGGCGCGGCGCGCAGCACCGGCCAACCCGCGCCCCAGGCGCCGTCGGTGCCGTCGTTCAGACGCTCGGGCGTCCACATGCGGCGCAGATGGGCGGCATCGATCAAGCGGCCGTCCGACAACGCGATGAGCCAACGCGACACCTCGTCCGCGGTGGTCTGAAGGCCGCCGCCGGCCCACAGGCTGTAGGGAATGTCGTAGACCCAGCGCGACAAGCGGTCGGCGTCGTCCTTCGCCAGCGTGCCGCGCGGCGACCAGCTGTAGATCGTCGCCGCGTTGGGCACCAGATCGTAGCTGTCGCCGAAGGTGGTCAGCGGCATGCCGACCACGGCGAACTGACGCTGCGCCAGATACTGCTCGAACGGCGCGTTCGTCTGCTTCACGACGATCTGCGCCAACAGGCCGTAATTGGTCTGGTTGTACGCGAACCGCTCGCCGACCGGCGCCTCCAACGGCCGCGCCTTGACCGCCTGCCACGCCGCCGCTTCGGTGGCGCCGACGATGGAACCGCGTTGATCGACGAGGTCCGGCAGGCCCGACGTATGCCCGAGCAACTGACGCACGCGGATCGCCCGCCACGCCGCGGGCAGATCGTCCAGATAGCGCGACGCCGGCGCGTCGAGATCCACCCGCCCGTCCTGCGCGAGCTGCATCAGCGCGACGCCGGTGAAGGCCTTGGTGGCGGAGTTGAGGGGGAAGCGCGTCTTGGCCGTGACCGGGACTTTGTTTTCGACGTTGGCGTAGCCGTAGCTTTCCGAGAGGACGATGCGGCCGTCTTTGACGACGGCGACCTGCAGGCCGGGGATGCGTTGCTCCGTCATGGTCTGCTGGACGAACCGTCGGGCTTGGTCGTTGGCTTCGCGCAGCGAAGGGGCGGCGAGGGCGAGGCAGGGCAGCGACATCAGCGCAGCAGTGATGAGCGCGGCGAAGCGGAGGTTTGCGGACGGCATGCGAGTCCCTGGGTGACAGTGGTGGAGAGGTGAGGTTCAAGACCCTGGTCGAGGGGGGCGTGGTCAGCCCGGTGGGTGGATGTGCTGGAGCGGCGGACGGTTTAAATCGCTCGCGGCCCTGTCTGGTCGAAAGGACGTCGCCCCGAGCGTCAACGAGGCGACGAACGCCCGGGAGCGAAGACGGAGATCTCATCCTCCATCGCGGGCCGCTATCTCCAGAATCGCACTCAGATACTGATCGGGCGTTTGCGATCCGCTGACCCCATGCACCCCGTCGATCAACAGATAGGGAACGCTGCGAATGCCTTGCGCCTGCGACGACTGCTCGTCGAATCCGCCGAGTCCTCCGTGGACTGCCGGCACCAGCCGCCTCCCAGGCCGGATGGCGCGCTTTGAGCGTAATTTGGCGCGATCTGCGAGTGAACTCCGGTGCCGCCGCGAGGATAGTCACCCTCACGACATCGACGCGGCCCGGCGACCCGGCCCGGCCGCCGCACACCGTGTGAGGACCCTCTCGTGATTGAACTGACGATCGATAAAAGCAAGCCGGTGCTCGTGACCGGCGCCACCGGCTATGTCGCCGGCTGGATCGTGAAACGGCTGTTGGAAGAAGGCACGACGGTGCATGCCGCCGTGCGCGACCCTGGAGATCGACACAAGGTCCGCCACCTCAACGAACTGGCCGCCCAGTCCCCGGGAACCCTGCGCTACTTCCAGGCGGACCTGCTGCAACCAGGCTCGTACGCCGAAGCGATGGACGGCTGCGGCCTCGTGTTCCATACCGCGTCGCCTTTCACCTTGAACATCACGGACCCGCAAAAGGAACTCGTCGATCCCGCGCAACTCGGGACCCGGAACGTGCTCGAAACCGCCAGCCGAACGGCCTCGGTCAAGCGCGTGGTCCTGACGAGCAGCTGCGCCGCCATCTATGGCGACAATGCCGATCTCGACAGCACCGCCACGGGCGTTTTCACCGAAGACGACTGGAACACCAGCTCGTCGTTGAACCACAACCCCTACGCCTATTCCAAGACGGTCGCGGAGCAAGAGGCCTGGCGCGTCGCGGGCCGTCAGTTGGCCTGGGACCTGGTTGTGGTCAATCCGAGTTTCGTCATCGGCCCCGCGATCAATCCGCACGCGACCTCGGAGAGCTTCAACATCGTTCGACAACTCGGCGACGGCCGAATGAAGGCGGGCGCCGCCGACATCGGCGTCGGCGCGGTCGATGTCCGCGATCTGGCCGAAGCGCACCTGCGCGCGGCTTACCTGCCGGTCGCCAGCGGCCGCACCATCGTCTCCGGCCACAACACGTCCCTGCCGGCGCTGGCGCAGGCGCTGCTGCCCCGGTTTTCGGCCTATCCTGTGCCGCGTCGGACGCTGCCCAAGTGGATGGTCTGGCTGCTCGCGCCCTTGGTCGACAAATCCACCACGCGCGCCTTCGTGACCCGAAACGTCGGCCTGCCCTGGAAGGCGGATAATCGCAAGAGCATCGCGGAGCTGGGAATGGCCTACCGCCCGCTGGCCGAATCCATCCAAGACATGTTCCAGCAACTGATCGACAACGGGCTGATCCCGAAGCACTAACGGCCAGAACCACGAGAGCGCCGCATCGATGAAGCAGGCCACGCACTTCGCCGTACAACCGGGCTGGAGACTGCTGCTGTCGGACATGGAGGTCGATCTCGGGCGCGTGCTGAGGCAGGCCGACCTGCCCGCCGATTTGTTCGCCCGGCAAGACGCCACGATCACCCCGGCTCAGTTCTTCCAGTTCTGGCAGGCGATCGAACAGGCCGCCGGCGGAGACGCGGCGCTGCCGATCAAGGTGGGCAAAGCCATCTCGGTGGAAGCCTTCGATCCGCCGATCTTCGCCAGCCTGTGCAGCCCCAACATGAACATCGCGCTGCAGCGCCTGTCGGCCTTCAAGAAGCTGATCGGCCCGATGGCGCTCGCAGTGGACATCGGCGCCAGCCACACATCGGCGACGCTGGAGTGCTATGCGAACGCCGCCCCGATTCCCCCCAGCTTCGCCGCGACCGAACTGATCTTCCTGACCCAACTGATCCGTATGGGCACCCGGCACCCGGTGATTCCGCGCGAAGCCGTGCTGCCGGAACTGCCGGACGGCCTCGATGGCTATTCGGACTTTCTGGGCGTCCGGCCGAAAATCGGCTCGGCCATTCGGATCGTTTTTTCGTCCGAAGACGCCACGCGGCAATTCCTCACCGCCAACGAACCGATGTGGGCCTTCTTCGAGCCGGCCTTGCGCAAGCGGCTATCGACCCTGGACGCCGCGGCGAGCATGCGCGACCGCGTCAAAGCGGTCTTACTGGAGGGCCTTCCGTCCGGGCAGCACACCATCGAAGAAGTGGCGAAGCAGTTGGCCGTCAGCAAGCGCACCTTGCAGCGCCAACTCGGCGAGGAGTCGGCGACGTTCAAAGACATCCTGACCGCCACCCGTCAACAACTCGCGCTGCACTACCTGCGCAAGCCGATGCTCGCGCAGGGGGAAATCGCGTTCCTGCTCGGCTTCCAGGACGTGAACTCTTTCATTCGAGCGTTCAAGGAGTGGCAGGGGGTTACGCCGGGGGTGTTTCGGGAGGACGTTCGGGTGGCGCATTGAGCCGAGGCTCAAGGGAGGGCGGCGCAGCCCGGAGCCAAGGTCTGACGCGGGGATTGCGTCCGCTTCCGGCCATTAGCGGACTTTCACAAAGTCACGAGCGATCGCACGTGCTGAATGCAGAAGTCCAGGTACGTCCGCACGATCGCAGACGGATGCCGATGCGACGGATAGAGCAGATGGATCTGCTGTTCGGGCATCGGACTGTCGGGCAGCAGCGGTATCAGGTCGCCCGTGCGCAACGCCGGCGTCGCAAGAAACGGCGGCAATTCGGCAACGACATCTCCCGCCAGCGCACGATTCCGAAGATGCGCATAGTCGTTGGTGGTCAGCACGCTTCGCGGCGCGATCGTCTCCTCGCCAAGGTGCCAAAGACTTGCGGCATTGGCGCCAGACGACCAGGTCGCGCAGGGAAAGCGATGCAGCGCTTCCACGGATTCCGGCAGCCCCAGGCGTTCGACCAGCGCACGGGCAGCCACCAGCATATGCCGGTACCCGAGCACGCGGCGCGCCACCATCGACTCGTGCGCGATCGCACCGACGCGCAATGCCACGTCGATGCCGTCCTCGACCAGGTCGACGCGACGCTCGGTCGTAAAGACATGCAACTGGATGTCCGGGTAGCGCTGCTGGAACAGGGACAGCAGTTCCCACCACGGCTCGAAGGCCGGAGGCAGCGACAGCCGCAGCCGACCCTTGAGCCGCGCCTGATCGCTGACCACGGCCTGCTCGGCCTCGAGCAGCGCCTCGATGCCGCGACCGGCATGCTCGTACAGTCGCGTACCCGCGTCGGTCAGGCGAGTGCCGCGCACCGACCGTTCCAGCAACTGCACGTTCAACTGCCGCTCCAGATCGCGAATGCGCCGGCTGAGCGTCGGCAGCGGCAGTCCCAGCCGCGCGGCCCCCGCGGACAGGCTGCCCGCCTGAACCACGCTGACGAACATCTGGACGGCGTTGAGGTCCATGGGGCTCCTCTCGAATACGGTAGGACGGTTACCAAGAATACGGATTCTATTGCGTAATCGATAGGGACACAGTGTGCTCCAGCCGCCAACCCGGCGGCCCCAACCGGAGCAACGCCATGTCCATCCAGTCCGTCCTGCAGTCCTACGAGACCGCCCTCAACGCCAACGACATCGACACCATCCTCGGCCTGTATGGCCGCGAGCCCGTGTTCATGCCGCAGCACGCCCCGGCCCTGGTGGGCCGCGACGCCGTGCGCGCGGGTTACGAACAGGTGTTCGCCACGATCAAGCTCGCCATCCGCTTCGACCTCCATGAGATCGAAGAAGCCGGCGACTGGGCTTGGGCGCGCACCAGCTCCGCCGGTCGCACGCAGATCCTCGCCGCGGGCGTGGAAGTGAGCGAAGGCAACAACGAGCTGTTCGTGTTCCGTCGCGAAGAAGGCGCGTGGAAGATCCACCGCTACCTGTTCGCGACCACCCAGCCGCGCGCCTGAGGTCGTCGATCATGAAGGCTTATGTGATCGAACAGTCCGGCGGCCCGGAAGTCCTGCAATTGCGCGACATCGCCTCACCCGAGCCCGGTGCGGACGAAGTGCAGATTCGCGTGCGTGCCTTCGGCCTCAATCGCGCCGAGGTGTATCGCCGCCTCGGCAGGATGGGCCCGATCTCGGGCCAGGTCGTGCCCGGCATCGAAGCGGTCGGCGAAGTCATCCGTGATCCGTTAGGCCTCTTCCGCACGGGCCAGCGTGTCGCCACCGCGATGGGCGGCCTGCAGTTCAGCCGCAACGGCAGTTATGCCGAGCAGGTGACGGTGTTGCGGCAGAACGTGGTCTCGCTCGACAACAGCGATTTGCCATGGGATGAACTCGCCGCTTTGCCCGAAGCCTACCTGACCGTGTGGGGCGCGCTCGACCGCAGCCTCGCGATCCAAGCGGGACAAACCCTGCTGGTGCGAGGCGCGACGTCCTCGGTGGGACTGGCCGCCGTGACGTACGCGAAGGCGCGTGGCCTGCGCGTCGTCGCGACCACCCGGTCGACGGCCAACCGCCAGCGCCTGCAGGAGATGGGAGCCGACGCTGTCGTCGTCGACACGGGTGAGATCGCCCCGCAAGTGCGCGAGATCGCTCCGTCCGGGGTCGACGCCGTCCTGGAGGTCGTGGGGGCTGCGACCTTGCGCGATTCGATCAGGACCGTTCGCCCGTTCGGCGGGGTGTCGGTAATCGGCCTGCTCGGTGGCCCGCCGCTACTGGAGCAGTTCCAACTGATGCAGGACCTGCCCGGCGCAGTGCGGCTGAACTTTTTCCCCAGCGGCCTGCTCGGCACGCCGGCCATGCCCTTGCAGGAATCGCCGCTGCCCTGGATCGCCGGTGAAGTCGCGGGCGGCCGCATGCCCTCGCTGCGCAGCAGCACCTTCGATTTCGATGATGTCCGTCGCGCGCACAGCCTGATCGAAAGCGATCGTGCGCTCGGCAAGTTCGTTGTACGCCTATAACCCAACCGGAGATCGCCCATGAAAATCCATAACCCAACTGGCTTGCTGGCAGTGGCCGTGCTCGCGTTGCTGCCCTTGGCGGCCATCGCCGCAGACGCCCCGTTCGGCAATCGCGACCAAACCGCCATCAAACGCCAACTCGACCGTTACGAGCAGGCGCTGAACAGCTCCGACATCGACGCCGTCATGCAGCTCTACGCCGCGGACGCCGTGTTCATGCCGCAGCACAGCCAGCCGGCAGTAGGCCGCGACGAAGTCCGCACGGCCTATCGGAAGGTCTTCGGCGCCATCCGCCTGGACATCGACTTCAACATCGACGAGATCCGGGTGTTGTCGCGCGACTGGGCCTACGCCCGCACGCGCTCCAACGGCACGGTGAAAGTGCTCGCATCGGAACAACCTCCCGTCCCGGAGGCCAACCAAGAAATCTTCCTGCTGCATCGTGAATCCGATGGCCAGTGGCGCTTTGCCCGCTACATCTTTTCCACCACCAACCCGCCCAAAAAACCTTGAGACCTCTGCCATGAACATTCGACTGCAAGCGCTCGCCATGAGCATCGCCCGCGTGCTGATGGCCCTGATCTTCATCCTGTCCGGCCTTTCCAAGATCGGCGCGGCGGATGCCACCCGTGGCTACATGGAAGCAATGGGCGTGCCCGGCGCGCTGTTGTGGCCCACTATCGTGTTCGAGATCGGTGCGGGCCTGCTGATCGCGCTGGGGTACCGCACCCGCGTCGTCGCAGCGCTGCTCGTGGGCTTCTGCCTGATGACCGCCGCGATCTTCCATCACCAGTTCGCCGACCAGATCCAGATGATCATGTTCCTCAAGAACATAACGATGGCGGGTGGGTTCCTGCTGTTGAGCAGTGTTGGCGCGGGGACCATCAGCCTCGATTCCAAGGTTGGTCGAGCCTAGATTTTCGCCGCCGGCAAGGAGTGCAAACTGGCCGGCTTTCCTAGGAATGTCCGCTTCGGGTCGGGACCGGACGCGCGTTGGTGGGCTGCACGAACCGAACACGCGGCACGCCGCGCGTGCAGCCCACCGAATCAGCGCGAAGCGGCCGCCTTCAACGGCCGCGCCTTGACCGCCTGCCACGCCGTCTCGGTGGCGCCGACGATCGAATCGCGTGGATCGACGAGGTCCGGCAGCCCCGACGTATACCCGAGCAACTGACGCACGCGGATCGCCCGCCACGCCGCGGGCAGATCGTCCAGGTAGCGCGACGCCGGCGCGTCGAGATCCACCCGCCCGTCCTGCGCGAGCTGCATCAGCGCGACGCCGGTGAAGGCCTTGGTGGCGGAGTTGAGGGGGAAGCGTGTCTTGGGCGTGACCGGTACTTTGTTTTCGACGTTGGCGTAGCCGTAGCTTTCCGAGAGGACGATGCGGCCGTCTTTGACGACGGCTAGCTGTAGGCCGGGGATGCGTTGCTCCGTCATGGTTTGTTGGACGAAGCGGCGGGTTTGGGTGTTGGCTTCGTGCAGCGAGGGGGCGGCTAGGGCGAGGTACCCAGATTTTCCAGCCCGAAGATAGGCGCCGCAGTTTTCAGGCCCGGCGACCACTGCAAACTCGCCGGTAGAAGTGAGATGTTCGCTTTGAGTCGCATGATGCCCTCCGGCCACTGCGGACGTCAGTAAGGCCTGCAGATGGCCTGCAAAGCCCAAGCCGTCAATTCGATGGTTTTTCGAGGACGACGAAAGCGTAGTTACAGCCCATCTGGAATCGGAATGCCAAGATCCTCAAGCACAATGATATGCCATGGGTACGCTTCAATTGCGAGGGCTGCATCACTGCCCAATTGTCGAACCTCATCTTGAATCCGAGTGATGTGATCTTCAACTAGGATGTCACGCCAGTCACGGTTTGGAAGAACGACAGTCGTTGAATCCCGAGGAAGTGTGAGTTCATCAGCACGTAGCCTCCACTCTCGCTCCCAAGTGAAGTCAACAGCGCCTTCTGGTCGATCAAGTTCAAACCTAACGTGGCGGTAGCGAAGGGCGTCTGGCAGCTTCTCAAAGTCAATGTCTGGCTGATAGATAACGGGACGTCCGCCAGCCTCAAAGACATACTTCTTGTCCACCATGATGCCAATCGGGCGGTAGCGCATTTTTTTTGGATCCGGATTGGCAAGAACGTAGCCGAGCTTGCTGATGGGGGTGTCCGTGAAGCACACGCATTTGTATCCCCCTTTAATGTAGCCGTTACCTCCCCGCAACCGCCCCTCGCGGATGATGCTCTGAAACTTCTTGAATGCGTCTCCAACTGTGTCACCGCGAACCAAATGGACTAGCTTGTCGCTCAGATCGTCCCTAATCATGATGGAATCCCGTGATTGAAAGCCTCTCCCTCTCGGAGGGCAGTTGGGCGACATCACTCCGCCCAATGCTGAGCGGGATATCTTCAGTACAACTCGATCTTAGAGCTGCTGGGTTTGACTAACAAGCGGACGTTTAGTTTGGCTCAGTGGCAGATCAGCAGGGCACGAGAGCTCTGTGCAACTAGTGCGCCGGCGGCCGATTCTGCTCGTGAGCGGTCTCTCTCGGCGCCCCGGCTTCTGGCCGCATGCGGACGCCGGTGCTCAATCCATTAGGCGTATTGCCTAACATGTCGGGTAGAGGTGTCCACTGAATGTGGCGCGTGTATTGGATACCAGCGGGCTTCTGCCTTGCAGTTGCCTGCTTTCGGCCAAAAGCGGGCATCAGTTTTCCGAGGGGCTGTCAGTGATGAAGCCAATTGGGTTACGGCTCAGGGCTGATTGACGCAGCGCCCGAGATCAGCGTACTCGTCGGTGACTTACTGACGCAGTAGTCCGCTGTTTCAATCAGGTTCTCGGGCGAACCAAAGTGCCAAACATTGCCGCGGCTTCCGTCGCCTGTAATTGTCGCCGCCATCATCGAAGGTGCGGATCTTTCGCCCGAAATCTTTCGAGAGTTGGTACACAAGCGGATGGTGAAGGGCAAGTAGCACGGATCAGCCAGGTCTTACGCTCTCCTGTACCTACACGTCCTTAAAGAAAACGGATCGACGGTGGGCCGAATAGGCTTCCAGACTTTCCTCGCGGCGCCAGGTGGTTATTGCGATGGACCAAGCCAACTCTCGTTTCGTGCGCTTTTGCGAAATGTCAAGGGCGGCTGAGTTGAGAAATGCGGCTACGCCGCATCGTGTCCTGCCTTCGCGCGGGTACAGCGGGCTCCAGTGATCGTTCCAGGTGATCGTTCTTCCGATGACTGCCCCTGAAGGGTCTATCAACTCGATCGCATCTGTAGTGCAACGGAGATTGCCTGACGCCACATGCGGCTCAGGGACGGGCAATCCGACGCTAATCACATCAGATTGCCAAGAACCGAAGGGCAAGGGCGTCAGATCCACGCAAACGGCAAATTCGGAACCCGACTTGCCCTCGGCCTCTATCGACTGTAGCGGTAGCAACGACAGCTCCCCCTCTAGTCTCAGGTTCTCGGCCTGGAGAATTCGCCCCATCTCGTAAAACTTTGGGTCGGCGCCTGGCTCGTAGTCGGAAGTTACAAGGTGAGAGCTGATGTCCAATATCGCGTAGTTGTCGACGGACGATTTGAGGGGAGTCCTGAGGGACGTGAGCCGCATGCCATCTATCTGAATGGCACTGAGGAACTGGCGAGCAACCGTCTCCAATTCGCCTCCTGACGCTAGAGCCTCTTCGGGAAAGTCCCCCAGCCAATCTGGTCGGCGGGCTGGCGTCAGTTCATGCAGGCCATGGATACCGTAAACCATATGTAGGCAACGGTCCTCTGCAAACGCTTGAGGCAAGCCCAATTCCGAGACGGCAAATGCGAGCGTTCTCAGGTAGGCCGAAAGATATGCTTCGCGCATCCTTTGCCAGAACTGTCCAATGATGCCCTCACGAAGCTCAGAGAAGTCGCCGAAGTAGTACGGGTATCGTGTGTAGTGAGTGCCGAGTGACTCGCAAATGTTTTTCCATTCAAACGCCCATTGCGTTCCAAAAGGGAAGCCGCTCTTCCGCTCCAGCTCCAAGAAGTGATTGCGATACACCGGCGGAACGTGCGATGTCTTGTGCTCTTCGAAATAGGCACTCGGCTCAAAATCGTGCGGAAACTCCGGGGAGTACGTTTGCCTCCACCCGCCGATAGCCTTCCCGTTCCCAAATGTCTTCTCGAGCAGGAGGTCGGCAAGGATTGAGGGATGCTTGATGCGGCACGCCACAACGCTATGCGGTGGGCGAGCGTCCTCGGATGCGAGCATCAGCAGATTAAGTACTTCGCAGGTCTCAGATTCGTACCTGCAGCGCTCAAGATGTTCAAGCAGGGCGGCAGTAGCCGCAGGTCGTGTTACAGCGTTCTCCAACAACTCTCGAATTTTTCTTGCCACTAGAAAACGGGCCATCGGCACCGGCCATTTCAGCCGCGTAAAAAGCATGCCGAGGCCATTCGAGATTCCAGGGCTGCTGGGCTTGAACCAAGACGCCGGTGGAATCGGCTGGTCTTGCACCTCATCGGCCAGAGTTTTTACGAAGGCGTCGGTTACGGCGCTTGCGACCTCAATCTGGCCAGCCAAGACGAGGAATCGCACCAGGTACTTGTAGCCGATGACTAACCCGTGGCCGCGTCGCCGATAGTAGGGTGCCGGCACTGACGTGTCTCGGATGTAGGAAAGCCAACGGTCCGCGAAGTTGGTAGCAGCTAACTCGAGTCGGTCCATCGCCTCCTTCTCGGAATTGAACCAGCTCTGCCACCCGCTACGATGAATGTGTGCCTTCACTAACCATGGATACGCCGCTTCCTTACCTTCTACCTCTAGGCTAAGGCGAAATGCCTCATCAAGAATCTCGTCAGCGCCGTATGTTTGCTCGGAGCTCTCGAAATATGACCAAATGCAGCGCAATGCTCGTGTGGCGGCCCCGTTTTCACGGCAGTGGTTGAGCCAGGAGGCGAAGAATCCGCTACGCAGCTTGTAGTCAACGGCCTCCGATGCAGCCAGGACATCCGAGAAACACTCTGGCCCGAACAAAGTCGCATCCGGCAGCTCCTTGCTTTCGTTTTCCGACTCCGAATTTGATGATTCATATCGTTCTGGCGGCGGGTGTCCACCAAGGAATGCCACTTGCGCATCAACAAGCCTCCTTGCCGCTCCATCGTCGAGAGCCCGCTTCTCGAGAGCCTCCAACGTCCTGGTGTCGATTAGAGTTCCAGCGAGGGCGCGCGACTCCTCCAGGGAAAGATCCATGGATCCTACGTATTCGATGATGCATTCGTCTGCGTACCTGTGCTCGTCCTCATCAACGTGATGCTCAAAAAGGCTTGGCAGGAACTCCGAGAGACATTTGTTCACGGCGTCAATGAGCTCCGACCTGACGTGACCGGTCTCGTCCCCATCCGTAAACTCCGTGATCTGATCAACTATCGGCGCAGTCGTTTCCAGCCATTTGCGTGTGTTCGAAGGATCTTTGGAGTGAACCCACGAAATGGCGTCCAATACTTCAAACGCACCCAGGTCCTTCCTCCACCCGTACCCGACTACGCATTCTGCTGCGTGGCGCAGATAGGCTTGTTGCTCCGCGTCGTTATAGAGCTTCGCTACATCGGCCAACAGAGTCCATCGCTCAGACCTTTCGCTAAACTCCACAACCTTAGATACAAGCCGATTGGCCTCATCTGTCAGCATCGTCTTAGCTGCAGCCGGCTCTAGAACGGGGGCCCGGGATGCGCTGGTACGCGCAACCCAGATTTCGTCGGACCAATGTACGGAGCCTCTCGCGATTTCGAAAGTAGCCACCGATACTCGAGTCCCGTTACTTGTCGCAAGGTGGAGGTCTAACGCAATCCTGCGAAGCGCCTCGCAATACGCGATGTACTGTGTGTAGTCTTCCTCTGGCGACGGGCCATGCAACACCGCCGCAATATCTGCTGATCCCAAGTACACAGCCGCAAAGTCCGCCTTGAGTTCGCCTGTAGCAATCGAGGCCGCAACTTCTTCGAGCTGAGCCAATCCCACTCCGATCCAGCCTTCTTCTCCCCCTAGATCCCGTGGAATCAAGGTGTACGGCGCGTCCCCAGCACGCATTGCTACGTATAGCGCGGACCAGAATGAATCCCAAAAGAAGGCGGCCACCTCCTCTCTCATTCCGTACGTGTAGCGACCCTGTATGAGCTCGGTCGGTACATCGGCGTGACGTACTTCAGATGGCAGATCGAAGCCTCTGCTAAGAAACCAATAGGCCGCGAAGGGTGAAATGGGCCCATTCCCGCTTAAGATCAGTTGCCGCGCGTCCGCTCCATTTGATCCAGCAATTCTGATGATTTCATCGCAAGCAAGGGTCCGATGTTCTTCCCAGGCATCATCCTGCAGCTTCGTCAGCGCAAGTTGGAGTCCCGCTAGATTTCGAGCATTCCCTAACGAGCGAATCAATTTGGCAATGTACGGATCGGGCTCCTCGAACCCGAGAAGAAAGCTCAGGACTCGCTCTACATCGGTAGCCCCCATCTGCGCGCTAACTGCAATTAGCTGATCAATGAGTTTGGTGAACTCCGCATACGGGCGGTGGCGCAGTGAAATCCAGGTGTTTATGCGTCGCCCTAGCTCACTTAGGCAGGCCGGCTGAGTTTCCGATGCCAACTCGGTAAGGCCACATCGCCCGATTGCGCCAACCTCTTCGTCTGAAAGCTCGAAGGGGGCGTCAATAAGATTGAGCGTCTGCTGGCGATTCTTGGAGACTGTTAACGCAGTTGCGAGAAACAGAGAAAAGTCTCGCGCTTGGTAATCTCGACCGTTCGACACGCGCGTCTTAAGACTGCGACGTTTAACGGTACCGGGAAGGTCTCCGTCAAGGAAACACTTCTCTTCCGCCGATTTCAGAATGCTCTCGATCTGCTCTGGAGGCCAACCGCTCGAGAGCGACGAAACCACCCAGTCACGATTCGTTCCAGCCATCAGATCAGCGAAATCGCCGGCTCGCGCCTTAGTCAGCCATAGCCATCCCCATCGCCAATACTCTGGGGCTTCGTTCTCAAGCCAATCCACGATCTTCGGCAATAGCGAGACATACGATTCGTCGTGATCAGGCCTTTCTCGAACCCAAGCAAACACGCTGGAATGGAACGGCACCATGCCAAAACGGCGCGGCTCGAGAAGGTGATCAATCTCGCTGAAGTCGCCTAGTACCTGTCTAATGCCGAGACTGGGCCAATGGAACCCGGATCCCGCCAACATGTGTAGGGCATTCTTCGCCGTGGGGGTCAGTCGAACCCAAAGACCTTGGTAGTAGGTCTTGATGTCGCCGTCCGGGCAGGGGGCCAGGGCCTTCACATCGTCGGCAGAAATCGGTACTCCAGCGCGAACAAGCTGCTCATACGCGTAGATCAGATGCAGCGGATGCCCCTGGCTAATCTGGAAGAGAGCTTCGGCAACTTCACTCACCAACTCAGCTCTGCGGTCCGGAGTTGGGTCAAAGCGCAGCAGTAGTGGCCTGACCTCGTTCATGAGCGCAAGCCAACTATGAACAGATGTTTGTTCCATGGCAGGAATCTCCTGCCAATCCTCATCCCTTGCGAGCGTCAATAGCTTGCTCGGTAGTTGCTCATCGGGAACTCGCTGCGTTCCTACAATGACGCTCACGTTCTCCGGAGGCGGAAGAAGCTCATTGAACAGGTGATTGAGTTGATCTACCCGCCTGTTGTCCCGCCACACATGGTCCAGTCCATCGATGACGATGTAGAGGCGCTTGTCCTCCTTGGCCAAGTTAGCGGCGGCTGCTTTGATAGATCGCCGAAAGTCTCGCTCGTTGTCGGAGACTCCGTCCATCGCTTCGGCATGCCGCGCGCCAAGTTGTTCGAGTAGGGAAGCTGCAATATCAGCAAAGGATGTTCGATCGGAGAAGTCTTCCTCCGCTGGAATGAAATAGTGATGGCGGAGGACCGCAGCGCCTTCTTTCTGGAGTTTCAGCGTCAAATAGCTCAGGAAAGTACTTTTCCCACGGCCTGGTGTACCCCAAAGAACGGTGGTTGATTTGTTGTCCTGAAGCCGGGTCCTGATGGTTTCGTAAAAGATGCTGCTTGGGGGCTGGTATCCGTCAGGAACGACAAAGTCCTGGCGCAGAGGCTGAGGCCTGCGCTTGTTGATCACCTGGGTTACGTGCTCCCGAAGAATCTTTCCACCAGGGGACGGTTGATTCTTGTTGGTTGCCCATGTGCGCACGTGGTGTCGAAAATAGACCCATCCAAGTGGGTCGGTATCTGACGGCACAATTTGATCTCGAAGCAGTCGCTCGTAGTCTTGAAAATCTGGCTGTTCGCCCAAGAAATCGAACGAGTTGAAAAAGAGCTCAGCTTCGGCTTGACCGCCGCATTCAGCCTCTATCGATTTCCGCAGTCCTGCGTCGAGCTTGCCTAACGAAACTCGATTGCCGACGAGTCCTTTCCGGAACCCAGCAGACGGGAGTCGGTTTGTTTTCAGGCAAGCAGAGTGAATCCGCCCCATGGCGGCTACGCGGGCTAATGAAGTCGCCCATTTCGCAAGCATGGAAGTCCCCTTCCCGGACTTCTCAAGAAGCCAGGGCCAGTCGAGCTCGTACCTTTCCGAGTCAACCGTAAACTTGACCTGGACGAACTCGTAGGACCCATCGACTCGCTCCGCCACAACGTCGTCGAGAGCTTTGAACTGGCTATCGTCCGCTTCTAGCTTTACCCAATTGAATAAGCCAGGGTCTCGGTAGTGCCGGAGTAGAATTTCGATTCCGGCCAGATCCTGATACTCATAACCAGCACGCGGAATGGCGGCCGTCTTTATTGCCGGCTTGACCGCCTTGGCGACAGATTGGATATCTTCAGGCGTACTCAAGAGCCTACGTGTCCGCTAGTGGTTATGCCGAGATGATCAACTTCTCGATCAAGTCTATCTGCAAAAGCTGCTGTAGTTTGAATTACTCAAGCTCCCGTAGACACCAACTCTACCGAGGAAGGGCTGTTTTGGGGCGAAAGCGCACATCAACGACATTAGTGCGCCTCGCCGAAATGCTTTTGTACGTATACGTGATTTCGCGATGAACTCGGACAAGTCTTATTGACAGTTGTAAGCCTGTTCTGCAGAGTTGCGATCAAGGAGCGTCGAAACTCCCAAACACATAGCGAAACCCGCCTTCGTCAATGGTGGGATTTTTCACATCTGTCGTTTGGAGGAGTATCACGTATGCCTCGCAAGCCCAACCGCACACCCCCGCAAGAAGGCGTGGTCATGTCCGTCGATGCGTTCAAAGCGCTGTCCGCGTTTCAGCAGGAACTGCACGGGATCGTGCGGACCTTGCAGCCCGAGGTGTTGATCGAGGTCGGGTATCCGCCCGGGACGGATCACCGGTTGTTGCGCGAGGTGTTCCAGGCGTTGGCGCGGCGGTTGGATCCGGTGGTGGAGGCGTGTGTGTGGTCGCCGGATGGGGAGGGCGAGGCCGGGGCGTCGGGGGCGCGGCGGTTGCATTGAGGCGTGGACGGTCGGTCGCGACCGCCGTTGGGGCGGTCGCGAGTCGTCCAGGGGCAGCGGTGCGTCGCGAGGGGTGGGGCGGTGGGCCGGTTCGCTGCGGTCGTCGCCTGAAACGTCTCGCGTTGGGGCCGAAACGGGCCGGGCGCGAGGCGGTTCGGCTCGGCGCGCGGGCGGTGTGGGTCCGGCCGCGGGCCGCGACGCCCGGGCCGCGGTGCCGCGCATCCCGGCCGCGAGGCGGTTGGCTTCGCGCCCGGGCTGCCGATTCTTGCGCGCCGCGGTTGGCGCGTTGCGCTTGCAAGGCGTTCGGCCTTGCGTGCAAGCCTTGGGGTTCGCGGTTGGGAGGCGATGGCTTGCGCTTGCGGCGATAAGGCTTGCGGGCGGGGCGATGTGCCTTGCGGCTGCAAAGCGCTGCGCGTTGCGGGCAAGCGGACTGTGGCGCGGGTGAGGCGTGCGGTGTCGCGGTCGGGTGTCGGCGGGGCACGCGCGAGGCATGGCGGTTTGCGTTGGGGGTGGCGGGTGTCGCGTCGGGGGCGCTGCGCGTCGCGCGCGGCGTCCTAGGCTGCGCGGGCCGGCCGTCGCGGCCGGCTTACCGACCCATCGCAAGGATTGCCATGAGCCAGAATCTGATCGACCTGACCCTTTCCGCCGAATCGTTGGCCGCCATCGATGAGGCGCTGTCCGTCTTGGAAACGCAGTTGGCGGGGCTGATCGCGCTGACGCCGGACCAGCGCCGCCAGTTGACCAAGATGGGCGACAAGTCCGAAGCGTTCTGCCGTCAGGCGGTGAACGTGATGAACGAGAACCCCGGCATCCTGCCGCGCAATTTCGATGTGGGCGAGCTGCGCCGCGATTTGGGCTTGCTCGATGCGTTGCGTCCGCGCGCGCTGCGGCTGACGCGTTTGCACGAGCGGGTGCGCGATACCGACACCGCGATCGGCAGCGATCTGATGACCAACTCGCTGGAGGGCTATGCCTTCTTGAAGATCGCCGGCAAGGGCGAGGGCTTGGAGGCGCTGCGGCAGATGTTGTCGGCGCGGTTCAATCGCAGTTCGGCTAAGGCGGCGCCGACGACGGCCTCGTCGGACTGACCTCGCCGGCCCAAGGCCGGAGCGGATCGTCGCTGCAAGCGTCGATTCGCTCCGGCTTTTTTTGTGGGTCCGCGTCGGGGCGCGCGGGCGAGCGGGGGTGCGTCGGCGCGGGCCGGCCTCACTTCTTCGGCGATGCGAAGTACTTGCGCCGCTTGGATTTGTAGCTGTTGGGGTTGAAGTGCGCCGGCACCCAGTCGGCGGCGCGCGGCTTGAGGTAGCCGGCGTCGGGGTCGGAGCGTCCGGCGTCGCTGAGCAGGCGGACGATGTAGCGCGCGTAGTGGTGGTCGAACACGCGCAGGTATTCGCCGAAGTAGATGTCGGCGACGCGGGTGTCGCCGCGGATGACCAGCATGTTTTCGTCGTTGATGCGCTGCGAGGGCTTGCTGAAGTTGGCCGAGCCGGTGATGACGAGGGGGTCGTCGCTCAAGGGGTCGATGAGCATGAACTTGTTGTGGATGTAGCGGTTGCGGTTGAGCGGGTTCGAGCGTTCCTGGAGGAAGTTCGACAGCGCGTCGCGGTCGAGGTAGGCGCCGGCGGCGAAGATCACGTCGCGGTCGTTGCCGATGGATTCGGTTTCGCCCAGCGGGTCGTCCTTGACGATGTAGCGGATGACGTCGTTGTCCTGGCTCAGCACCTGTTGGAAGGTGTCGTCGATGTTGAAGGCGAAGGTGGTGCAGGAGACTTCGCGGGCTTCGGCGAGCCGGTCGGCGTACCACTGCAGGGTGGTGTTTTCGTCCTTGCCGTCGCGGGCGGAGAACAGCGGGGTGACCGAGCGCTTGGGCGGTTTGCCGGTCGGGACCGGGGTCGCGGTCTGGTTGTGCGGGCGCAGCTTGGTCGGGGTGAGGTTGTCGGCCAGTCGCTGCCAGTAGTCGAGGTACTTCGCGGCCACGTCTTCGTCCCAGACGATGTGGCCGACGTTGGAGTGGCCGAAAATGCCGCCGGCGGAGACGTTGGTCGATCCGGTCCACACCGCGATGGGGGTGTCCCCTTTCAGCAGGACGATGAACTTGTTGTGGCGGATGCCTTCGCTGACGGTGCGGCCGATCACCGCGTCGTGGTCGCGCAGGCCCGAGGCGTCGATGGTCGCTTCGTTGTCGGTCTTGTAGGAGCTGGCCGCGTCGTAGACGATCTTCACGTCCGCGCCGGCTTCGATGGCTTTGGTGAAGGCGTTGGCCACCGGTTGGTAGTGGAATTCGTAGAGCGCGGCGCGCAGCCCCATGCCGTCGCCGGCCAGGCCGATGAAGCGGACCAGCGCTTCGAACAGGCCGCGCGAGAGCCATTGCATTTCCGGCGAGCGCGGGTTGTCGGGGTCGGGTTCGCGGTTCTCGAATTTGCGCGCGTAGGCTTGCGAGCCGATCACGCCGCGGTTGAAGAAGACGTCGTGGCGGACGGCGGTGTCGTTAGGGTCGGTGAGTTGGTCGCCTTCCAGTTCGCAGGTCACCTCGAGTTCGACGGCCGCGGCGTCGTCGGGCTTGGGGTTCTTGACGGTGCCGTGGATCGGCACGATCCGGTAGCGGTAGCGGGTGCCGCTCTTGGCGGTGTAATCGGCCCATTGGAAGCCTTGCACCGGGTGCTCGGCGGTGGAGACCAGGGTGCCGGGCGGCAGCTCTTCGTGTTTGTTCTGGAAGCGCTTGATCCCGCGCAGCCAATAGCGTTCGACTTCGGCGCCGGCCACGTCGAACTCGGTGCGTTCGATACCGAAGCCGAGCAGGTCGGGGCGCGTGGGCGCCTTGCCGTTGTGGGTGTCCCAGGCGAGGGCCACCACGTAGGTTCCCGCGTACGCGGCCGCCTTCAGTTCGCTGCCTTTCACTTTGGTGCGCATATCGCCTCCGTTGCGTGCGGGTGGGTCGATCGGTGCGTCTCAGAAGCGTTTGATTTTTTCGGGCTGCGGGGCGGTGGGGTTCGCTGCGTTTTCAATGGAACTGACGTAGAAGCCTCGCGCGGTCGGTCAGGGGCGAGGCGTCGCGCCATCGGGAGGGGCGTGCACGACGGTTCGGACGCGGGCACGGGGCGGCTGCTGGTGGGCGGTTCTGCGCGGGGGATTTCGTCGGCCTCGGATCGGTCTGCGCCGATGGCGAGCGTCCCGTGCCGTGTCGCGATCTCGCGAAGGCCCGCCAATCGTCCTTTTTCCCATCTACAGGACATGATGGATCGCAATGAATAGCGGGCTGATTCGGCAAAACCTCCGGGTGGGGTTCCGGTATTCGCCCTTTCTTTGCTGAAATGCACTGGCTGGTCGAATCGACGATCGGAAAGAAGGGAGTCGCGCATGAAGAGTGTTGGCCGACGGAGCGGGTCGGGCCGGGTGGCGTGGATGGCTGGGGGCGCGCTGCTGGTACTGATTGGATGTTGGTATGCCGTCTCCGATAACGCCGATACCCTCGTTGCGAATGGAGCGGAAGGCGTTCACGGCGCGGACGCGGCGAACGGACGATCGGCCTTGCCTGCGCCGGATCCGCAGGGCCGCGAGGGACGTGCCAGCCGTCGCGGCGTCGATGGACGCAAGGCTGCTCACTCTGGGGCGGAGACCGTCGTTCCTCCTTCCGGAAACGCGCGGGACGTGGTCGCTCAGCTTCGCCCGCGGGCCGAGGCGGGCGACGCGCGCGCGGCGCTGCTGATTCACTTGAAGCTGTACGAGTGCGCGAATTTGCAGAGCGTTCCGGCGATGGAGCAGGCGGCCGAAGCGTACGAACGCGCGGGCGCGTCTGGAAGCACGTACATCGCCGATCAACAGCGTATCCGGAAGGACTGCGCATCTTCCGCGGAACTGCTTTCGGAGCAAGCAAAGTGGCTGGAACAAGCCGCCGACGGCGGCGATACGGTGGCGCAGATGCTGTACGCCAGCAACCCGGGCGTTTTCTTTCGCAGCGCGACGGACATGCTGGCGGACCCCGCTGGCTTGGAGCGATACAAGCAGAAGGCCAATGGCTACATGAGCGCGTTGGTCGGGCAGGGCAACATCGAGGCCATGATGTGGTACGCGGGCGCGTACGACAGCGGCGTGATGTTGGCAAAGGATCCGATGCGCTCTTACGCGTATTACCGCTTAGTCGAGATGTCGGCACCGGGCACGATTTCCCGCGAATCCATGGATTACCAAGCCAGCCGGATTCCCGATGGGAAGAAGGTCGAAGCCGATGCTTTGGCCAGCGAGTTGTACTCAGACTGTTGCAAGAACTAGGAGCATTGGATGCGTAGGCCAAGTGTCGTTTTGCTGGGAGTGTCGGCGGCTCTCGCGGTGTCTGCCGGAATTTATGCTTATGCCGGCAGCGTGAGAGAGGGGAAGGCGGGGATCTACGGCGCGTACCGCTGCATGACGTCGTGCCGTCTGCAATCGCCGGCGCCGGACGCGCCGACATTGGAGTTTTTGAGAACGGTGGACCGCAATCTTCTGAAGGACTCGAACTACAGGCAGATGAGCGGAGACGTTCTTGTCGTTTGCAATGAGGTCGCTTGTGTCAACTACACGCGCAGCGACGACCCGCAGAACTACTTCGGCGGTCCTCAAGTGCCGGTCAACCAAGTTATCCAGCCGCCGGCCGGCGGGGGTGGCGGTGGAGGCGGCGAAGGCGGCTCGGGCGGGGGCGGCGGCGCGGCTGGTGGCGGCAGCGTCGCGCCGGGTAGCGGCGGCAGTGCGGGCGGCGGCACCGTGATTGTTCGCCCTCCGCGCAGAGAGAGGTAGGCCCACGCGTCGTAACGCACGCATCGCTGTACTAAGCCCCGCCGATGGCGGGGCTTTTTGTTTCCGCTTAGCGCGCTACTTCACGCCGGGGGGGATGGGCCGTCGGGTGAAGCGGAGGATATTCCCACCACCACGCGCCCTTCGCTATCGCGCCGCAGCGGCGCCAAGGACATCACCCAGCGCTGTTCCAGCACGCCGTACAGGTGCGGAAAGATCAGGCCGCTGCGCGGCGAGCGTTCCCACTTCATCGTTTCGCCGGTGGCTTCGACGTTCACCGCGGCGAGGAACAGGTCGGTCTGGCCGGGGAAATGGCGGTCGGCGGTGCCGGTGAGTTGTTCGGCGGTGGACAGGTGGATGAAGCCGTCGGCGAGGTCGGCGGGCGAGCCTGCGAAGCGGCCGTGGGTTCGCAGGGCTTCGGTTTCCGGCCGGGTCAGGATCTTGTAGGCGATGGTCGGGTGCGCGGCGCGTTCGTCCGCGTCCGCGCCGCCGATGAGCATCGACGCGAGCAGCGCGATAGTCGTCATGGGAGGCCTCAGTGGGGTCAGGGGGCGGTGGGTCGTCGTTCGCGTGCGGCCGGGCTTTCAGGCCGCCGCGCGTTTCCACCCCACGGCCAGCGCGCCGGCGCCGATCATCAGCGAGCCGCCGACCCGGTTGATCGTGCGCTGCACGCGCGGCTTGCGGATCGAGCGGCGCGCCATCGCGGCCAGGAGACCGTACAGCGTCGCGTTGGCGGTGGCGAGCACGAGGAAGGTGAGTTCGAAGATCAGCATTTGCCCGAGCAGCGGCCGCGCGGTGTCGAGGAACTGCGGCAGGAACGCTACGAAGAAGATGATGCTTTTCGGGTTCAGCGCGGTGACGGCGTAGGTGTGCAGGAAGATCCGCAGCGGCCGTTCCTTCGGCGCGTCGGCGGCCGTTTCGTCGGCGGCGCCCGCGGACACCGGCGCGCGCCAGAGTTTGATGCCGAGGTAGACGAGGTAGGCCGCGCCGATCCATTTCAGGGCGGTGAACAGCGTCGCCGAGGCCGCCAGCAGCGCGCCCAGGCCGAGCATGGAGGCGGTCATGGCGGTGAAGTCGCCGAGCGCGACGCCGGCGACGGTGGAGGTCGCGGCCTTGCGGCCGTGGCCCAGGGCATAGGAGACGATGAGCAAGACCGTGGGGCCGGGGAGGGCGAGAAGGACGGCCGATGCGGCGACGAATGCGAGCCAGTGCTCAAGTGACATGGACGGTTCTCCGGTGGGAGGCGCCAGTAATCCATCGGAATGCGGCGGGTGCAAGCATCCGGTGTTTTTGAATCGCATCGCGTTGGCGAACTTTATCCCCGCATGGCCCGCACCGTCCTCGGACGAAAACTCGGCGAGAAAAGGGCCTATGCTGCTGAAGCCCTCTTGTTCAAGGGGCTGGGCCAGGATGCGGGCTCCGGGGTCTGGACCGCGGCCGGCGGATTCGATGCGGACGCGATAGAAAAGTCGGCAGACCGCTCGACGGCGTCGTGGTGCAAATCAGGGGGAGGTTGCTGATGAAGGCATGGCTGACGTTGGCGGCATGGGTCATGGCAACCGGCGCGGTTGCATCCGAAAGGCCGCAGACAGTGGCGGAGGTGTTGGCGCCTAGGTGCGTGGAACGTGTGGCGCACATAAACGCGTATCTGGAAGCCAGCAGGGAGGGCGCATGGCTGGTCGACGCTATGGGCTCCAAGAAGGGCATTCGACTCGACTTCAATCCGCAATCCCGGCAACGCTCCATCGCGACCGTCAAGAATCATGTTTGGCGTCCACAGGAATATTTGAACAAGACGTTTCGTGCGACCTTCCACGGAAAACTGAGATGCCCCGCCGGCAGCGGGAAGGTCGTTGCGTTGGAAGTCGGCAGCGTCGAAAAAATCCAGCTCAGTCCAATCGTGGGATCGCAGCGTTAAGTCCGTAAGCCGCTGGCCGCGCTTCGATCTCGGCCAGGGCTCCGATCTTTTCGCTGCATCCTCCGCGGGAAGCCTTGTGTCCGAGCCGACTTGCGCAAAGCGGTCGCTGCGACGTTGGGACGATGATGCGAAGCGCGGCGAGTACGCTCGGAAGCGGCCTGTCTTCGTTTCAAGCCGGGGGCGTTCGTCGCCTGCGGGGCGGTTTCCGTCAACGCCTGTGTCCAGTACGGTGCCGCGATCTCGCTGCTCCCGTGCCGCGTATCACGATGCCGATGTGCGCGGTCTTCGTCCGTCGCGCGCGGCCGCGAACCTCGTGCGCCGCGTCGCGATGGGCGAGGCGAAGGGCTTGGGCAAGCGTGAGCGATTCCTGACCGCCGACACCGATCCGCGTCGCTGCGGCGTTCTACCATTGCGCCGCTTTCCGCAGGGCCGGGGCACGGATCGGCTGCGGATCGACGTTCCTTTCAGGGTGGCCGCGTGCGCGGCCATCGACTCGACGACCCCCGCCGCATGGAGGCTCTTGCAATGCCCGCGCTGAAAATCGATTTGTATTCCGACATCGTCTGCCCATGGTGCGCCATCGGGCAGCACCGTTTGGACAAGGTGTTGTCCGAGCGTTTCCCGACCCTCGAGGTGGATGTCGAGCATCATCCGTTCGAGTTGCATCCCACCGCGCCGCCGGAGGGGTACAAGCTGGCGGACTACTTCGTTTCGCGCGGTTTCGACATCGCCAACGAAGGCGCGATCTTCGCTAAGCCCGAGGCCGAAGCGCGGACGTCGGGCCTGGAGCTCAAGCTGAGTTTCGAGCGGCAGCCGTTGATCTTCCGCACCGTGCACGCGCACACGCTGCTGCGGCATGCGCGCGGGCGCGGGACGCAAGGCGCGCTGGCGAAGGCGTTCATGCATGCGTTCTTCGTCGATGGCCGCAATGTTTCCGACAAGGACGGGTTGGCGGACATCGCGACGAAGCACGGGTTCGCGCACGCGGAGGCCGCGGCGATTCTGGCCGATCCGTACGAGCAGGCCGAGAGCGAGAAGCGCATCGCCGCCTCGCGCGAGAAGGGCGTGCGCACGGTGCCGACCTTCGATATCGGCGGGCTGGTGATGGGCGGCGGGTCGGAGGATCAGATCGCCGATGCGATCGCGCAGCGGCGCGCGCCGTAAGCCGGCGCGCGCCGCGGTACGGCGGTGGAGCGGGTCGTCAATCGCGCGGTTTGAATTCCACCGGCACGATCACCACCGCCGCCACGGCTTTGCCGTCGCGCACGGCCGGCGCGAATTTCCAACGCCGCACGGTGCTCACCGCGGCGCGGTCGAGCGAGCGGAAGCCGCTGCGGCGGCTGACGTCGATCTTGGTCGGCAGGCCTTGCGCGGACACTTGCACGCGCAGGGTGACCAGGCCGCCTTCGGATTGGCGCAGCGAGTCGAGCGGATACGCGGGCTTGGGGCTGTAGCCGGGCAGCGGGCGCGGTTTGGCGTTGTTGGCGACGGCCGCGTTCTTGCGCCGGGCCTGCGCGGCGCGACGGGCTTTGGCGTCGCGTGCGAGCGCGACGGCGTCGGGTGCGGTGTCGGGCACGGGAGCGGTGGCGTCGCTGGTCGCGGCGGGCGGGGCTTCGTTGGCGGGGCCGATGAAGCCGAGGCCTTCGGCGTTCGCCGGCAGCGCGGGGCGGTCCATGCCGGGCGCGCCTTCCAGGCCGTGCACCGGCGCGGCGCTTTCGATCTGGCGGTAGCCGTGCGAGACCATGATGAGCACGCCGATCACCACCGCGATGGAAGCCAGCGCCACCACCAGCAGCCATTGGTTGTTCGGTTCGGTGGGCGTGCGCGCGAAGCGCGGTTTGGGCGGCAGCGGCGGGAACGGGTTTTGCGCGGGCGGGGTCGGGGTGACCGCGGTGACCGACAGCGGCACGGCGTGGTTCGGGTCCATGTGCAGGACGCTGACGCGGCCGGCGTTGAGCGCTTGCGCGACCTCGGCGCTGGCGCCGAGGCCTTGCGCGACTTCGTCGAGCGTGACGTCGGGCAGACGCGTTCGCCGTTCGGCGTCGTTGCCGGCGAAGCGCCAGCGGTTGTACTCGGCCCACACCAGCAGCAGCGCGACTACCGCGGCGGCGGTGGCGGGCAGGGCCAGCATCAGGAACGGGTCGACTTCGTGGGTGCGCAGGTACAGTTCGGAGGCGACCGTGCGCAGGCCGAGCAGCCACAGCACCAAGGTCAGCACCGGCATCCACAAGTACAAATACGCCAGCCAGAACGCGCCGGTGACCACGCCCCACAGCGTGCGCGGCACGGGGTGTTGCGAGCCGGGTTTTTGGATCAGGCGCGAGTCGTGTTTGTGCGGATCGCGTTTTTTCGCGGACGTCGGTTCGGCGTCGGCGCTGACGGTGCGCGGCGGCGCCGCGGTGCTGTGCGCGGGGCGGCTGAAGCCGTCGGCGGCGCGGCCGGTGTCGGCGCCGCGCGCGGGCGGCGCGGCGTCGTCGGGCGTGCGTTCGTTGCCGTTGCTCATCGCAGCCCCCGATCCGGGCTGACCCAGGTGGCGCGAGTGCCGCGGCGTTTGAGCAGCGCCTTGGGCACGGCGGTGACGGTGGTGAAGAAGCTCAACAGCCAATAGGCCATCGGGTACCAGATCATCCAGTAGTAGTTGCGGCCGACGCCGGTTTCGTAGCGGCGGTCGATGATGATGCTGGCGGCGAACTGCAGCAGGCAGATCAGCGCCAGGATCACGCCGTGCCAGGACGGCAGCAGGGTGGTGACGCGCAGTTGCGGCGGCAGGTCGACGAACAGGCCGACCGCCCATAGCAGAATGATGAAGGCCATGATGTAGGCCCAAGCGACGCTGGCGACGTATTCGGCCATCACCGCCCACATCCGCCGCTTGCGCCACGAGAACAGGTCGCGGCTGTGGCGCATCAGCACTTCGACGCCGCCCTGGGCCCAGCGCAGGCGCTGTTTCCACAGGCCTTTGAGGGTTTCGGGCATGAGGATGAAGCACATCGCGTTGGGTTCGTAGCGGATGTCCCAGTGGTCCATCTGCAGGCGCCAGCTGATGTCGATGTCTTCGGTGACCATGCTGTCGGACCAGTAGCCGATGCGGTGCAGGGCGCTGCGCCGGAACGCGCAGATCACGCCGGAGACGGTGAAGATGCGGCCGTAGACGCGCTGGGCGCGTTTGATCATGCCGATGATCGAGGAGAACTCGCCGACTTGCAGGCGGCCGAGCAGGGTCGAGCGGTTGCGGATGCGCGGGTTGCCGGTGACCGCGCCGACGCGCGCGCCCGAGCACAGGTGCCAGACCATCCAGTGGGTGGCGTACTCGTCGAGCAAGGCGTCGCCGTCGATGCAGACCAGGTACTCCGAGCGCGCGGCCAGCGCGCCCATGCGCATGCCGTTGGCCTTGCCGAGGTTGCGGTCCAGGTGCACGACACGCAGGCGCGGGTGGATCGCGGCGAGGCGGTTGAGTTGTTCGCCGGTGTCGTCGCGGCTGCCGTCGTTGATCGCGATGACTTCGAAATCCGGGTAGCGCTGGGCCAGCGCGGCGCCGATGGTTTCGTGGACGTGGTCGCCTTCGTTGTGGCAGGGGATGAGGATGCTGACGAACGGCGCCGCGTCCAGCGGCGGCGGGTCGGTGCGGCCGCGCGCGCTGCGCTCGCGGCGGAAGTAGTAATACAGCCCGCCCGCGATCCAGAAGAACGACATCACGATCGGGTAGTAGAACGCGAATTGGAACAGCGCGGTCAGTAGGGGGCTGGTGTGGGTGCTCATGCGGCGACGCTCCTGGGGCGGCGGCCGGTCCTGGCCGCGCGCCCGTTGGGGATCGAGAAAACGTTCGGTGCTAGGCGGACGCGTTCGGGTGTCGGGCGATTACTTCTCGAGGTAGGGGAAGCCGCGCGCGGACATGATTTCGCGCGCGTCGGCGGTGGAGGGGCGGTCTTGGATGAAGTCGTCCGGGTACCACGCCAGATGGCGCGCGCCGTCGGCTTGCAGGCGGCGGGCCATGCGCTTGAGCTGGTCGGCCGGAATCGGCTTGCTTTTGTCGCGCCAGTCCACGGTCTGCAGTTCGAAGATCGTGCGCGAGAGGCCGCGCGGCGAGGCTTTGACGCGTTCGACCAACCGGTCCATCCAGCGCTGCGGGTCGCGGCTGTTCTCCATCCACGGCATCGCCATCACCGCGGTGTAGTCGTAGGCGGTGTTGAACGCGGCCAGATCCTGGGCGAACCACGCTTCGCTCTTGGGCTGCAGCACCGGGCCGGCGAACAGGTTGCGCACGGTGATGAGCTTGGGGCGCCATTTGCCGGCGGCGCGGATCAGTTCGTGGGTGAAGTCGATCAGCGCCTGGGTGCGCGCGGCCGGCGCGTCCGGGGCGATGCCGCGCAGTTCGTCGTCGCGCAGGAAGGCGTCGTCGTGGAACAGCAGGCCTTCGGTGTAGCCGCTGACGGCGAGGTCTTCGTAGATGTCGGCGACGATCTGCCGCGTGCGCGGGTCGAACGGGTTGAGGCGGTGGGTTTCGGCCGGGTTGGTGGACTTGATCGCCAGTTGCGCGTCGAGCGCTTTGTCGGGCAGCTCATAGCCCAGCACCGGCAGCCACGCGAACACCTTGGCGTGGGCGCGGGTCTTGATCTGCCACGCGACACGATTGAACAGGTCGGCGCGCATCGGCAACCGGCGGTTGGGGAAGTACAGCGCGTCGGCCGAGCCGTTGCCGTCGGGGTCGGCGAAGGCTTGCAGGAACACGTGGCTGGGGCCGACTTGCTTGATGCGTTCGATCAGCTTGTCGAGGTTGCGCGCTTGCTGGGCCGGGTCTGGGTCGTAGACGTAGTCCAGATCGACTTGCAGCGCGCGCAGCCCGTCGAGTTCCTCGTCGTGGCGCAGTTCGTAGGTGAGGTCCTGCACGGTGGGGTTGTCGAACACCAGCAGGCGGGCGAGGCCGTGCAGGTCGCGGCCGACGGTCTGGTGGCGGCCTTCCAGGTCGAAGGTGACGCTCATGCCGAGCTTGTCGGCGATGTCGTTGGTCTGGCTGTTGTAGGCCGCGTACGGCCACACCACCGACTGCGGCGAGACGCCGAGTTCGCGTTCGATCTTGCTCTTGCTGGCGGTGAGGTCGCGGCGCACGCGGTCGAGGTATTGCGCTTCGGTTTCGTAGCGCTGGGCCTGGGCGTCCCATTCGCGGGTGATCGCCGCGGGCATGGTGTTGCCTTGCGGGTTGGAGGTGATGCCGCGGTGCAGGTTGTCGCTGTGCGAGGAGATTTCGACCAGGCCGGAGGCCTGCATCTCGCGCAGTTGGTCCCAGGTGACGAAGTCGTCGTGGGTGAACATGCGCGGGCCGTAGTCGACCTTTTGGTCCTTGGGCAGATCGACCCAGTGGGTGACGACCGCCATCAGGGCTGGGTAGTTGTACGCGCGCAGCAGCGGGAAGACGTGGGTGTAGATGCTGCGCAGGCCGTCGTCGAAGGTCAGCAGTACGGCCTTGGGCGGCAGCTTGATTTCGCCGCGCGAGGCTTTGATGACGTCGCTGAGCGAGACCGGGCGGTAGCCGTGGCCGGACAGCCAGTCCAGGTGGGCGGCGAAGTTCTGGGTGCTGACGGCGTAGGCGTCGGGGTCGCCCTTGCGGGCGACGTCGTCGCGCACGTCGTGGTAGCTCAGCACCAGCAGCTGGTCGCCGCGGTTTTCGCGTTCGGCGGCTTGCGCGGCGTTGAGGTCTTTGTCTTCGGGCGCTTGCGCGGCGGGCGCGGCCAAGGTGGCCAGCGGCAGCGCCAGCAGCAGGGCGGCGGCGAAGGCGCGGCGCAGCGCGGCGTGGATGGTTGCGTGCGTCATGCTCATTGCTCTCCCCAGCGGAAGCTCAGGTCGAATCCCAGTCGGTCTTCGCGGATGCCGTCGTAGACCGGGCGCGACCAGTTCACGCCGTAATCCAGCACCCGGCCGGTGCCGAAGCGCCATTCGTGTTCGTAGCGGATTTGCGGCACCCAGTGGCTGCCGAAGTGTTCCTGCCAGTACGGCCCAGCCTGCACGGTCAGGCGTTGGCGGAAGTGGCGCTCGTAGCGGCGCCAGGCGAGGTGGTCGATGCGCAGGCCGAGGTTGAGCGAGCCGTCGCGGCTGGGATTGAAGTAAGGAATGTCGGCGCCGGTGCGGCTGGCGCGGCTGGCGAACACGTCGGCGAGTCCGTCGATCAGCAGGTGCGGGCGGGTGTAGAGGCGTTGCACGCCGCTGAGGCCGAACGCGGTGCGGGTGTTGTCGTCGCTGTAGCGCAGTTGTTGGGCGGTGGCGGCGAGCGAGCTGCGTTCGCTCGGGGTCCAGCGCAAGCCCAGGCTTAGCGCGTCGGCGTGCAGGCCGCTGCGGCGCGCTTGCAGCGAGGCGTCGGGCGTGGTCGCGTACCACGAGGCGGTGCCTTGCAGCACGTCGCTGAAGCGCCAGCCGGCGTCGACGTAATAGCCGGTGCGGTCGCCGCTGGGCAGCCAGCGGTCGTTGCTGCGGTCGACGCCGAAGCCGAGGGTGAGGCGGTCGTAGGCGTAGAGCGCGCCGACGCCGGCGCGGCGGTCGTGGACGCGGTCCTTGCCGCCGTCGCCGTTGTCGTAATCGGCCCAGGCGTCTTGCGCGTGCGCGGTCAAGCGCCAGCGATCGCCGATCAAGGGGCTGGCGACTTCGACCTTATGAGTGGCGTCGCGCGAGCCCAGCGGCGAGGCGGTGGCGCCGCGGTCGGAGTCGGAATCGCTGCGGCCGAACGCGGTGGAGACCTGCCATTGCCAACCCAGGCGGCTGTCCCAGGAGCGTCCCATCTGTTCGACCTGCACGTCGCGCGCGCGGCGTTCGAGCAGTTGGTCGTGGATCGGGCGGGCGAGGTCGACGCGTTGGTGTTCGAGCAGGCCGCCGACTTGGCCGACGCGCGCGGAGACGTTGTCGGGCTCCATCGTCTGCGCCATGCGGAAGCGTTCCAGCGCGCGGTCGGTCCAGCCGCGCTTTTGGTAAAGCACGCCGAGGTCCGACTGCAGGCCCGGGTTGTTCGGGCCGATCGTCGCCATCTGTTCCAGGCGCTGCTGCGCGCCGACGGTGTCCTCGCCGTACAGGCGGATCATCGCTTGCTGGCTGTCGGCGTCGTAGTGGCGCAGGTTCTGGTGGCTTTCCTTGGCGCCGGGCACGCGCACGAACGCGGGCTGCGCTTGCTTGATCTTTTCCAGCTGTTTATCGGCGTCGTCGAAGCGTTCGCTTTCCGAGTAGGCGTAGGCCAGCTGCAGTTGCGAGTCTTCGTCCTCGGGCCATTGCTGGACGACGGTTTCCAGCACGGTCGCGGCTTCTTCGGGATGCTTGGCGGCGAGCAGCGAGGCGCCGACCTTGGCCAGCGCGTACATCGGGATCTCGATGTTCTGCGCCTTGAGTTCGCGGTAGCGCTCGACCACGTCGGCGTGGCGCTCCAGGTGGTTGAGCATCACCAGTTCGTCGAAGCGCGTGCGCAGGTCGGCCTGTTGCTGCTGCGGCGTCTGCGCGGCGCGGTTCTGCGCGAGCAGCTCGCGGGTGCGCTGCATTTCTTCCAGACGCAGCGCTTCGCTTTGCGGGTAGGCGGTGCCCCACAGCACCCGGCGGGCGAAGCGGTCGGCGTTCAGGCGCTGATGCTCGTCGGCGTTGAACAGCTGCGGCTTGGCCTGGGCCAGCGACCACGCGCGCTCGGCGCCGCCGAGGTCCGCCAAGGTCAGCACTTGCAGGCGGTACAGGCGGTCGTCGCCGGGGCGCGCGGCCTGGGCGGCTTCGATCCGCGCCAGGGCGGGCAGCCATTGGCGCTGTTCACGCAGGCGCTCGATCTCGGGCAGGGGATCGGCGGGCGCGGGATCGGAATTTTGCCGCGGTGCGGCAAAAACTGACGTTGTGGGGCAGGTTGCGATCACCGCCGCGAGGGCGGCGGCGAGGGCGAGGGGACGCTGTATAGGCATGGGCACCGGGTTCCGTTGGGCCGGGGGACGCTTCGGGATCGATAAAAATGTGAGAAGAGTCACATTTTAAGGTGTGGACGCAAAAGATGTGCCAAGTGGCCGCGGACGGCAACTGATTCTTGTAATTCAAGCCGTTGTTTTGATTGTATTTTTGTGCGGTGAAGAGGGCGTCTAGCGTGCTGCGCCGCGGTTTGACAAGGCGCTTTTAGATCGATTCAAATCGGTGCGAAGCAAGCAGGGACGGCGTCGATCGGCGTCGTTGGGGACAGGCTGTACGGGCTGAACCGTGCGGCGCGAATCGGACCCGGGTCCGGGGCAAGGGAGCAGCAGACATGTCGGTAAACCGAGGCCGCCGCCGCGCGGACGCGACCGTAACGGCCTTGGCCGCGGCCTTGGCGCTGGCTCTGGGCGCGCCGGCGCAGGCCAAGAGCCGGGTGTTCTGGAGTTCGTTCGAGCCGGCCGAGCCGGCCCCGGCGCTGCTCGCCGGCGGCGTTCCGCGCCTGCGCCCGGCCGGTGGCCCGCCCGCCGCGGCCGCGCTGACCGCCAAGCCCGAGGCCGGCTTCACCGGTCTGCACTCGTTGCGTTACGACGGCCAAGGCGGCGGCGAGCAGCGCGCGCAGGTGTTCGAGGTCGATCTGCCGGTGGCCAAGGACAGCGAGCTGTCGTATCGCCTGTTTCCGCTGTCGGCGCGGCAACTCGATGCCAAGGCGAGCCAGCTCGACGATCTGCGTTACGCCTCGACCTTCGTCGCGATCGACCTGGAATTCGACGACGGCACCCGCCTGTCGCAACTCAAGCCGGCCGACCGCTACGGCTTCGCGCTGACCGCGCGCGGCCAGGGCGAGGCGCGCTTGCTGTATCCGGATCAATGGAACGCGGTGAGCAGCCGCATCGGCGATCTCGCCGCGGGCAAGCGCGTGCGCAAGATCGTGCTGGTGCACGATGGCGCGGCGGGCGCGGCCTATGGCGGTTATCTGGACGATGTGCGGATCGAGCCGGCGCCGCTGCGCAAGGACAAGGAACTCGGCAAGCTCGCGGCCAAGCATCCCAGCGAGTTCGTCGACACCCGCCGCGGCAGCAATTCCAACGCGCGCTTCTCGCGCGGCAACAATTTCCCCGCGGTGGCGCTGCCGCACGGCTTCAATTTCTGGACGCCGACCACCAACGCCGGTTCGCACTGGATCTATCAGTACCAAGAGCGCAACGGCGAGGCCAACCGGCCGCGCCTGGAGGCGCTGGCGCTGTCGCACGAGCCCAGCCCGTGGATGGGCGACCGCCAGGCGTTCCATATCCTGCCGGCGCCGGGCGAAGGCGCGGTCGAACTCGACCGCGGCAAGCGCGCGCTGAGCTTCGGCCACGATCAGGAAACCGCGCGCGCCGATTACTACGCGGTGCGCTTCGACAACGGCATGGTCGCCGAGATGACCCCGACCGATCACGCCGCGATGCTGCGCTTCACCTATCCCGAGGGGCGCGGGCGGCTGCTGTTCGATCAGCGCGACGAGCACGGCGATATCGTGCTGGACCAGCAAGCCGGCACGCTCAGCGGTTGGACCGAGAACAAGAGCAAGCTCTCCGCCGGCGCCGGACGGCTGTATGTCTATGCGCGTTTCGACAAGCCGGTGGTCGAGGGCGAGCGCCTGCCGCGCGCGGCCGGGCGCGACCGGATCAGCGCGTGGTACGGCTTCGATCTGAGCGGCGACCGCTCGCGGCAGGTGACGATGCGCATCGCCACGTCGCTGATTTCGCTGGAGCAGGCGCAGCGCAATCTGGATTTGGAGATCGCCGCCGACGACAGCTTCGACAGCGTGCGCGAACGCGCGCGCGCGGCCTGGGACGCGCAGTTGGGCATCGTCCAGGTCGAGGGCGCGCCGGAGCACGAACGCACCACGCTGTACTCCAATCTCTATCGATTGTTCCTGTATCCGAACAACGGCAGCGAGAACACCGGCAGCGCGCAGCAGCCGCGCTGGCAATACGCCAGCCCGTTCGTGAAACCCGAGGGCGAGAGCAGCGCCGAACGCAGCGGTGCGCGCATCGCCGACGGCCGGGTCTACGTCAACAACGGCTTCTGGGACACCTACCGCACGGCGTGGCCGGCGTATGTGCTGCTGACGCCGACCCATGCCGGCGAGATGATCGACGGCTTCGTCCAGCAGTACCGCGATGGCGGCTGGATCGCGCGCTGGTCGTCGCCGGGCTATGCCGATCTGATGGTCGGCACCAGCTCGGATGTCGCTTTCGCCGATGCCTGGCTCAAGGGCGTGCGCAACTTCGATGTGCGCGGGTTCTATCAGTCCGCGATCCGCAACGCGGCCACCGCCAGCCCCTTGGCCGGCACCGGGCGCAAGGGCATCGAGCGGGCGATTTTCCGCGGCTACACCGACGACAGCACCGACGAGGGGCTGTCGTGGTCGATGGACGGCTACATCAACGATTTCGCCATCGGCGCGCTGGCGACCGCGCTGTCGCGCGAGGCCGGCGCGGACGATCCCTACCGCGACAGCTACGCCGACGATGCGGCCTACTACCGCAACCGCGCGCTGGGCTACGTCAATCTGTTCCATCCGCGCCTGGGCTTCTTCATGGGGCGCCATCGCGACGGCCGCTGGCGTTCGACCGAAACCGAGTTCGAGCCGACCCGCTGGGGCGGCGATTACACCGAGACCAACGCCTGGAACATGGCCTTCCACGCGCCGCAGGACGGCGCCGGTTTGGCGGCGCTGTACGGCGGGCGGATCGCGCTGGGCAACAAGCTGGACCTGTTCTTTTCCACGCCCGGCACGTTCGAGACCGGCAGCTACGGCGGCGTGATCCACGAGATGCTGGAAGCGCGCGACGTGCGCATGGGCCAGTACGGCCACAGCAATCAGCCGTCGCACCATATTCCTTATATGTACGCGATGGCCGGGCAGCCGTGGCGGATCCAGGAGAAGGTGCGCGACATCATGGATCGCTTGTACGCCGGCGGCGAGATCGGCCAGGGCTATCCGGGCGACGAGGACAACGGCGAGATGTCGGCGTGGTGGCTGTTCGGCGCGGCCGGTTTCTATCCGCTGCGGATGGGCTCGCCCGAGTACGTGATCGGCGCGCCGCGCTTCGAGCGCATGAGCATCGCGCTGGAAGGCGGCAAGCGGCTGGAGATCCGCGCGCCGGGCGTGAGCGCACGCAATCGCTACGTGCAGTCGCTGAAGATCGACGGCGAACCGTGGGAGCGGCTGACCTTGCCGCATGCGCGTCTGGCGCAGGGCGCGCTGCTGGAATTCAAGATGGGCCCGACCCCGTCGAACTGGGGCAGCGCGGCCGCGGCCTTGCCCGAATCGCTGAGCGCCGACGGCGAAACGCCGACGCCGCTGCGCGATCTGGCGCGGCGCGACAACGCCAGCGTCGCCGGGCTCAACAACAAGCAGACCGCGGCCTTGTTCGACGACGACGCGGGCACCTCGGCGCGGCTCAACATGCCGATGCCGCTGTTGAGCTGGAACTTCAAGAGCGCGGCGACGGTGCGGATGTATACGCTGACCTCGTCCGACAAGCCCGGCGACGCCGCGGCGTGGGCGCTGCAAGGCTCCAACGACGGGCAGCAGTGGACGACCTTGGACGAGCGGCGCGATCAGAATTTCCCGTGGCGGCGGCAGACGCGCGCGTTCGCGATCGCGGCGCCGCAGGCGTTTTCGCGTTATCGGTTGCGTTTGGTGGGCGAGGGGGCGGGCGGGATCGAGTTGGCCGAGGTCGAGTTGCTGGGCGAGGCGAAGTAAGGCCTCGTGGTGGCGCGGCGAGTTTGCGGGGGCGCGGTCGCGGCTTGCGCCGCTCCTACAGGTAGCCCAGGCGGTTTGCGAAGCGCGGGCGGGCACAAGCGCTGCGAATGGCGCAAGGGCTCCCTGTAGGAGCGGCGCAAGCCGCGACCGCGACAACGCAATCGCCGGCGCCACTCACGCCTCCTCGCAACCCGTGACGCACCGCGCGCTTTAACCCCAATCCGCCACCCACGTCGCGCCGCGTGCCCGCGCGCGTTGCGAAATCTTCCCATTGCGTCCCGCTTCGTGCCCGCGCCGGCCCTTCGCCGCCGCCGCGCGCCGCGTTAAGGTCGGAGCGCGCGAAGGTTCGCGCGTTTTCCGCAAGCCCACTTCGCCGGTACGCCGGTCACGGTGCGCCGGCCACAGCGCGGACTGGATCCGCAACGAGGCTGACATGGACAGGAAGGGACGCAAGGGTTCCGGCTCGCGGCGCTACGCCGCGTTGCTGGCCGCAGGCCTGCTGCTCGCCGCGCCGTTGGCGCAGGCCCAGAATTTCGAGTCGTACTACGGCGAGGCCGACAGCGAAGAGTTCGGCGAGGACGTGAAGTCGGTCAATGTGTGCGGCGGCCAGGGCTCGATCCTGGTCGGCACCCGCATCCGCGGCGATTTCAAGGAAGTACAGGTCACCCGCGTCGACAACAACGCGCGCGCGATGTGGCAGAACACCTACCGCATCGGCGACAGCAAGCAGTCGGTCGGGCAGGCCATCGTCGAGCTCAGCACCGGCCGCGGCTTCGCCGTCACCGGCGGCGCGCAGTTCGGCCCGGACAACTACATCTACGTGCTGCAGATCGACTGCGCCGGCAAGCCGGTGTGGGCGACGTTGCTGGACAACGGCAAGCGCGATCAGCAGGCCACCGGTTACGACATCATCGAAGGCGCGGGCGACCGCCGCTTCGACCTGATCGTCGCCGGCGAGGAAATCGGCGAAGGCGGCCGACGCAAGTGGGGCCGCATCGCGCGCCTGGACGCCGGCGGCAACGCCTTGTGGAACCAGTGGTACGACGGCCTGGAGCGTTGGCCGGAACTGCGCTTCCGCGCCTTGACCGAGAACATCGCCGCGAGCGGCGCGCCGACCGATCTGGTGGTCGCCGGCAACTCGGTGTCGCCGAGCGGGCTCAGCAGCGCGCTGATGTTCCGCACCGACTTCAACGGCACGCCGGTGTGCAGCGCCACGCTCAACAACTCCGATCAGTCGCAGGCGCTGTTCCACGGCGTCACCGCGTTGCGCGGACGGCAGTATCCGGGGCAATCGGTGCTGGTCGGCTTGAACTCGAAGGTCGACGGCGGCGACGTGCGCGCCTACCTGACCCGCTTCGCCGCGGGCAGCTGCAACGTGCTGGCGCAGTCGCTGTGGGCCGATCCCAACGGCCAGCCGTTCCGTGCCTACGACGTGGTCGAGGCGGCCAACATCGACGGCGGCGCGGGCGGCCTGATCGTCGCCGGCACCCGCGGCACGCCCGAACTCGGCGCGGTGTTCGCGGCCAATCCCGGCGCGCTCGATCCCTATCTGCCGATGATGGTCAACTACTTCGGCGGCGGGCGCGAGATGCTGGTGTCGATCGACCGCAAGTCCAACGACCGCGTGGTCGCCGCCGGCAGCACCTTCACCGACCGCGAAGGCGTCGGCGATCCGCAGGACATGTATCTGGTGCAGACCGATCCGGCGCTGGCGACGCTGTGCAAGAAGGCGTGGACGCCGAAGGTCTCCATCGTCCAGTTCAAGCCGCAGGGGCTGGAAAGCCAGCCGATGAAGATCGAGCCGTACCACTTCGTCGATGTGCCCAACGAAGCGGTGCGCGGCGAAGGCTTGGCCTGCGAGGTCGATCCGCCGGAGAACTGCCCGGGCGTGATCAACAACGGCATCGTCCAGCTCGGCGTGCACAAGACCGGTTATCTCAACGTCGAGTGCCCGGCGATCAGCCGTTCCAGCGGCACCAACGGCGGTTCGCTGGTGGGCCTGCGCTACATGCCGACCAACGGCGACGCGGCCTCGCCGGGTTCGCCGTGCGAGGGTTGGGGCGTGGCCAGCGCGGATCTGGGCATCACCGGCGATACCTCGCGCTGCTACGGGACCAACAACGTGGCGCCGGTGTCGTTCGCCTACACGCCGTCGACCGCGGTGTCGGTGGTCGATGTCGGCGGCACCTTCCGCGTCACCCATAAGTTCACGCCGTCGACCACGCCGTATCTGTACCGGGTGGACGTGAGCATCCAGAACAACGGCAGCAAGACCGTCAACGATCTGCGCTATACGCGCGGCATCGATTACGACGTGCCGCCGAATACCTTCAACGAGTACATCACCCTGGCCGGCTCTTCGAGCTATGTGTTGGCCTGGAACAACAACGGCTTCAACTCGTTCAATCCGTTGGCGGCCAACAGCGGCACCTCGGGGCCGTTCACCGATCTGGGGCCGGGCGACCGCGGCGCGCACATCGACTTCCGCTTCGGCGCGCTGGCGCCGGGGCAGACGCGCAGCTTCGTGACCTACTACGGCGCGGCGGGCGACGAGCCGGCGGCCTTGGGCGCGTTGTCCTCGGTCGGCGCGAGCGTGTACTCGCTGGGGCAGCCGAACTGGGACGGCACCGGCAACCCGCTCGATGCGATCGCCGATCCGTTCGGTTCCTACGGCTACACCACCGGCAAGCCGGCGACCTTCATGTACGGCTTCGACGATAAATCGCCGCGCTGAACGGCGGCGGTGTCAGGCGGCTCCGGGCGCGATCGCGCCCGGAGTCTGCGCGCGTTTGAGCCAGAGCAGATGCGGCGCCGCGAGCAGCGCCGCCGCGAGCAAGGCCAGCGCCAGCCACTGCGCCGCGCCGGTCCAGCGCAGGCGGTCGATCATCGCGCCCACGGCCAAGGTCGCCAGCGGCGTCGCGCCCATGGTGGCGGCGGAGAACCAGGTCATTTCGCGGCCCATCCGACGCGCGTCGGCGCTGCGTTGCAGCCACGACAACGAACGGATGCCGTAGTGATTCGAGGCGCCGGCGAGCAGGCCGAAGGCGAGGGCGGCGGCGATCCAGGCGGCGTGTTCGGCATCGGCGCGGCCGCTCCAGGCGAGCAGGGCGTAGCCGCAGGCGGCGGCGAGCCAGCACAGCACGATGCCTTGCAGCGTCGCGGCCATCGCGGTCGGCGCGCGCCGGGCCGCGATGGTGGCAGCCAAGGCGATGCCGGCGAATTGCGCGGCGTAGATCGCCAGATAGCGCGGATCGTGGCGCTGCACCAACAGCACCGGCAGCAGGATTTGGATCGGGCCGACCGCGAGCAGCGTCGTGGCGAGCAGATACAAGTAATAGCTGCGCGGAATGTCGCGCGCGGCCGAGCGTTCGTCGGCGTTCGTCGCTTGCGTTCGGCCCGCATCGCCGCCGCGCACCGGCCCGCGCCGGCGCAAGGCCGCGATCAGCGGCAGCGACAGCGCGACGCACACCGCATCGACCGCGAACGCGGCCGCCAGCCTATGCGGCCCCGACGCAGCGAGGATCAACCCGCCCGCCAACATCGGCATCGCCAGATTCGCCGCCGCCGACACCACCGCGAACACCGCGTTGGCCGGCGCCAGCAGTCCGCGACGCAGGTACAGGCCGAAACACGCGCGGCCGGCGGGGTAGGCCAAGGCCCACACGCAGCCGCCGATCAGCGCCATCGCGTAGATCAGGCCGATGCCGATCGCGCCGGTCCAGGTGGCGACGGCGAGAACGGCGTTGATCGCGACATAGCAGGCGCGGCACCACCACAGCAGCCGCGCCGGGTCGAAGCGGTCGAGCGCGCCGCGGAATCCGAACAGCAAGATCAGGCTCGGCAGCGCTTCGATCGCCGCCACCGCGCCGAGATCGAGCGCGCGCCCGCTCAGGCGCATGACCAGGAACGGCAGCGCGATCAAGGTGAACGCGGCGCCGAAGGTGGTGATCAGATTGTCGAGCAACAGCCACGCCGCGCGCGGGTCGCGCCGGCCGATCCGCAGCAGCCGCGCGGCCGCGCCGCGGCGCGCGCTCATGCCGGCGCGCTCAGGTCCGCGCCGGGCGGCGCAGGAAGAACAGCTCGCCTTCGCGCTGGACCTGGAAGCCGAACGCGGCGGCGATGGCTTCGAGCTTGGCCGCGTCCAGCCGCCACACCGGCTCGACGTCGTCCACGCCGACATCCAGGGTCCATTGCATGCCGAGCCAGTGGGTCAGCACGAAGCCGCCGGGCTTGAGCAGCCGCGCCAGCGCGTCGAAGTAGCGTTCCAGATGGCGCTGGCAGCAAGCGAAGCTGGCCAGATTGTTGTCGAGCACGCAGTCGAAGCCGGACGCGGCGAAGCGCTCGGCGAAGTCGCGGCTGTGCTTGTTGAGCAGGTGCACGCGGTAGTCGCGCAGGCCCAGCGATTGGGCGTGCTCGAACTCGCCGCGGGCGACGGTGACCGAGACCACGCGCGCGCGGCCGTCGAGCAGGCGCGCGACCGAGGAGTTGCCGGTGCCGACGTGCAGCACGTCGAGGCCGTCGAGCGCGGCGCCCTGCAGCCAGCGGTTGATCGCCGCCTGATCCTCGGTCGGTTCGCAATCGGAGTAGTCCAGCAGCGGCCAGGTCGCGCGCTCGTCGGCGCCTTGGTGCGTGTCCACATGCGGCTCGCGCCCGCAGTCGATGCGGCTGGCGCCGATGTCGAAGCGCGGCTGGAACGCGGGAGAAGCGGACGCAGAAAATGTCGGATTCATGACGGCGGCTCGAGTGCGGACGGGCGCGTCGATTTTTCGCTCATGCGCGAACGCGTGTCGAGCGGCGACGCGCAGCGTTCGCGGAACTGCATGGCGCCGTCACAGATTAAATCGTGCGCTGCTTTCATTCTTCGTTGCGAAAGCGCGGCAACGCATCGCGCTCGCGCCGCGCGGACGGCGTCGGAGGTTCGATCGGAGCGATCGCCGCACGCGCGGCGCCCGATGCGAGCGTCCTTCCGCGGCATTCCAGCGTTCCCCCGCAGTCGTTCCGTCCGCTTCATCCGCAAGCTTCAGCACCAGGCGTGCGGGCGCCGCTTCGCGGCCGTCCGTATCGACGCGTCCGGTCTGCCAATCAGACCCCTGCGAGCCGCAGCGCACGCGCGAATCCGCGCGGCGTTGCCGCGCCCGCGTTCGCCGGATGCGCCGCCTCATGTTCGATTCGTTCGTTCCCGATCAGTTCGCGCTCAGCCAATTCGTGCTGACCGGCGTCGTCGGCTTCTCCACGCTGATCCTGCTGGCCTGCCTGCTGTTCCTGATCGGCTGGGCGTGCTGGCGGCGGCTGCGGCGTCCGCCGCCGCGCGCCTTGGCGCGCTATCCGTTCGTGTCGATCCTGGTGCCGTTCTACAACGAGCCCGAGGACTCGCTGCTGAGCACGCTGGAATCGATCGAACGCAACGATTACCCCGGCCCGGTGGAAGTGCTGCTGGTCGACGACGGCTCCACCAATACCACCGCCGAAGCGGTCGCGCGCTGGCTGGAGCAGGCGCACGGCAAGCGTTACGAGCTGATCGCGCGCGAACGCAACGGCGGCGCCAAGGGCTTGGCGCTGGACGCGGCGCTGCCGCGGCTGTCGTCGGGTTCGGAAGTGGTCACGGTGATCGACAGCGACACGGTGATCCTGCCCGGCGCGCTGCGCAGCGCGGTCGAAGCGCTGTATTCCTCGCCGCGCCACGCCGCCGCCTGCGGGCTGATCGTGCCGGCCGGGCGCGACCAATCCTGGCTGCATCGTCTGCAGTTCTACGAACACATCGGCGCGCTGGCGGCGATCCGTTACGTGCAGAGCAAGCTCGGCTCGGTCAACGTCGTCGCCGGCGCGTTCTCGCTGCACCGCACCGATGTGATCCGCGAACTCGGCGGTTGGGGCGAGTGGCTGGTCGAGGACATCGCCTGGACCTGGCGCGCGCTGGCGCACGGCTATTCGATCGCTTACGCGCCCGACGCGGTGGCTTACACGATCTGTCCGACCACCTTGGGCGGCCTGTTTCGCCAGCGCCGCCGCTGGGCGCGCGGACGGCTGGAGTCGTTCCGGGTGGCGTGGCGGATCTCGTGGCCGCGCACGATGAAGATGCTGCCGTGGTGGCTGCTGTGGGCGCAGTCGGCGCTGGTGCCGACGCTGTTGCTGGCGGCCGCGGGCGCCTTGCTCTACCGCAGCCACGCGCTGCTCGCGGTGGCGGCGCTGAACTGGCTGCTGATGGCCGCGCTCAACTTCGTTTCGGTGCTGCACGCGCGCGAACGCCTGCAGCTCGGACCGCTGGACCTGCTGCTGGTGTCGGTCTACAACACGGTCATCGACGTGCTGTTGCTGCCGGCCAATCTGATCGGCCTGCTCGACGAACTGCGCGGCGGCCGCAAGAGCTGGATGACCCGCTGAGGCGCCATGGACTATCACGCGTTTCTCGCCCAACGCCCGCGCGCCTACCTCGGCCGCGGCTTGCCGCACCATCGTGCGGTGGCGCTGAGTTTCGACGACGGGCCGGGGCAGGCGACGCCGGCCTTGCTGGCGACGCTGCGGGAATTGCAGGTGACGGCGACGTTCTTCTGCATCGGCCGTTTGTTGCGCGCGGTGCCCTGGCTGAGCGCGCGCATGCTCGCCGACGGCCACGAGCTGGCCAACCATTCGATGAGCCACGCCGACGCCAGCGGCCTGCAGGCCGAGGCGTTGCTGCACGACGAAGTCGCGCCGGCCGCCGCCGAGTTGCGCCGCGCCGGCGCCGATGCGTTGTCGGCGCGGCTGTACCGGCCGGCGTTCGGCGAGATCCGCGCCGATCAGGTCGATCTGCTGGCGCGGCACGGCTACACGGTCGCCGGGTGGTCGATCGATCCTTGCGATTGGCTGGAGCCCGAGGCGCCCGGACACGTCGATTGCGTGAGCGGCGCGGTGCTGGCGCAGGCGCATCCCGGCGCGATCGTGCTGCTGCACGACGGCGACGACGATCATGGCCGGCCGCGGCCGCGCATCGTCGAGATCGTGCGCGAGCTGGTGCCGGCGCTGCGCGCGCAGGGTTACGGCTTCGTGCGGGTCGGGGATTTGCTGCGCGAACGCGAGGCGCAGCGCGAGTTGGCGTGAGCGGCGCGGGTCACAGCTGCTGCCAATAGCGTTGCTGGCAGATCCAGGCCGACAAGGCGGCGAGCGCGAACGGCAGCAAGGACGCGATCCGGTCGGCGCGCGTGCGCAGTCGCAGGTCGGTGAGGCAGAGCAGGGCGCCGAGCACGCCCCAGATCGCGACGACGACGGACGCCGCTTCGGGAACAAGGTGGCCAAGAGGGAGGTCGGGCCCCCACAGCTCATAGGTGGACGAGAGAAACACGCTCAACCCGCCGTAAACGCTGGCGCCGGCGATATTGAGCCGGTACATCAGCCGCGAGGTCGCCGCATCGCGCCACATCACCCGGCGCTCGCTCGCGCGTTCCGTGCGCGTGGCCATGCGGGCTTACCCCTTGGACCGGCTGGCCCCGCACGACAAGGCATACACCCGCACCAGCTCGCGCTTGAGCGCGGCCTGGGCCTGGGCGACTTCGGCGTCGCGCAGGCGCTGCGGGTTCAGCGGCTCGCGCGGCCACGCGGGCGTCGCGCCGGCCGCTTCGGCCGCGTCGTCGGATTCAGGAAGTTCGGCTTGCCTGCGCATGCTCGCTGTCCGTAAAGGTCCGGGTCGAATCTAGCATTGTGCGGGCGCGCGGCTCAAACCCGCGGCCGGTGGGGCCGCCACAGCCGCGCGGTTTTCACCTGCGGCGGCGCTATCATCGGCGCCTGACTCAATCCGCGGGCCGCGAGCGCACAGGCGCGGCGCGGTCCGCGTTCATCGAATGCGAACCGCAGAGAGGTAAGTCGTGGCATCCGTCGTCCCCCAGCCCATCGTCGCGGGCTTGACCCGCTCGGCCGTGTTCCTCGTCGTCACCTTGCGGCCGGAGCCGCAGCATCGGCGAACCGTGCGCGCGCTGTGCGCCGATCTGGCCGGGCTGCTGCGCTCGGTCGGTTTCCGCGATCTCGACGGGCGCCTGACGTGCATCCTGGCGTTCGGCGACGAGGCCTGGACGCGCGCGTTCGGCGCGCCCAAGCCGGCCGAGCTGCACCCCTTCCGTGCCATCGAAGGCAGCCATCGCGCCGTGTCGACGCCGGGCGATCTGCTGTTCCACATCCGCGCCGAGCGCATGGATCTGTGCTTCGAGCTGACCCAGCTGATCCTCGCGCGCCTCGGCGAGGCGGTGGCGACGGCCGAGGAAGTGCACGGCTTCCGCTATTTCGATCAGCGCGATCTGCTCGGCTTCGTCGACGGCACCGAGAACCCGGTCGATCGCGAAGCGCTGGATTCGGCCCTGGTCGGCGACGAGGACACCGGCTTCGCCGGCGGCAGCTACGTGATCGTGCAGAAGTATCTGCACGATCTGAAGGGCTGGGAGTCGGTGCCGGTGGAGCAGCAAGAGCGCATCGTCGGCCGGCACAAGCTGTCCAACGTCGAACTCGACGACGCGGCCAAGCCGTCCTACGCGCACAACGTGCTGACCGTGATCGAGGAGAACGGCGAAGAGCTCAGCATCCTGCGCGACAACATGCCGTTCGGCGACGCCAGCAAGAGCGAGTTCGGCACCTATTTCATCGGCTACGCGCGTTCGCCGCGGCGGATCGAGCGGATGCTGGAGAACATGTTCATCGGCAACCCGCCGGGCAATTACGACCGTCTGCTCGATTTCAGCCGCGCCGTCACCGGCTCGCTGTTCTTCGCGCCGTCGGCGACGTTCCTGGCCGAGGTATCGGACGAAGACGAAGACGAACCCGCCGCGACGGCCGCCGCCGCGCCCGCGGTTTCATGAGGTTCGGCGTCCGCGCCGCTTCGCCGGCGCGGACGCATCACGCGATCGAGCCGCGAACGCGGCGGAGGACGCTGTCATGGCCAAGAACGACGAAGTGCCCGGAATCAAGAACTACGACGGTTCCGCGGGCGGTTGGGGCGCATTGGGCGCGGTGGCGCGGGCGCTGAAGGGGCAGATGGCGGTCGCCGAGGACGTGCGCACGCTGTTGCGGGTCAACCAGCCCTGGGGCTTCGATTGCCCCGGCTGCGCCTGGCCCGATCCCAAACACACCTCGTCGTTCGAGTTCTGCGAGAACGGCGCCAAGGCGGTGACCTGGGAGGCGACCAGCAAGCGCACGACGCCCGAGTTCTTCGCCGAACACCCCGTCGCGCAGTTGTGGGAATGGTCCGATCACGCGCTCGAGGACGCCGGGCGCCTGACCCACCCGATGGCGTACGACCGCGCCAGCGACCGGTATCTGCCGATCTCCTGGGACGAGGCCTTCGCCCGCATCGGCGCGGCGTTGCGCGCTTACGACGATCCCGACACGGTGGAGTTCTACACCTCCGGTCGCACCTCCAACGAAGCCGCGTTCTTGTACCAACTGTTCGTGCGCGAGTACGGCAGCAACAATTTTCCCGACTGCTCCAACATGTGCCACGAGGCCACCAGCGTCGGCCTGCCGCAGTCGATCGGCGTCGGCAAGGGCACGGTGACGCTGGAAGATTTCGACCGTTGCGACGCGATCTTCTCCATCGGCCACAACCCCGGCACCAACCATCCGCGCATGCTCTCGACGCTGCGCGAAGCCTCGCGCCGCGGCGTGCCCATCGTGGTGTTCAACCCGCTCAAGGAACGCGGGCTGGAGCGTTTCGCCGCGCCGCAGGATCCGGTGGAAATGCTGACGCTGAGCGCGACGCCGATCGCCACGACCTATTACCAGGTCAAGGTCGGCGGCGACGTGGCGGTGCTCAAGGGCATGATGAAGGCGCTGCTGGCCGCCGACGCCGCGGCCGTCGCCGGCGGCGGCGAGGGCGTGCTCGACCGCGCCTTCATCGCCGAGCACACCACCGGTTTCGAAGCATTGGCCGCGGATTTGGACACCGTGTCGTGGCCGACCATCGAAGCGCATTCGGGCTTGAGCCGCGCCGACATCGAAGCGGCGGCGCAGGTCTACGCCGCGGCGAAGCGGGTGATCGTGTGCTACGGCATGGGCATCACCCAGCACCGGCACGGCACCTCCAACGTCCAGCAACTGGCCAATCTGCTGCTGTTGCGCGGGAATATCGGCCGCGAGGGCGCGGGCATCTGCCCCTTGCGCGGCCACTCCAACGTTCAGGGCGACCGCACCGTCGGCATCACCGAGATTCCTTCGCGCGCCTTGCTCGACGGGATCGAGCGCGCGTTCGGCTTCGCGCCGCCGGCGGCGAAGGGGCACAACGCGGTGGAAGCCTTGCAGGCCATCGCGGCGGGGCGCTCGAAGGCGATGATTTGCCTCGGCGGCAATCTCGCCGTGGCCATGCCCGATCCGCAAACCGTGTTCCCCGCGATGCGCGGACTGGAACTGGCCGTGCACGTGGCGACCAAGCTCAATCGCTCGCACTTGCTGACCGCGCGCGAATCGATCCTACTGCCGTGCCTGGGCCGCACCGAGCGCGACCTGCAAGCCGGCGGCCGTCAATCGGTGACGGTCGAAGATTCGATGTCGATGGTGCACGCCTCGCGCGGCACGCTGAAGCCGGCGTCGGAGCAACTGCGTTCGGAGCCCGCCATCGTCGCCGGCATCGCGCAGGCGACGCTGCCCGCGACCAAAGTGGACTGGGCCGGGCTGGTCGCCGACTACGCGCTGATCCGCGACAAGATCGAAGCCGTGTTCCCCGACTTCTACCGCTTCAACGAGCGCATCGCCGTGCCCGGCGGTTTCCGCCTGGACGTGCCGGCCTCGCGGCGCGAATGGCGCACCGCCTCGGGCAAGGCCAACTTCCTGGTCTGCGCCGGCGTCGAGGAAGACCCGCGCGCCGGCGGCGCCGACACGCTGCGTCTGGCGACGATCCGCAGCCACGATCAATACAACACCACGATCTACGGCCTCGACGACCGCTATCGCGGCATCGCCGGGCGGCGCGACGTGGTATTCGTGAATCCGGGCGATTTGCAGCGGCTCGGTCTCGCGCATGGCGACTTGGTCGATATCGAGGCGGTGGCCGCGGACGCGGGCGGGCCGCCGCGTGTGTTGCAGGGGCAGACCGTGGTCGCTTATGAGATCGCGCCGGGTTCGGTCGCGGCGTATTACCCGGAAGCCAACGGGCTGCTCGCGCTCGACGAGTACGACGAACAAAGCGGAACGCCGGCGTACAAGTCGATTCCGGTTTCGATCCGGCGCGCGTCCTGACGGGCGCCGGGGCGGGTGGCGCGTGAGTCGCGTCGCGGCGTGACGGCGCACGGCCGCGACGGGCTCGCGCGGGCGGCCGCGCCGAAGGCGGCGGCCTTCGACTCAGTCGGCCGGAAACTTGACCTTGCCCGATAGGAAGTAGCCCACCAGCTTCCACTTGCCGTCGACGTGCTCGAAGACGAACTTCTCCTCGCCGGTCTTGAGCCGGGCGAATTCGGTGCCGATCGCGATCGTTCCGAAACGGCCGGCGAGTCCGTCGAGTTCGCTCTCGAAACCGAAGCCTTTGACTTTGCGTTTTCCTGGCGCGCCCACCGCGCCTCTCATCCGCGAGATGATTTTCGTGAACTGTTCCTGGTTGGTCTGCTTCGACAAGGTCGGGCTGGATTTGGCCCAGGCCGCGGCGTAGCGACCGGCGTCCAGGTCCTTCGCCACGGCTTCGGCCGCGCGCAGCAGTTCGCGCTGCTCGGCTTCGGTGCCGATGTTGACGGCTTCGGCCTGCTTTTTCTGCGAGGGGCCGACTTGCACCTTGCACGCCGGGAGCGTTGCGGCCAGCATCGCCGCCGCCAACGTGGCCAAGGCGATTCGCGCGAACCGATTGCGCACCGTTTCTTCCATGACGGGTTCCCCGCTGTCGAGAGGGCCATCATAGCCGCGGGCCGCGATGGCGCGCGGCGGCGATCGGCGAATTCCGGCAAGGCGCGAATCGCGCCGGCGCGGGCGGGGAAGGGCGCGCCCGTCTTGGCGGCGAAGCGCTCGCGGCAGCGCGTTCGCGCCAGTGGGTCGCGCAAACGAAAAAGCCGGCGCTAGGCCGGCTTTTATCGCACGAATGATTTGGTCGGGGAGACAGGATTCGAACCTGCGACCTCTACGTCCCGAACGTAGCGCTCTACCAGACTGAGCTACACCCCGACTTCGTGAGCCGCAAATTCTAACGATGCTGGCGGGGGCGTGCAAGAGGGGACGACAGAAAAGTTTCATTCCGGTTGCGGCGGCCGTCCCGGATGGCCGGAAACCCGCGTGGTAAAGGGCTGCGCGCCGTCTCGGCAAAGTCCAACACGGGCGCCGTCCGGCGGCGCCGGGCGGGAATGCGTGCGCGATTGCCGTCGAGTACCGTCCCTGGGCCGCGCAATCGCTAAACTACGCGGCGTGCCGGCGGCGCCCGCGGCGCGTCCCCCGGGGACGCCCGCCGCATCCGTTCCGGGCCCGCCCTTCCGCGCCTTTTGCAGTGATTTCGGAGTCTGTCTTGATCAAGCCCCGCACCCCGCCCGGCGTCATGGAGCTGCTGCCCCGCGACCAGATCGCGTTCCAGCGCATGCTCGACACGATCCGCCGCAATTTCGAACGCTTCGGCTTCCTGCCGGTGGAAACGCCGGTGATGGAGTTGACCGAAGTCTTGCTGACCAAGTCCGGCGGCGAGACCGAGCGGCAGGTGTATTTCGTCGAGTCCACCGGCTCGCGCGCCAACGCGCAGAGCGGCGACGGCCGCGCGGTGCCGGAACTGGCGCTGCGCTTCGACCTGACCGTGCCGCTGGCGCGCTACGTGGCCGAACACGAAGCCGAGCTGGCGTTCCCGTTCCGCCGCTATCAGATGCAGCGCGTGTATCGCGGCGAGCGCCAGCAGCGCGGCCGCTACCGCGAGTTCTACCAGTGCGACATCGACGTGATCGGCAAGGACAGCCTCAGCGTGCGTTACGACGCCGAGCTGCCGGCCTGCATCTACGCGGTGTTCTCCGAGCTCGACATCGGCGCCTTCACCATCGAGCTCAACAACCGCAAGCTGCTGCGCGGCTTCTTCGAGTCCCAGGGCGTGGCCGATGGCGAGCTGCAGGCGCTGGTGCTGCGCGAGGTCGACAAGGTCGGCAAGCGCGGCGTGGACTACGTGCGCGACGTGCTGATCGGCTCCAGCTTCGGCCTGCCCAGCGAAGCGGTGGACAAGATCCTCGACTTCATCGGGGTGCGCTCGGACTCGCACGAGGATGCGTTGGCCAAGCTGGCGGCGCTGGGCGAGGGCAACGAGTCCTTGAACCAGGGCGTGGCCGAACTGCGCGAGGTGCTGGAGCTGATCCGCGCGCTCGGCGTGCCGGAGTCCAATTACGCGCTGAACTTTTCCATCGCTCGCGGCCTGGACTACTACACCGGCACGGTCTACGAGACCACGCTCAACGACTACCCGCAGCTGGGTTCGATCTGCTCGGGCGGGCGTTACGAGGATCTGGCCAGCCACTACACCAAGTCGAAGCTGCCGGGCGTGGGCATTTCCATCGGCCTGACCCGCTTGTTCTGGCAGCTGCAGGAAGCCAAGTTGGTCAGCACCGCCGACAGCAGCGTGCAAGTGCTGATCACCCAGATGGACGATGCGCACCTGCCGCAGTGTCTGGCGCTGGCCAGCGAGTTGCGCGCGGCCGGGCTCAACACCGAAGTGGTGATGGAAGCGTCCAAGCTCGGCAAGCAGTTCAAGTACGCCGACCGCGCCGGCATCCGCTTCGTCGTGGTGCTGGGCGAGAACGAAATCGCCAAGGGCACCGCGACGGTCAAGGACCTGCGCCGCGAAGACCAGTTCGAGGTCGCTTGCAGCGAGCTCGCCCGCACGCTGCGGGTCGAGCTGGAGCAGTCGCGGGTCATGAAGTGATCTTCGCGCGCACCCACCGGGCCGGCCGCGTGCGCGCCTCGCGCGCACGGCCGCCGGTGCGCGCGCGGGGCGAGGCGGCGCCGCTCGCGCCGCAACGCCGACATCCGTCGCGCCGGCAGCGTCCGGCGCCGACAGCAGCATCGGCGCAAGCCGACATCCCCGCCGCGGTCTCCATCTTCCCGATGGGCCGCGGTTTCCTTTTGTCTGACGCACCGACTCCCGAGTATGCGCGCCGCCGATCCGCCGGCGCCGCGCAGATGATCGCCAGGGTGCGATGCGGAGAACCCCAGCTTTGAACAAGATCCGACTCGACGGCCGCTCGCTGACGCGGTCCCAGCTCGTCGCCGTGGCTTACGGCGCCCAGGTCGAACTGTCCGCCGAGCAGCTGCCGGCGGTGGCGCGCGCGGCCGATTTCCTGGCCGAACAGGTGCGCCGCGAGGAGCCCATCTACGGCGTCTCCACCGGTTTCGGCAGCAACGCCGACCGCTTGCTCGGCGCCCATCATCTGCGCGATCAGTTGCCGGGCGCGAAGCGTTCGCAGGAAACCCTGCACGAAGAACTGCAGCGCAATCTGATCGTCACCCACGCGGTGTGCGTGGGCGAGGCGTTCGCGCCGGAGATCGTGCGGGCGATGCTGTGCATCCGCATCAACACGCTGATGCGCGGCCACTCGGGCATCCGTGTGCAGACCTTGCAGGCGCTGACCCAGATGCTCAACGCCGGCATCGTGCCGGTGGTGCCGCAGCTGGGTTCGGTCGGCGCCAGCGGCGATCTGGCGCCGTTGTCGCATCTGGCCATCGTCCTGCTCGGCGGCGGCGAAGCCTTCTTCGAGGGCGAACGCCTGCCGGGCGCGCAAGCGCTGCAGCGCGCCGGCCTGAAGCCGGTGCAGTTGTCGTACAAGGAAGGTCTGGCGCTCAACAACGGCACCGCGCAGATGCTGGCCTGCGGCGTGCTGGCCTTGAACAAGCTGGAAGACCTGCTCGACACCGCCGACCTCGCCGCGGCGATGACCATCGACGCCTTCGCCGGCCGCCTGGGCGCGTTCGCGCCGGAAGTGCATGCGCTGCGTCCGCATCCGGGTCAGGTCAAGGTGGCCGAGAATCTGCGCGGCCTGCTCGACGGCTCGACTCTCGCCGACATTCCGTACCATCTGGTGCCGCGCTTCCGTCCGTGGCTGCCGCAAAGCTGGGACACCGAAGCCGCGCAGCAGCTGAGCTTCGACATCGGCTGGGACTGGGTGCCGTTCAGCCAGCGCCACGGCCGCGAGAAGTTCTACACCCGCTTCCGTCCGTTCCGCGGCGGTAAGAAGCATCAGCCGCAGGACAGCTATTCGCTGCGCTGCATTCCGCAGGTGCACGGCGCGGTGCGCGACGCCATCGCCCAGGCCGCGCGCGTGCTGGAGATCGAGCTCAACTCGCTGACCGACAACCCGATCGTGTTCCCGGACGCGCAGGCCGAGCACGTCGAGCAGCAGGTGATCTCCGCCGGCCATTTCCACGGCATGCCGCTGGCGCTGGCGATGAGCTACGTCAAGGCCGCGATTCCGGTGCTGGCGAGCATTTCCGAGCGCCGCCTCAACAAGCTGGTCGATCCGGCCACCAACGACGGCCTGCCGGGCTTCCTGATCGGCAACGAGGACGCGACCGAGTCGGGCCACATGATCGTGCAGTACACCGCCGCGGCCATCGTCAACGACTTGTCCAGCCGCGCGCATCCGGCGTCGGTGTACTCGATTCCGACCAGCGCCAACGCCGAGGACCACGTCTCGATGGGCGCCAACGAGGCGCGCCACGTGCTGGCGATGGCCGACGATCTGGGCAAGGTGCTGGCGCTGGAGCTGTACACCGCCGCGCAGGCGCTGGACCTGCGCCGCGACATGATCAACGCCGCGCGCGATCTGGCCGATCGCGCCGACGCCGCGACCCTGGCGGCGAAGGTCGCCGGCGGCCCGGCGGCGGGTTCGGGCGAACACGCCGACTTCCTCGCCGAAGTCGAAGGCCTGCGCGCCGAGCTGTCGGCCGCGCAGGAGTTCCGTCCGGGCCGCGCGGTGGCGATCGCTCACGCCAAGCTGCGCGAGTCGATCGCCTTCCTCGACCACGACCGCGCGCTCGACGGCGAAGTCGCGACCGCGGTGCAACTGGTGCGCGACGGCAGCGTGCTGTCGGCGGTGCGCGCGGGGATGCAGGACTGATCGTGGCGGCCCCTCTCTCCAGGGGGAGGGGCCGCAGCCGTGTTGCTTTCCGTAGGAGCGGCGTGAGCCGCGACCGCGACAATTCCGCTACGGCGAAGGTGTCGTCGTAATTGAATTCTCGCGGTCGCGGCTCACGCCGCTCCTACAGAGGCTCCGGCCGGGTATCGTGCGAACCGTTACGGCCACGGACTGCCGCCATGCGCGTGATCCACCACACCGACACCGTCTTCACCGTCGCCGGCCTGTTGGCCGCGGACGAATGCGCGGCCTTGATCGCCCAGGCCGAAGCCCGCGGCTTCGAGCCGGCCGGCGTGCGCACCGCCGACGGCGGCCAAAAAGCCATGGCCCACGTGCGCAACAACGAGCGCGTGGTGTTCGAATCGCCGCAATGGACCGAACTGCTGTGGCGCCGCCTGAGCGAAGCGGGCCTGCCCGCGCTCGACGGCGAAACCGCCGCCGGCCTGCCGCGCGCGCTGCGCTTCTACAAATACGGCCCCGGCCAACGTTTCCGCATGCACAAGGACGGCCCGTGGAGCGAAGACGGCCGCCTGAGCAAGCTCACCCTGCTGGTCTACCTCAACGACGGCTTCGCCGGCGGCGACACCGCGTTCCGCGGCTTCCGCGTCGAACCCCGCGCCGGCGACGCGCTGCTGTTCGTGCACGACACCTGGCACGAAGGCGCGGCGGTCGAGCAGGGCGTGAAGTATGCGTTGCGTTCGGATGTGATGTACGCGCCCGCCTGATCGGCGGGTCGGGCATCAGGCGCGTAAGTTGCGATGCCAGTGCTGCGCGCGCACGTAGAATTCGTTCGGGGTGTCGTCTGAGTGGCCGAACGAAATCGTTTCGTCGTGTTCGTAGTCGACGCGGGCGAAGATCGCGCTGATGGAATCTTGCAGCCATGGAGGCATTTGTGCCCAGATGGCGGTGCGTTTCGCATCGTCGCGGGCCAGCGCTAAGGTCTTGATGCAGACGCTGCTGACTTCGCCGGCAGTGTAGAGGCCATCGCTATACATCCCGAGCAATTCGTCCATGCTGCCGGCGCAACCGTAAAAGTCCACAGGGTAGGGCATTCGCGCTCCGGGTCTAGCAGGGTCGCCTATCGTGGTGGAATCGATGCGATGTCCGCAACTGGCGCGCTCACGCCGCCGCGCCCCACATCCGCACGCAATCGCGCCCGCCGGCCTTGGCCAGATACAGCGCCTGATCGGCGAACTGCAGCGCCGCCTCGACGCCTAAGTCCGAATCCGGCGCGATCTCGTGCACGCCGATGCTGGCGGTGACCGGGATGTCGTGGCTGCGGCTGGGGCAGGGTTGCGCGCGCAGGCGCAGGCGCAGGGCTTCGGCCACGCGCGAGCCGCTGGCGAGGTCGTGGTCGGGCAGGACGGCGACGAATTCCTCGCCGCCGAAGCGCGCCAGCAATGCGTGCTGCGGCGCCAGCACTTGCGAGATCAGGCCGGCGGCCCAGCGCAGGCATTCGTCGCCGACCAAGTGGCCGTGGTGATCGTTGATCTGCTTGAAGTGGTCGAGGTCGATCATCATCAGCGCCAACGGCCGGCGTTGGCGGCGGGCGCGGTGCAGCAAGGATTCGAAGGCTTCGCGGAAGTGGCTGCGGTTGTGCAGGCCGGTCAGGCCGTCGCGTTGGGCGGTTTCGCGCAGGCGGTCGTGGGCTTTTTCCAGTTGCGCCAGGGCGGTGCGCAGCTCGCCGGTGCGTTGCTCGACCTTGTGTTCGAGCTGGTCGCGGGCTTCGCGCACGATCCGCTCGTTCTCGTTGCGCAGCGAGGCGTAGCGGTAGCCCAGCGCCACCGACAGCAGCAGCATTTCCAGGGCCGAGCCGATCTGCACGCCGTATTCGGTGATGAAGACCTTCGGCAGCAGGTCGAAGGCGATCGCCGCGAACATGCCGGTGCCGAGCAGGAACGCCGACCACGCCAGCAGGAACAAGCGCGCCGGCTTGTAGCCGCGGCGCAGCACCACCACGGTTTCCACCGCGATCCAGGCGATGCTGACGAACACCGCGGCCGAGGCGATCGGGGTGACGATGCGGTACGGCGCTTGCGTGGCGATCAGTCCGAGCAGCACGAAGAACGCGATCATGCCCAGGCCGATGCGGTCGCCGAGGCGCCAGCGCTCGGCCAGCCCGAGGAAGGTGCGCGCGAACTGCTGCATGCCCACTTGCGCCAGACAGATCGACAGCGGCACCGAGTGGTCGGCCAGCCACGGCGAATCCGGCCACAGGTACTCGAAGCCCAGGCCGTTCAAGGTCAGCAGCACCAGACCGAACGCGCAGATGTGGAACAGATACCAGAAGTAGCTCGAATCGCGCAGGCTCAGCCACAGCACCAGGTTGTAGAAGAACAGCGCGAGCAGGATGCCGTAGTAGACGCCGATGCCGAGCTGGGCGTCGCGCGCCAGTTCGGTGAAGGCGCTGGGCGTGTAGAGGGTCAGCGGCACCTGCATCGAGCTTTGGCTCTGCACGCGCACGTAGAGGTCCACGCGCTGGCCGACCGGCAGGTCGATCCAGAAGTTCGGATGGCGGTAGCGGATCGCGCGCGACGCGAAGGGCTGGCTGTCGCCGCCGATCTGGTGGCGGGCGCGGCCGTCTTCGCTGCGGGTGTAGACGTCGATGCGGTCGCTCAGCGCGAAGCCCTGCACCAGCAGCCAGCGCGGCGTGTCGGGGTCGGTGTTGCGCGCGGCGATGTGGAACCAGTAGGCGCCGCGCTGGAAGCCGAACGAGCTGTTGCCGTCCGGCAGCAGGCGGAAGCGGCCCTCGATGCGCGCGCGTTCGGCGTCGGAGAGCGCGAAGCGGCCGCCGGCGTCGTGGTAGTAGCCGGTGAACGGGGCCAGGGCGACCTCGCCGCTGTGGCGGTCGAGGTCGAGCAGGCTCTGCGCCGCCGACGCCGGGCCCCAGCCCGACAGCAGCAGGCAGAGCAGCAGCCACAGGCGCGGCAACAGCGGTCGCGGCGGCGACGGGCGCGCGGAGCGGGCGGGAGTCGTAGTCATCTAGCTTGGGCCGGAGCCTTCCTTGGACCGCGCCGGCGCAAGCCGTCGCGCCGGGTAGGGAGGGGCGAGGGCGCCGGCAGGACGGCGCACGACGCGTGCCTGGAGTCTTAACGCAAATCCCGGGCGGGGCAGGCCGGGTTGACGGGCGGGAATCGGGCGGGGTAATGTATTAACGCGTTAGCACATTAATGCATTGGTTCGCGTCCTGACGCGGGCCGGTGCGCCGGCCGGGCGGCGAGCCCGCGCCGGGGCCGGGTCGGCAGGGTCCGATCCGGCGGGTTTCCCGCTCCAACCGCCGCCTCTCTTCAATCCATCGTTCGCCCAGACCTCCTCCATGAAGCGCCGCACCGCCACCGCCGTCGAAGCCCCCACCGAAGACGCCCTCGCCGAACTGGCCGCGGCGTTGGCCGGGCTGCGCACGCCGGAACAGATCCGCGCCTTCTTGGAGGACCTGTGCACGCCGGCCGAGCTGGAGGCGATGAGCGACCGCTGGCGGGTCGTGCCGCTGCTGGAAGAGGGCGTGCCGTACCGGGAAATCCACGAGCGCACCCAGGTCAGCGTGACCACCATCGGCCGCGTCGCGCGGGTGCTCGAACGCGGCGCCGGCGGGTACGCCGCGGCCCTGCATCGCCGCGGCTTGCGACATCGCTGACGGCCCGTTCCGTCCGCCGCCGGCGCGCGCCGGTCTTCGTCCGCACCGCCTCCGTCCGCCCACGCCTTCTCCGAGAAACCGTCCATGAGCCCTCCCGCCAGCGCCGCCGCACGCGATCGCCTGCGCATCGCGATCCAAAAATCCGGCCGCCTCGCCGATCCGGCGCGCTCGCTGCTCGCCGCCTGCGGCCTGAGCTGGCGCGAAAGCCGCGACCGCCTGTTCTGCTACGGCGAAACCCTGCCGGTGGACCTGTTGCTGGTGCGCGACGACGACATCCCCGGCCTGATCGCCGACGGCGTCTGCGACCTCGGCGTGGTCGGCCGCAACGTGCTGCTGGAACAAGACGGCGACCGCCGCGGCAACGGCCGCGCGCCGGCGTTCCGCGAATGGCGCGCGCTCGGCTTCGGCGGCTGCCGCTTGTCCATCGCCGTGCCCGATGCGTGGCAGTGGCAGGGCCCGCAGGATCTGGCCGGCAAGCGCATCGCTACCAGCTACCCGGCGCTGCTGTCGCAGTGGCTGGCGCAGCAGGGCGTGGACGCGCAGGTGGTGCTGCTGTCGGGCTCGGTGGAAATCGCGCCCAAGCTCGGGCAGGCCGAGGCGATCTGCGACCTGGTCTCCAGCGGCGCCACGCTCTCGGCCAATCAACTCAAGGCGGTGCAGACCCTGGTCGAAAGCGAGGCGGTGCTGGCCGGGCCGATCGACAAATTCGACGACGTGCGCGGCGAACTGGCCGACCTGCTGCTGCGCCGGCTCGACGGCGCGCTGCGCGTGCGCAACAGCAAGCTGCTGCTGTTCCAGGCGCCGCGCGATCTGCTCGCCGAACTGCTGCCGCTGCTGCCCGACGCCGAACAACCCACGGTGATGCGCCTGGACAACGGCGACGATGTCGCGCTGCAGGCGCTGTGCCACGGCGCGGTGACCTGGCAGCGGCTGGAAGAACTCAAGCGCGCCGGCGCGCGCGGGCTGATGGTGCTGCCGGTGGAGGGCATGCTGGCATGAGCGCGGCGATGCAACGCTACGAGTGGGCCGCGCTCGACGCCGAGCAGCGCGCGAGCGCGCTGCGCCGTCCCGCGCAGGAAACCCGACAATTCACCGCCGACGCGGTCGCGACGATCCTCGCCGAGGTGCGCGCCGACGGCGACGCCGCGCTGCGCCGCTTCGCCGAACGCTTCGACGGCGCCGCGCCCGATGCGTTCGCCGTCGCTCAGGCCGAATTCGACGCCGCCGAAGCCGCGGTGAGCCCCAAGCTGCGCGCCGCCATCGACGAAGCCGCGCGCCGGATCGAACGCTTCCACGCCGCCGGCATGACCCCGGCCTACGCCCTGGACACCGCCGAAGGCGTGCGCTGCGAGCGCGTGCTGCGGCCGATCCCGCGGGTCGGCCTGTACGTGCCGGCCGGTTCCGCGCCGCTGCCCTCGACCGCGCTGATGCTCGGCGTGCCGGCGCGCCTGGCCGGCTGCCGCGAAGTGGTGCTGTGCACGCCGGCGCGCAAGGACGGCAGCGCCGATCCGGCGGTGCTGTGCGCGGCCAAGCGCTGCGGCATCGGCACCGTCTACAAGATCGGCGGGGCGCAGGCGATCGCGGCGATGGCCTTCGGCACCCAAAGCGTCGGCAAGTGCGACAAGCTGTTCGGGCCGGGCAATGCTTACGTCACCGAGGCCAAGCGTCAGGTCGCATTGCTGGAAGGCGGCGCCGCCATCGACATGCCGGCCGGTCCCTCGGAAGTGCTGGTGATCGCCGACGCCGGCGCGCGCGCCGATTTCGTCGCCGCCGATCTGCTGTCGCAGGCCGAACACGGCGCCGATTCGCAGGTGATCCTGCTCAGCGACGACGCGGCCCTGCTCGACGCGGTCGATGTCGAACTCGAAAGCCAGCTGGCGCGCCTGTCGCGCGCCGACACCGCGCGCGCCGCGCTGAGCAAGTCGCGTTCGATCCGGGTCGATTCCATCGCCACCGCGATGCAGGTCAGCAACCGCTACGCGCCCGAACACCTGATCCTGGCGCTGCGCGACGCGCGCGTATGGCTGGCGAAAGTGGAAGCGGCCGGCTCGGTGTTCCTCGGCGACTGGGCGCCCGAAGCGCTGGGCGACTATTGCAGCGGCACCAATCACGTCTTGCCGACCAGCGGCGCGGCGCGTTACGCCGGCGGCCTCAACGTCGCCAGCTTCCAGGTCGCGATCACGGTGCAGGAAGTGCAGCCGCGCGGCTTGCTGGAGATCGGCCCCTGCGCCGTGACCCTGGCCGACGCCGAAGGCCTGGACGCGCACCGCGAGGCGGTGGCGCTGCGGCTGGCCGCGCTGGCCGACGCCACGGCGCACGCGCGCCGCGCCTGAGTAGTCCGTCCGGCCGCGCGCCGGGCGATTGCAGAATCGAACGAACTGATCCGGTCCTACCCGCCATGTCCCAGACCCGCGACGACAATCCCCTCGACCTGCTGCGCGACGACCTGCGCGATTTCGCCGGCTACAAGTCGGCGCGCAGCGACAAGCGCAGCGGCCGGGTCTGGCTCAACGCCAACGAGGCGGCGTGGCCGAGCGTGGCCGACTGCGACGGCGCGGTGCGCCGCTACCCCGATCCGCAACCGGCGGCGCTGCGCGAAGCGCTGGCGCGGCTGTACGGCTGCGCGCCGGAGCAGCTGCTGGCCGGACGCGGCAGCGACGAGGGCATCGACCTGCTGGTGCGCGCGTTCTGCCGCCCCGGCGGCGACGCCATCGTGATCGCGCCGCCGACCTTCGGCATGTACGCGGTGAGCGCGCGGCTGCACGGCGCCCGCGTGGTCGAGGTCGCGCTGCGCGACAGCGCCGAGGGCTTCGTCTGCGACTTCGACGCGCTGGCCGAGGCGGCCGAGCGCGAAGCGGCCAAGCTGGTGTTCGTGTGCTCGCCCGGCAATCCCTCCGGCACACTGCTGCCGCTGGCGGCGATCGACGCGCTGGCGCAGCGCCTGAGCGGCCGCGCCATCGTGGTGGTGGACGAGGCTTACATCGAATTCGCCGACGGCGAATCGGCGGTGAGCCTGCTGGCGCGCCGGCGCAACGTCGCGGTGCTGCGCACCTTGTCCAAGGCGCACGCGCTGGCCGCCGCGCGTATCGGCAGCACCATCGCCGACGCGGACGTGATCGCCGCGCTGCAGCGCTGCCAAGCGCCGTATCCGCTGCCCACGCCGTGCGTGAATCTGGCCCTGCGCGCGCTCGGCGAAGTGCCCGGCAACGCGACCAAGGCGCGCGTGGTCACCGCGATGAACGAACGCGAGAAACTGTTCCAGGCGCTGCTCGCGCTGCCCGGCGTGCGCCGGGTCTATCCCTCGCAGGCGAATTTCCTGCTGGTGCGCTTCGACGCCGCGCAGGCCGCGCTCGACGCGCTGCTCGACGCCGGCGTGGTGGTGCGCGATTTCCGCCACGCCCCGGGCCTGGGCGACGCGCTGCGCATCAGCCTCGGCACGCCCGAACAGAACGCGGCGGTGATCGAAGTGCTGAGCCGCGCGCTGCGTCCGGCCGGAGTGGCCGCATGAGCGCGCTCAAGCCGATTCTGTTCGTCGACCGCGACGGCACCTTGATCGAGGAGCCGGCCGATTTCCAGATCGACAGCTACGCCAAGCTGCGCTTCGTGCGCGGGGTGATCCCGGCGATGCTCAAGCTGCGCGACGCCGGCTACGAATTCGTCATGGTCACCAACCAGGACGGCTTGGGCACCGACGCGTTCCCGCGCTGGTCCTTCGACGGCCCGCACCAGCTGATGATGCAGGTGTTCGAAAGCCAGGGCATCGTGTTCCGCGAGGTGCTGATCGACGCCAGCTTCCCGGCCGAGAACCTGCCCACGCGCAAGCCCGGCATCGGTCTGGCGCTGCCGCTGATGAAAGACCGCGGCATCGACTGGGAACGCTCGGCCATGGTCGGCGACCGCGAGACCGACAACGGCTTCGCCGCCAACCTCGGCATCCGCGCGTTCCAGCTGCGCACCGCCGAATTCGGCGGGCAGTGGGATTGGGCCGGCATCGCCCACGTGCTGGCCGAGCGCCCGCGCACCGCGCAGGTGACGCGCAACACCAAGGAAACCCGGATCCAGGTCGGCGTCGATCTGGACCGCGCCGCCGAGCCCAAGGTCGCCACCGGCCTGGGCTTCTTCGACCACATGCTCGAACAGCTCGGCAAGCACGGCGGTTTCGCCCTGGAGCTGCGCTGCGAGGGCGACCTGCACATCGACGAGCACCACACCATCGAAGACAGCGCGCTGGCCCTGGGGCAGGCGCTGCGCGAGGCGCTGGGCGACAAGCGCGGCATCGGCCGCTACGGCTTCGAGCCGCGCGCGGAGCAGGGCGGTCAGGCGCCGGCCGCGCACGAATTCGTGCTGCCGATGGACGAAACCCTGGCGCGCGCCGCGCTGGATTTCTCCGGCCGCCCGTACTTCGTTTTTTCGGGCGAGTTCGCGCGCGAAAAAGTCGGCGACTTCCCGACCGAGCTGTTGCCGCATTTCTTCCGTTCGTTGTGCGAAACCGCCGGGCTGAACCTGAACCTGAACGTAGAGGGTGATAACGATCACCACAAAATAGAGGCTTGCTTCAAGGCCGTCGCGCGCGCGCTGCGACAGGCGCTCGCTCGTCAAGGGCGCGAGCTCCCGAGTACCAAGGGAGTTTTGTGATGACGGTTGTAGCTGTCATCGATTCGGGTGGGGGGAACATCGGCTCGGTGCGTTATGCATTGGAGCGGCTGGGTGCGCGGTCGGTAGTGACCGCGGACCCGGCGACGATCGCCACAGCCGATCGCGTGATTCTGCCGGGCGTGGGCGCCGCCGCCCCCGCGATGGCCCGTCTGCGCGAACTCGACCTGGTCGCCACGATCCGCCGCTTGCAGCAGCCGCTGCTCGGGATCTGCCTGGGCATGCAGCTGCTGTACGAGTCCTCGGAGGAGGGCGAGGTCGAGTGCCTCGGTCTCCTTCCGGGCCGTATCACCAGGCTGCCCCCCGGACCAGGAGTACGAGTGCCGCATATGGGATGGAATCTCCTTCAGAAGCATGAATCGGCCGCGGGCGAACGCCTGCTGGCCGGTATCGGCGAGCGCGATCAGGCTTATTTCGTTCACAGCTACGCCGCCCCCGTCACCGCCGACACCCTGGCCAGCGCCAGTTACGGCGTCCGCTTCACCGCGGTCGCCGGGCGCGGCCGCTGTTTCGGCGCCCAGTTCCACCCCGAGCGCTCCGCCGCGGTCGGTTCGCGCCTGCTCGCCAACTTCCTGGCGCTGGAGGCATGAACATGGGCAACAGCACTCTCTACCCCGCGATCGACGTTCGCGACGGACGCGTCGTGCGCCTGCACCAGGGCGACTACGCGCAGGAAACCCGCTACGAGACCGAGCCCCTGGCCCTGGCCACGCGCTACGCCGAAGCCGGCGCCAAGTGGCTGCACCTGATCGACCTCGACGCCGCGCGTTACGGCGGCTACACCCTGGCGCCGCTGCTGCGCGCGATCACCACCTCCAGCTGGATGCGCGTGCAGACCGGCGGCGGCGTGCGCAGCGAGGCCGACGTGGAGGCGATCCTCGACGCCGGCGCCGACCGGGTCGTGGTCGGTTCGCTGGCGATCAAGGACCCGGACACGGTGATCGGCTGGCTGCGCCGCTTCGGCGCCGAACGCATCACCATCGCCCTGGACGTGCGCCAGAACGAGAACGGCGAATGGGAGCTGCCGGTGGCCGGCTGGACCCAGGACAGCGGCGTGCGCCTGGAGCCGCTGCTGGAGCGCTACGCCCAGGCCGGCCTGCGCCACCTGCTGTGCACCGACGTCTCGCGCGACGGCACCATGGCCGGGCCGAACCTGGATTTGTACAAACACATCCGCGAGATCGCCCCGGACGTACAGTTGCAGGCGTCCGGCGGCATCCGCGACATCGCCGACATCGTCGCCGCCGACAGCATCGGCTGTTCCGGCGCGGTGCTCGGCAAGGCCTTGATCGAAGGCCGCTTCCAACTCATCGACGCCTTGAAGCAGGTACGCCGTTGCTGAATTCCACGCCCCTGAGCCGCCGCATCGTGCCCTGCCTCGACGTCCGCGACGGACGCGTGGTCAAGGGCGTGCGCTTTCGCGACCATGTCGACATGGGCGACATCGTCGAGCTGGCGCTGCGCTACCGCGACGAAGGGGCCGACGAATTGGTGTTCTACGACATCGCGGCCAGCCCGCAAGGGCGCAGCGTGGACCGCGATTGGGTCGAGCGGGTGTCGCGCGCGATCGACATTCCGTTCTGCGTGGCCGGCGGCATCCGTTCGGTCGTCGATGCGCGCGGCGTGCTCAACGCCGGCGCCGACAAGATCTCGATCAACACCCCGGCGCTGGAACGGCCCGAACTGATCGGCGAAATCGCCGACGAGTTCGGCGTGCAATGCGTGGTGGTCGGGATCGACAGCCTGCGCGATCCCGACGGCCAATGGCGGGTGCGCCAGTACACCGGCGATCCCTCGCGCACCCAGGCCTTGCCCAAGCGCACCCTGGACTGGGTGGTCGAGGCGCAGCGCCTGGGCGCCGGCGAGATCGTGCTCAACTGCATGGGCAGCGACGGCGTGCGCAGCGGCTACGACATCGAACAACTGGCCGCGGTGCGGGCGATCTGCGCGGTGCCGCTGGTCGCCTCCGGCGGCGCCGGCGCGATCGAGCATTTCGGCGAGGTGTTCCTGCACGCCGACGTCGACGCCGCGCTGGCGGCGAGCGTGTTCCACTCCGGCAGCATCCGCATCCCCGAGCTCAAGCGCGCGCTGAGCGGGCAGGGCGTGCCGGTGCGCGAGCTGCACTGATGGCCGCCGCGCCGCTCCCGTCGGACCTGTCCGCGCTGGACTGGGACAAGCAGGACGGCCTGCTGCCGGCGGTGATCCAGGACGCCGCCAGCTTGCGCGTGCTGATGCTCGGCTACATGGACCGCGCCGCGCTGCAGGCCACGCTCGACAGCGGCCACGTCACCTTCTACAGCCGCAGCAAGCAGCGGCTGTGGACCAAGGGCGAAAGCTCGGGCCACTTCCTCGACCTGATCTCGATCGAAACCGACTGCGACCGCGACACCTTGCTGGTGCGCGCGGTGCCGCACGGCCCGACCTGCCACCTCGGCCGCGACAGCTGTTTTCCCCATGCGCCCGGCGACGCGCTGGCGTTTCTCGGCGAACTCGACGAACTCATCGCCGTGCGCGAACGCGAGCGCCCGGCCGGCAGCTACACCACCGGCCTGTTCGAGCGCGGCGTGCGCGCGATCGCGCAGAAAGTCGGCGAGGAAGGCGTGGAAACCGCGCTGGCCGCGGTGGCCGAAGACGAGGCCGCGCTGGCCGGCGAAGCCGCCGACCTGTTGTTCCACCTGCAAGTCCTGCTGCGCGCGCGCGGCCTGTCGCTGAGCGACGCGGTGGCGGTGCTGCGGCAGCGTCACGGCAAGCCGCACCGCGGCTTCAAGCCCGCCGAGTAAGCGCCGCGCGCCGGGTAGGCGCGGCGTGAGCCGCGATTGCGGGAACGCGGCCATCGCGGGGGGGCGTCGTAGTTGCGTTGCCGCAGTCGCGGCTCGCGCCGCTCCTACAGGGTCTTCGGCCGGTTCGTCAGCTGCCTGTAGGAGCGGCGTAAGCCGCGACCGCGCCAACACCGATTGCGAGGGCTTCGTCGTCGCTGGGATGCCCCGGTCGCGGCTTACGCCGCTCCTACAGGCGAAACGACCGTCGTCAGCTCACGTCGTTCTCGAACGCCGCCCGCGCCAAACCGCCGATGGTCACCGAATCGTCGGTCAGGAACGATTTCTCGAACCAGTTCAACGTATCCCACTGATCGTCGATGCCCTTGTGCATGTACTCCTTCTGCAACTCGGAGTAAGGCGACACCGGCCCGGGGCCGTTCTGTGGGATCTCGCCGGCCTGCTTCTTGTCCAGATACGCGTCGACCATGATCCCGGACACGATGTTGTTGGACTTCTGCGTCTCCCAGCGCGCGCGCAGGTAATCGGCGGCGATGGCGAGGTTGGTGTCGTAGAAATGGCCCGGCGTCCAGCGCAGATCGCGCAGTTGCTCGAACGCGCCCTGGATGTCGTCGCCGTGGCCGTCCATCGCGTTCTTGATGTACGCATCGACCTTGCCGCGATCCTCCGGCGCCCAGGTCGTGGCTTCCTTTTTGTACGCGCCGATCGCGCCTTCGATGGTGTCGCGCGAGGCCGCCGGCAAGTCGGGATGGCGGTCGAGAATGTCCTTGCCGTATTGGTCGACCAACTGCTCGATGGTCGGCTCGCGTTCGGTCTTGCCGCGGCCGGGCAGGCCGTAGATCTTCAGCTGCACCTCCAGCGCGACTTGCTTGTCGATGGCGGCGCGGTCGTCGGCCAGTTGCGACGGGCTGACGCCGTTCTTGGCGTCGGTTTCGTATTTGGCGATGGCCTGATCGGTCAGCTCCGACGCGGTCGGCGGTTCCGGCGGCTCGGGGCGGTGGCTGTAGAGCGGGGTGCGGGCGGTGGCATCCAACGGGGGCAGCATGGCGGTTCTCCACGCTTCGGGGGGAGACTGGAACCTAGACCTGGGCGCCGGCGCGGGCCATCGGGGCCGACCCTAGGCGTTTGTTAATCCGCGCGGGCCGTCGCGGCGCATATCCGTCCGCGACGATACGGCTCCGCGGGCGAACGGTCCGATTGGCGCAAGCCGCCCCGGCGCCCGCGCCGCATAATGCCGGCTTCGCTCCGGAGACCGTTCCATGCGCTTGCGCGTCTGCATTCTCGCCCTGTCCCTGTGCGCCGCCATGCCGGCGGCGTTGGCCCAGTCGTTGCCGCCGCCATGCGAAGGCGGCACGGTGTTCGAGGACCGCAACGGCAACGGCCGGCGCGATCCGGGCGAACCCGGACTGGCCGGGCAGCGGGTGTCGGACGGGCGCCGCATCGCGCTGACCGACGCGCAGGGCCGCTACACATTGCCGCTGAGCGACCGCAGCAGCCAATTCCTGATCAAGCCGGCCGGTTATCGCCTCGCCGCGCGCGCCGACAGCGGGCTGCCGGATTACTGGCTCAACGTGAGCTTGAGCGCGCCGCCGCCGCTGAAGTACGGCGGCATGCCGCAGACCGCGCCGGCCTGCCGCGATTACGCGCTGATCCCGGAAAAGCGCGGCGCGCGCGGCGGCGATCTCGACGTGCTGGTGTTCGCCGATCCGCAAACCAAGAGCGCGACCGACGTCGGCTACTACCGCCGCGACATCGTCGAACCGCTGCTGGCGCAGCGCAAAGGCAAGGCGCCGGTGGCCGACCTCGGCCTGAGCCTGGGCGACATCACCCACGACGATCTGTCGCTGTACCCGCAGCTCAACGCCGTCACCGCGAGCCTCGGCGTGCCGTGGCTGCACGCGCCCGGCAATCACGACCTGGATTTCGACGCCAAGCGCGACGAAGACTCGCTGCTGAGCTATCGCCACGTGTTCGGGCCGGACACCTACGCCTGGGAAGAAGCGCAGGCCAATTTCGTCGTGTTCGACGACGTGATCTATCAGCCCGGCGCCAAGCCCGAATACATCGGCGGTTTGCGCGCGGACCAGTTCGAGTTCCTCGAAGCGTATCTGGCGAAGGCCGACAAGCGCCGCCTGCTGGTGCTGGCGATGCACATCCCGCTGTTCGACGCCGCGCCGGGCCGCGAAACCTTCCGCCACGCCGACCGCGAGCGCTTGTTCGGCTTGCTGCGCGAGTTTCCGCACGTGCTGGTGCTCAGCGGCCACAGCCACGCGCAGCGCCACGTCTATCACAGCGGCGACAGCGGCTGGCGCGGCGCGCAGCCGCTGCACGAATACAACGTCGGCGCGGCCTGCGGCGCGTTCTGGTCCGGAGTGAAGGACGCGCAAGGCCTGCCCGACACCACGATGAGCGACGGCACGCCCAACGGCTACGCGCGCCTGCGCGTGCGCGGCGACGCCGGCTACGCGCTGAGCTGGCATCCGGCGCCGTCGGCCGGGCGCGCGCTGGATGCGGCCGCGGTCGCCAACGATTACCTACGCTTGTATGCGCCCAAGTCCTTGCGCCAGGGCTCGTACCCGATCCGCGGCGTCTACGCCAACGTGTTCATGGGCCGCGACGACAGCCGCGTGGAGTACCGCATCGACGGCGGCGAGTGGAAGCCGATGCGCCGCGTCGACCAGCCCGATCCGGCGCTGCTGGCCGAGAACGCGCGCGACGACGCCTCGGCGCAGTTGCGCGGCTACGACCGCTCGGCCATCGCCACGCCGACGCCGCACTTGTGGAACGCGCCGCTGCCGACCGATCTGAGCGCCGGCGAACACGCCGTCGAAGTGCGCAGCTTCGATCCCTGGCAGGGCGAACAGCGCCTGGGCACGTCGTACCGCTTGCTCGAGGCGGCGCCATGAGCGCCAAGCCCACCGGCCCGGCCGACGACTTGCCGGTGCTGGCGTTCGCCGACGCGGCGGCGTTCGAGCATTGGCTGGAAACGCCGCCGGCCAAGGCCGGGCTGTGGCTGAAGATCGCCAAGAAAGGCACGGGCGTAGTCACCGTCGACTACGCGCAGGCGTTGGAAGTGGCGTTGTGCCACGGTTGGATCGACGGCCAGAAGCGCAGCCTCGACGACACCTATTTCCTGCAGCGCTTCGTGCCGCGGCGCGCGCGCAGCCTGTGGTCGAAGATCAACATCGGCAAGTGCGAGGCGTTGATCGCGCAGGGCCGCATGCGCGCCGGCGGGCAGCGCGAGATCGACGCGGCCCAGGCCGACGGGCGCTGGGAAGCGGCGTACGCTTCGGCCAGCAAGATCGAAATGCCGGAGGATCTGGCCGCGGCGTTGGCGAAGTCGCCGAAGGCGCGCAAGTTCTTCGACGCGCTCGACGGCGCCAACCGCTACGCGGTGTTGTGGCGCGTGCAGACCGCGAAGAAGGCGGAGACGCGCGCGGCGCGGATCGTCAAGTTGGTGGAGATGTTGGCGCGGGGCGAGAAGATTCATAAGTGAGGCGAAGGGCGCGCGGTGGTGGGATCGGCCCTCGCAGGCCCTCGCACACCTGCGTCGCCGTCTTGGGCTTTCCCAGCCCTGTTCCCGTTCCTGTCTCGCCTCTGTCCACGTCATCCCGGCTGCCGCCTCATTCCCCGTCATTCCGGCTACCGTCTCATTCCCCGTCATTCCGGCGAAAGCCGGAATCCATTTTGCTGTTGCTCCCGCCGTTGCGCGACAGACAGCGAAGCAAAATCAAAATGGATTCCGGCTTTCGCCGGAATGACGGGTGAGGGGAGGGCGCCGTAATCGTGGGGGGCGGGCGCGGCTTGCGTTACTTCGGCAGACGACCGCCATCGATGCCACGTGCGAGGAGCTTCGCCGACCTCGAGCTTCCCGAATCGCTCTTGCACCTGGCATCGAGCGGCCTCATTCCCCGTCATTCCGGCGAAAGCCGGAATCCATTTTGCTGTTGCTCTCTGCGTCGCGCGACGGAGTAAAGAAGCAAGATCGAAATGGGTTCCGGCTTTCGCCGGCATGACGGATTGGGAGAGGCGCCGTAATCGCGGCGCGTGGCCGCGGCTTGCGCCGGCCTGGCCGAGCCGCGCCGGAACGGCCTCCATACGCGCAAGCCTTCGCAAGAATTGATGCGGGCTTTACGCGGCCGCCGCCACTGCCGCATAGCGCCTTTATGCCCCGCATTCCTACAGTGGCTCCCACGGCGCACCGCCCCGAGTGCGCAGCGAGTCCGAACGTGTCGATCCTGATTCTGCGCGGCCCCCACACCGATGCGGCCGTCGATTCGATGGTCCCGCCGCTGGCCGGCGAAGTGCGCGCCACCCTGGTCGAACGCGCCGCCGGCGCCGGCAAGGCGCTGTCGCTGCGCAGTTGCCGCAGCGAGAGCGAGCTGGTGGAATGCCTGCGCGGCATGCGCGCGGCCAACGCCGAACTGCTGCTGCTCGACCCGGGCGCCTGCTCGCCGGCCAGCGCCGAACTGCGCGGCGCGCTGGAGCAATTGCCGGTGCCGTACATCGAAGTCCACGACGACCACATGAACGCGCTGGAGCCGAGCCTAGCGCCGGGCTGCGGCCGTCGCTTGCGTCTGGTCCACGGCTATTCGGCGCAGAGCTACACCCTGGCGCTGTCGATCGCGCTGGAGCACCTGGGCTGCGCGGAGAGCGGCAACGACATCCACGTCGGCACCTGAGCGCGCTCATGGACGCGCATTACTGCTACTTCGCCGACTACGAGATTCTGGTCGGCGGCCGCTTCATCGTGTGGGGCCAGACCACCTTGGATTACGCGCCCGGCGAACCCGGGCGCTTCGATCCGGCGGAATTGCTGGACCGCATCCGCCGTCAGGCCGCGCGCGAGCACGGCGTGGAGCGCGATGAGGTGCGGGTGCGGAATCTGAGCCGGTTGCTCTGAAGCCGCATGGGCTCCCTGTAGGAGCGGCGCGAGCCGCGACCGCGACATCGCGGCTACGGCGAATCTGACGATTGCCCGCGTGGTTTTCAGGCGCTGGCGCCTTCCTCGCGCGATGGCGGGTTTCGGCGTGGTTTTGTTTTCGCGGTCGCGGCTTGCGCCGTTCCTACAGGTAGGCCATGTAGGAGCGGCGTGAGCCGCGACTGCGTTGCTGCGGTTATCGGCGGATGCCTGGATCGCGGGGCATGCAGGCCTTTCGCTCGATGAAAGCCGCGCAGCCGTCGCGGGTTCGCGGTCGCGGCTTACGCCGCTCCTACAGCTCGCCCCTGCACGAACGCCGCGAACTCAGAGCTCGATCTGATCGAACGCGGTCGCGCGCGTATGCCCATGCGCGGCCTCGCCTTCGCGCGGCTGCGGGTAATCTTCGCGGCGGTCCAGCAGCACCGTGCCCAGGCCGGCTTCGCGCGCGGCGTCGAGTTCTTCGACCACGTCGGACAGGAACACGATCTCCTCGCCCGGCAGGCCGATGCTTTCGCGGATGCGCGCGTAGCTGTCGGCGTCGCGCTTGCCGCCGACTTCGGTGTCGTAGAAGCCGGAGAACAGTTCGGTCAGGTCGCCCGCGTCGCTGTGGCCGAACAGCAGCCGCTGCGCCGGCACGCTGCCGGAGGAATAGACGTACAGGCGCAGGCCGGCGTCCTTCCAGCGGCGCAGCGCCGGGGCGGCGTCGGGGTACATGTGCGAGGTGAAGTCCGCGCTCTTGTAGCCGTCGGCCCAGATCATGCCTTGCAGCGCCTTGAGCGCGGTGTGCTTGCGGTCTTCGTCGATCCAGCCCTGCAGCACTTCGACGACCACCGAATCCTGGCAGACGCCGCCGTTCTCCATCGCCACCGCGTCCAGCCACTTGCGCACGTTCGGCTCGCGCCCGCGCGCGGCGACGAAGCCCGGCAGGGCGCGGCGCGCGTAGGGGAACAGCACGTCCTTGACGAAGGAGATGCTGCTGGTGGTGCCTTCGATGTCGGTGAGGATGGCGCGGATGGGCATGGCGGGGGAATCCGGGGGAGCGAGGCGGGAATTGTCGCCTTTCCGGCCGCGCTCAGGCAAAAACCGCGGTTTCACGGCGGCGCGCCGGCGGCGTTGTTGACAGGCGAGGGCCGCGGCCGGCCCGAATCAGGAGCCCGTCATGAGGTACGAAGTATTGGTCGCCATCGCCGACACCCCGGACAACCGCACGATCGAGGAGGGCGACCCGGTCGAGTTGATCGGACGCTACGGCATCGTCCAGGCGAGGGTCGAGATCCGCATCCACCCCGACGGCCTGTTGCAGGACATCATGCTGCACCTGCGCATCGCCCGCGACGCGGCCGGGTGGCAGCTGGAAGGCGTGGAGACGCTGCGCCGGTTCGAACGCGGCATCGTGCAGACGCCGGTGCTGGAGCTGCGCCGCCTGCGTTGACAGCGGGGACGGGCGCAGAGGCGCGAGGAGTCGGCGCGAGCGGCGGCGACGCGTGCGGGCGCGGACGGGCGAGGCGCTTTTTCTCGCGCCTCGCTCCTCTGTGCTCACTCCTAAGCTTCAGCCCGCCTGCCCGCGCTCGTAACGCGGAAACTGCTGCGCGATGTCGGTGCCGGTGAAATACCCGACCCAGCCGTCCGGCTCGGTGAAGAAGCGGATCGCGACGAAGCTCGGCTCCGGGCCCATGTCGAACCAGTGCAGGGTGCTGTCGGGCACCGAGATCAGGTCGCCTTGCTCGCACTTGATCTCGTACACGTTGGGTTCGACGTGCAGGGTGAACAGGCCCGAGCCGGCGACGAAGAAACGCACTTCGTCTTCCTTGTGGTAGTGCTCGTCGAGGAACTTGCCGCGCATGGTTTCGCGCTGCGGGTTGTCCGGGGCGATGCTGACCACGTCGACCGTCTTGAAGCCGCGCTCGGCGGTGATGCGGTCGATGTCGGCGCGGTAGGCCGCCATGATCGTCTCGGGCGTGTCGCCCGGCTTGACCGGCTGCGCCGCCCGCCATTGCTCGAAGCCGACGCCGATCTTGGCCAGCTCGCGCGCGATCTCGCCCTGGTCGCTGGTGCTGAGCTTCGGCGAGTCGGGCTGGTCCTCGGGGAAAATACGCAAACGGCTCATCGGCGCAGCCTCCGCAGTTCCAGTTCGCAGCCCAGCAGGAATTCGAACGCCTCCAGATGGCGGCGCGCCTCGGGCATGTCGCGCCCCCACGCGTACAGGCCGTGGCCGTCGATCAGATAGCCCCACAGGGTCTGCTGGTCCAAGGTGGCGTCGACCTGGGCGGCCAGGGTCGGCATGTCCTGGGTGTTGGGATAGACCGGCAGGTCCAGCTCGGTGTCGTGGGTGGTGGTGCCGGCGAAGGCCTTGAGCAGCTCGTAGCCTTCCAGGTGCACGTGGCCCTGGCCGGCGTACAGGCGCGAGGCGACGGTCTGGGTCTGCGAATGGGTGTGCAGGACGCAGCCGATCTCGGGGTAGCGCTTGTACAGCTGGGTGTGCAGCAGGGTCTCGGCGGATGGGCGGTGCTGGGTCGCCACCGGGGCGCCGTCCAGGTCCACGACCATGATGTCGTCTTCGGTCAACCGGCCCTTGTCGCGGCCGGAGACGGTGATCGCCACGTGCTGCGCGTCGATGCGGCGCGAGAAATTGCTGCTGGTGGCCGGGGTCCAGCCGCGCTGGGCCAGTTCGCGCACGTTGACGATGATCTCGCCGGCGCAGTGGGCCAGACGCTGCGGATCGTAGGGCAGGGGGCTGTTCATGCGCTCAGTTTAGCGCTCGGATGTGGCGGTTGCCTCGTTTTTGGCATAACGCAGCGTTATGGCGGCAGGCCCGAACGGCGCGCGGGGCGGAGGTTTCGGCGCGCGGCCGGGGCTTCCGGCCCGATCGCCCCGACCCGGCCGGACAGCGCGCTCGCCCGGCCCCAAAACGCGAAAAGCCGGCCCAGGTCGCCCGGGGCCGGCTTTCGGGGAGTCCGCCGCGCTCAGCCCTGGGCGGCCTTGCGCAGCTTGCTGTGGCGGAAGCCGTAGGCGAAGTAGATCGCGAAGCCGATGACCGTCCACACCGCCATCAGCATCCAGTTGTGCGCGGTCATGGTCGACAGCAGCACGAAACAGCTGACGATGCCGGCGATGCAGATCGGCCACGCGAACGGAATGCGGAACGGCCGCGGCAGATCGGGCTGGGTGCGGCGCAGGATCAGCACGCCGGCGCAGACCGCGGCGAAGGCGATCAGCGTGCCCATCGAGGTCATGTCGCCGAGGATGTCGAGCGGGAACAGCGCCGCCAGCAGGGCGATGCCGATGCCGGTGATGACGGTGTTGATGTGCGGGGTGCGGTACTTCGGATGGATCTGGGTGAACACCGGCGGCAGCAGGCCGTCGCGGGCCATGATCATGAAGATGCGCGGCTGGCCGATGATCATCACCAGCACCACCGACGACAGCCCGACCAGGGCGCCGACCTCGACCACCACGCGCAGCCAGTTCAGGCCCGGGTGCGCGGCGATGGCAGTGACCACCGGCTCGTCGGTGCCCAGGGTGTAGTAGGGCGCCAGGCCGGTCATCACCGCGGCCATGCCGATGTAGAGCACGGTGCAGATCGCCAGCGAGGCCATCATGCCGATCGGCATGTCCTTCTGCGGCTTGTGCGATTCCTGCGCCGCCACCGACACCGCCTCGAAGCCGATGTAGGCGAAGAACACCATCGAGGCGCCGCGCAGCACGCCTTCCCAGCCGTACTTGCCGTGGCCTTGCGACTCGGGGATGAAGGGCGTCCACAGCTCGGGATTGACGTACTTCCAGCCGACCGCGATCACCAGCACGATCAGGCCCGACTTCAGCAGCACCATCGCCATGTTCATGGCCGAGGACTTGCGGATGCCGACATAGCACAGCCACGTCAGCAGCAGCACGATGGCGGCGGCCGGCAGGTTGGCGATGGCGCCGGTCGGGCGCAGCTTGGCGTCCAGCGGCGCCTGCACCAGGGCCGCGGGCAAGGTGATGTCGAAGTGCTGCAATAAACTCAGGAAATAGCCGGTCCAACTGACCGCCACCGCCGAGGCGGAGACGCCGTATTCCAGGATCAGCATCCAGCCGATGAACCACGCCGACAGCTCGCCCAAAGTGGCGTAGGTGTAGGTGTAGGCGCTGCCGGAGACCGGCACCATCGCCGCGAACTCGGCGTAGGCCAGCGCGCAGAAGGTGCAGCAGATCGCGGCGAGGATGAAGGACAGCATGATCGCCGGCCCCGCGTGTTCGGCCGCGGCCTTGCCGGTGATGACGAAGATGCCGCCGCCGATCACCGCGCCGATGCCGAGCGCGGTCAGGCCCCAGGGGCCGAGGGTGCGGTGCAGGCTGAGTCCTTCGGCCTCGGTGTGGGCGGCGTGCGGGTGTTTGGTCGCCCGGAGTTGTTGCAGCATGTGTGATTCGTCCTGGTGTTGCGGTGCTCGCCGGTGTCGGAATCCTGACCTCGTCATTCCCGCGAAAGCGGGAATCCAGGGACTTCAGCGTCGCGCCTCGATGAAGCTTTCGACTCCCGCCTTGGCGGAAACGACGACCTCAACGGACTGAACACTCGGGATCGCGGTCGGCGCGATGGAAATGCGGCAGCGTGAAAAGGAAAAAGGCCGGCGGAATCTCCGCCGGCCTCGAATCATGTGTCCGCGCGGCTCAGGCCTTGCCGCCCGCCGCCTTGCGCAGCTTGCTGTTGCGGTAGCCGTAAACCAGATAGATCGCGAAACCGATGATGGTCCAGCCCACCATCAGTCGCCAATGTTCGGCGAACGCCTGCCAGAACAGGAACAAGCACGCTGCCGCGCCGAGAACGCAGACGCCCCACACGAACGGCACTTTGAACGGACGGTGTAGGTCCGGACGGGTATAGCGAAGCACCAACACGCCGATGCAAACCGTGGCGAAGGCGAGCAGGGTGCCCATCGACACCAACTGGCCGAGCACATCGATCGGGAATAGGCCCGCGATGGCGCAAGCGAAGATACCGACGATGATGGTGCCGACGTACGGGGTCTGGAACTTCGGGTGCACCTTGGAGAACACCTTCGGGATCAGGCCGTCTTGCGACATGGTGAAGAAAATGCGCGGTTGACCCATGAGCATCACCAGCACCACCGAGCTCAAACCCGCCAGGGCGCCGAGCACGACGATGGTGCGCAGCCAATCCAGCGATGCGTAATTGCTCAGCGCGGTCGCGACCGGCTCGGGCGTGTTGAGGGTGCGGAAGTCGGCGATGCCGGTCAGGGTCAGCGAGACCAGCACATAGAGAATAGTGCAGATGAACAACGAGCCGAGAATGCCGATGGGCATGTCGCGCTGCGGGTTCTTCGCTTCGCCGGCGGCAGTGGAGACCGCGTCGAAACCGATATAGGAGAAGAACACCACGGAAGCCGCCCGATACACGCCGCTCCAGCCGAATTGGCCCGGTCCTTCGTTCGGCGGAATGAACGGGGTCCAATTGCCGGGGTTGATGTAGCGGATGGCGAAGGCCAGAAACAGCAGAATCACCACTAGTTTGATGGCGACGATGATCGAATTGATGAAGGCCGACTGGGTGATGCCGACGTAGCAAAGACCGCTGAGCGCGGCGACGATGCACACCGCCGGTAGGTTGATGATGGTGCCGGTCGCCTGGATGTGGCCTTCGACGAAGGTGTACGGAGCCGACGCCAGCACCTTTGGTAAGGTGACGTCCGTCCCTATCCAGGTACTGATCAATTGAAGTAGTTCGTTGAAGTAGCCCGACCAGCCCACCGCGACGGTGGAGGCGGCGAACAAGTACTCTAGCACCAGATTCCAGCCGATAAACCAGGCCACCAACTCGCCCAGGGTCGCATAGGAATAGGAGTAGGCGCTGCCCGAGACCGGCAGCATCGCCGCGAACTCGGCGTAGCACAGGCCGGCGAAGGCGCAGGCGATGCCGGCGAAGATGAAGCTCAGAACCACGGCCGGACCGGCGTGGATCGCCGCAGCCTGACCGGTGAGGACGAAGATACCGGCGCCGATAACGCCGCCGATGCCCAGCATCACCAAGTGTTTCGCAGTCAGCGCTCGTTTGAGCGAGCCCTCTCCCTGCAGGCTGCCGTGGATTTCACCCGCGTCTACGTGCGCGGCGGGTCCCACCGGCTTGGTGATGAACAGGCCTCTCGACATCGAACTCCCCTCTCTCTCGTAAGAAGTGATCTGTGCCCGTCGTTCTAGCGACGACGATGACCGACCCCGGTGCGGGGCGGCGGGCCACCTTAACTCAGGGTGTAAATGAGCGGCAAGCGCACACGGTCATGGTCCCGGCGGCGATAATCCCCGCTCCCCGTTCCTGAATCGCCCGCCCGCCTCCATGCCAGCGCAACGCTCCGACGCCATCGCCGAACTTCGTTCCACTCTGACCGACTATGCCCGGCGCTGGCCGGAAGAAGCCGAACATACGGGACCGTTTCTGGACCTGCTGGCCGAGGCCGACGAAGCCGACGCGGCCGGCTCTGATGCAGCGCAGCATGGCGCCGCCGACCCGTTCCGGCGCGAACGCCTCGCCGGCCACTTCACCGGCGGCGCCTGGCTGGTCGACCGCGCCGGCGCGCGCGTGCTGCTGACCCACCACCGCAAGCTCGGCCGCTGGCTGCAACTCGGCGGCCACGCCGACGGCGACCGCGACATGGCCGCGGTGGCGCTCAAGGAAGCCGAGGAGGAGTCGGGCCTCAGCGGCCTGAGCGTCGATGCGGAACTGTTCGATGTGGACCGCCACTGGATTCCCGAACGCCGCGACGTGCCCGGCCACTGGCATTACGATCTGCGCTACATCGTGCGCGCCGGCGACGACGAAGACTTCGTGGTCAGCGAGGAATCGCTGGATCTGGCGTGGCGCGAAGTGAGCGGATTGCTGGAGGATGCGAGCGCGGACGAATCGATGCGGCGGCTGGCGCGCAAGTGGCTGGCGCGGGGCGGGTGAGCGCGGCGAGAGATCCGTTGAATCGGTGGCATCCGAGTGCGGACCTCGCGCGAGTCTCGCTCGGTTGCGTCGAATGCGCGGTGTCGTGGTCGCGGCTTACGCCGCTCCTACACGGCGGCGATGCCGCAACGCAGCGACTGTAGGAGCGGCGCAAGCCGCGACCGCGAACCCCCAACCACGACGAACGCCCCAACGCCCGACACCCCGACAAGGAAGGTCATGACCGCCATCGCCCAACCGTTGGAAACCGATACCGACCTCGGCAGCCGCATCCTCAAGGTCAACCACGCCGGCGAACACGGCGCGGTCAACATCTACGCCGGCCAGATCCGCATGGCCCGCCTCACCGCGCCGCACCTGCTCGACGAACTGACCGGCTTCCGCGCCGACGAACAACGCCACCGCGCGCTGTTCTGGGCCGAACTCGAACGCCGCGCCCGTCCGCGCTGCCGCAGCTACGGCCTGTGCGGCTTCGGCGGCTACACGCTGGGACTGATCACCGGCGCCTTCGGCGCGCGCGCCATCGCCGCGACCACGGTCGCGGTCGAACGCGTGGTGCTGCGCCATCTGGCGCATCAACTGGAGTTGTTGGAAGGCCGCGACCCCGCCGCCGCCGCCGCGATCTCGGCGATCCTCGAAGAAGAGCGCGAACACCACGACACCTCGGCCGGCCACCTGCGCGAAGACCGATTCTGGTCGCGCCTGCTGTCCCCGGTGGTCTCCGCCTCGACCGAAGCGGTGATCTGGCTTGGAATGAAGCTCTAGCCCCGTCCCGGCCGCCACGATCCACCGGACACTCCCTGTAGGAGCGGCGTAAGCCGCGACCGCGAACCTACGCCGCCCGGCGCAAATCGCCTATGCGCCCGATAGCGGCAGGTATCGCAAGCACAGGCTTCAATCTCGCCGGCTTCCGCGTTGTCGCGGTCGCGGCTCGCGCCGCTCCTACAGGAGGCGACCGCAGCTACGTTTCTCCCTGTAGGAGCGGCGCAAGCCGCGACCGCGAACCTACGCCGTCCGGCGCAAATCGCCTATGCGCCCGATAGCGGCAGGTATCGCGAGCACAGGATTCAAACGCCGGCTTCTGCGCTGTCGCGGTCGCGGCTCGCGCCGCTCCTACAGGAGGCGACCGCGGCTACGTATCCCCCTGTAGGAGCGGCGCAAGCCGCGACCGCGAACCTACGCCGCCCGGCGCAAATCGCCTATGCGCCCGATAGCGGCAGGTATCGCAAGCACAGGCTTCAATCTCGCCGGCTTCCGCGTTGTCGCGGTCGCGGCTCGCGCCGCTCCTACAGGAGGCGACCGCAGCTACGTATCCCCCTGTAGGAGCGGCGCAAGCCGCGACCGCGAACCTACGCCGTCCGGCGCAAATCGCCTATGCGCCCGATAGCGGCAGGTATCGCGAGCACAGGATTCAAGCGCCGGCTTCCGCATTGTCGCGGTCGCGGCTTACGCCGCTCCTACAGGAGGCGACCGCGGCTACGTTTCTCCCTGTAGGAGCGGCGCAAGCCGCGACCGCGACAACGCAATTGCGACGAACGCTCGCCAAGCGCTACGCGATCGCAAGGCCGACCGCCGCCGCGACGCTCATCCCCGCTTGCGCGCCAACACACTGCGCCAAGGCCGCTTCTCGCTGTCGATGAAACTCTCGCGCTCCACCGCAAACCCCGCCCGCGCCAAGCGCTCGTCCATCGCCGGCACCGGCCAGCGCACGACCCGATAATCGCCCGCGCCGCCTTCCCATTCCTCGCCGTCGCCGAGCATATGCGACATCAGCAAGGCGCCGTCGGCGACCAAGCCCTGCGCGAGCTTGCGCAACACGCCGTCGACCTGCGCGCGCTCGAAATGCTGCAGCACGTACAGCATCAAAATCCCGTCGTAAGTGCCGCCGAGATCGTCGCTGAGCACGTCCAGCCGATACGCGGCCTTGCCGCGTTCGGCCTGGAACTCCAGGAACCCGGCCGTGACATCGGTGCGGCGCACGCGCACGCCGAGGGTTTCGAGGAAGTCCGCGTCCCAGCCCGGCCCCGAGCCGATGTCGAGCACGCGGCCGCCGGGCGGGATCGCCGCGGCGAGGCTGCGCAGATCTTCGGCCGCGCTCTGCGACGGCGTGGCGGAGACGGCCGCGGCGTAACCGCGCGCATAGCCTTCGTAAGCCGCGACCGTGCGGCGGTTGTTGCTGCGGTCGGAGGCGCTCATCGGCAGGTCCTGGCTCGGGCGGAGCCGCGCTTCAACTGCCGGGCACCGTAACAAATTCAGGCCATGGCGCCGCGACCGTTCGTCTCCGGCGCGAAAGACCCGCGTCGCCGCGCGCTCGCCGGACTACCGAACGCCGCCGCCGCGGCCTGCGTAAATTCTTCCGCAGCCATGACAGGGATCACTGGCCGCCCGCGCGGCCCCGCGCGATGGTGGCCGCGCCCGGACTTCCGTCCGCGGCTCGTCCCGCACCGACCCACGCAGGTACGCCATGACCTTGAAAACCTATCAAGCCAGCTGCCACTGCGGCCGCGTCCGCATCGAGCTGGATCTGGACCTTGCGGCCGGAACGCAACGCTGCAACTGCTCGTTCTGCGCCAAACACCGCAACTGGTTCGCGTTCGTGCCCGCCGCGCAGATGCGCATCATCGACGGCGAGGCCACCCAGACCGAATACCAGTGGGTGCCGCCGGGCCGGCCGCACGCGTTCCTGCACCATTTCTTCTGCGCGACCTGCGGCAGCCGCACCTACGCCTGGGGCGAGCACGAATCGATGGGCGGCAAGTTCTACGCGATGAACCTCGCGCTGCTCGACGACGCCTCCAACGACGAACTCGCGCAGGCGCCGATCACCTACCGCGACGGCCGCATCGACCGTTTCGACCAGCCGCCGGCGGACACTCGGCTGCTGTAACCGCGCCGCCGCGGGGCAGGGCCGGCTCGCACAGGCGAAGCCGGCCCGCGACGCGCGATCAGGCGCCGATGGCCGGATCGCTGACGCCGCTCTCGCCGTTCTCCGCGTGGCCGGCGAAGCGGCGCAGATAGCCGGTGTCCTTGTCCGAGGTCACGCTGAAGTCGTACCAGCGCTTCGCCTCCGTCAGCGGCCAGCTGTCGCTGCGTTTCGCGCCCGGCGCCAACGCGTAGGTGCGCGCGGCGGCGGCGCTGTAGCGGTTGGGCTTCAACGTCAGCGTGCACGCCGCCTTGCCGGTGTTGACGAATTCCAGCAGCAAGCGGCCGCCGGCGACGTCGTGGCGCACCGTCACCTCGGGATTGGCGCCGTCGGCCGCCAAGGCCTTGTTGAGATCGCCCTTGAACGCGCGCAAGAACCCGTTCGGGCCGTACGCCGACAAATCGTAAATGCCCTTGCTGTACTGCTTCGCGCTCCAGTAGTCCGACAGCGCCGTGCCCGCGTCGAGCGTGTAGTACCACGGCCCGTCGCTGCGGTTGCCCGCGTACACGTTGAAGCAGGCGCCGGCGACGCCGCTGTTGCCGAAGTCGAGCCAATAACGGCCGCTGGAGGCTTCGATCCGCCCGCTCACCTGCAATTCGTACGGCAGCGCGCGCGCCGGACGCTGGCCGCGCTCCTGCTTGGGCTGGCGCTGCTGGGTCGGCGGCTTGGGCACGGCCAGGCGGCAACTGGCGTCGGCGTTGCTCATGCTGTCGTCGGTGTCCGGCAGGATCGGCCACGCCGCGTTCGGAGTGGCGAAGTCGAACGCGGTGCTCAAATCGCCCGCCACGCTGCGCCGCCACGCGCTGATGTTCGGCTCGGCGATGCCGAAGCGCGCTTCCAGGAAGCGCAGCACCGAGGTGTGGTCGAACACCTGCGAGTTGACCCAGCCGCCCTTGCTCCACGGCGAGATCACGAACATCGGCACGCGCACGCCCAGGCCGACCGGGATGCCGTTGTAGTTCTCGGTCGCGGTGTCGACCGTGCTCTTGCCGAGGTTGGAATTGATCGCCGGCAACGGCGCGGCGACATGATCGAAGAAGCCGCCGTTCTCGTCGTAGTTGATGATGAACACCGTCTTCGACCACACCTCGGGATTGGCCACCAGCGCTTCCAGCAGGCGCGCGGTCAGCGACTCGCCGTAAGCGGGCGTGGCCGCGGGGTGTTCGCTCATGATGTAGGACGGCACGATCCACGACACCGCCGGCAGCGTGCCTTCGCGCACGTCCTTGGCGAACTCGGCGATCAGATGATCGCCGCGCGAGGTCTTGGCGTTGGCTTCGTTCGAGCCCGGCACGATCGCGCGGCCGCGCTTGTAGAGTTGCGAACTCGGGTCGAGCTTGCGGAATGCGGCGAAGTAGGCGAGCGAGTTGTCGCCGTAGTTGTCGTGTTCCTGATAGACGCGCCACGGCACGCCGGCGTTCTGCAGGCGCTCGGCATAGGTCGTCCACTTGTGGCCGACGAAGTTGGGGTTGTCGCGCGAGGCGTCGCCGGTCCAGTTGCCGTCGTCGGCGTTGTTGACCGCTTGCGCGCCGAAATCGCCGACGGTCATGCCGCTGGTGCCGGCGAACAGATGCATGCGGTTGGGATTGGTCGGGCCGTGGTGCGAGCAGTAGTACGCGTCGCAGACGGTGAACGCGTCGGCCAGCGCGTAATAGAACGGCATGTCCTCGCGGGTGAAGTGGCCCATGCACATCGGGCCCTTGACCGAAATCCAGGCGTTGTAGTCCTTCCAGCGCGAATACCCGCCTTTCCAGCTGTGGTCGATGTCGGCCAGGCAATGCGCCGCGGTGTTGGCGGTGTCCAGGTGGAACGGCAGCACGACGTTGTTCGGGTTGCTCGCCGACTTGGGCTGCTCGAACACGGTCTTGCCGCCGGGTAGCGGGATCGGCCGCGGATCGTCGAAACCGCGCACGCCGCGCAGCGCGCCGAGGTAATGGTCGAAGGAGCGGTTCTCCTGCATCAGGATCACCACGTGCTTCACGTCCTGGATGGTGCCGGTGACGCTCGCGGCCGGCGTGGCCAGGGCGGTGCGGATGCTGGGCGGCAACAGGCTCAACGCGGCGGCGGAGCCGGCGAGCTTGAGGAAATCGCGACGGGTCGGGGATGCCAAGGCCTTGCTCCAAGCTGGGCGCGGCGAGGATGCGCCGCGTGAGAAACGATAAAGCCTGGAAGCGATAGATTGCAGGTTCGTGGCAGCGCTCGCGGCGCGTGCGCGATCACGGAATCGCAAGCCCGTTGCGCGGTCTTGCGCGGATTTTTGTGTGAGCCGCGTCGCTGCTATCGATGTCTGGCGTTGTGCGGATTGGAGTTTTCTCGCGGGTTTTTCGCGATCTTTCGTTCGCGATGCGCGATCGCGGCGGTGCTTTCGTTTTCCTGCGTCGCTGTTCAGGCGAAAGCTGAATCTCTTTTGGCTTTCGTTTCCAAAGCCCGCTGCTCCGGGAAAAGCCGGAACCTCCGCTGTGTCATCCGGCGAAGGCCCGCATCCCCAACGCCGTCGTTCCGGCGAAGGCCAGCATCCACAACGCCGTCATTCCGGCGAAAGCCGGAATCCATTTTGCCGTTGCTTTCGCCTTGCCTGGACGTTCGAGGCAAGAACAAAAGCAAAATGGATTCCGGCTTTCGCCGGAATGACGGGGTGGGGCATGGGAGTTCTCAGCGTGGGGGCTTCGGACTCGATACGATTCGATTCAATACGGCGCGCTGCGGCGACGCAAATCCAACGCGTCGAAGCCGAACTCAGCGCACACGATTCAAAGGCCCCGGTGCGAACTCAACCGCGGCCGCGGCATCCTCAACCGCGCAACCACAACGTCATCAACCGCCGCGGATGCGCCACATAACCCGCGCGTTGGTAAATGCCGCGCGCATGCGCATTGTCGTCGTTCACTTCCAACCGCAACGCATCCAGCCCTTCGGCCCGGCACAAGGCCTCGACTTCCGCCAGCGCGCGCTTGGCCAAGCCGCCGCCGCGATGCGCCGGCAGCACGAACAACTCGTCCAGCAAGCCGAAGCGGCCGCCGAATTCCAGGCTGAAGCAGAACCCCAGCACGAAGTAACCGGCGATCTCGCCGTCGCGCACGATCAGCCGCAGGCGACCCGAGTTCGGATCGCTCACCAGCGCGCCGAGCGCGCGCCGCAGCGCCGGCTCGTTCCACGGCAGATGCTCGACTTCGTAGAACTCGCGCAGCACCGGAATCAGCCGCTCGATGTCGGCGGCGGTGGCGGCGGCGAAGCCGTAGTCGGGGGTTTGCGGATCGCTCATAAACTGTCCTCGTCGCGGCCGTATCGCTGCATCCAGCCCGATACGGCGGAGTCGGCGGCGTAACGGTCGCGCAGCCGCGACCAAGCCGCGCGCTGCTCGCGCACGCGCGCGTCGTGCTCGCGCGCGAGCACTTCCACGCCCGCCGCGTCGGACGGTTCGCCGCCGGAAAACGCTTTGAATTCTTGGTGTTCGGAAACGAAACGGCGCAGATCCGCGGGCAGCCCGCAGTAGCCGTCGCGATGCGGCGCGGCCAGCCACTGCGGAATGTCGCAGCGCGCCGCCGTTCCCGTGGCGTCGCCCGCGCCGGAGCGCGAGCACGCCGCCGCCAGCGCCAGCGCGGCGCAGGCGGCGATGCCGGCGGCCCGTAGTGGGGCCGCCTTGCGCGGGCGATCAGTCCGCACGCCCGGCGAACTCGCCGGTCGCGGTGTTGACCAGCACGCGCTCGCCGGTGCCGATGTACTCCGGCACCATGATTTCGATGCCCGTCTCCAGCTTGGCCGGCTTCGGACGCTTGGTCGCGGTGCCGCCCTTGAGTTCCGGCGGGGTCTCGATCACTTCCAGCGACACGTTGGCCGGCAGCTGCAGGCCGACCGGCAGGTCGTCGATGATCTGCACGTAGAAGCCGCCGAGGTCGGCGATGATGTAGCCGGCGGCGTCGCCGACGACATCGGCGTCGAGCGTGTACGGCGTGTAGTCCTCGTCGTCGAGGAACACGAAGGCGTCGCCGTCCTTGTACGAGTAGGTCGCCTGACGGCGGCTCAGCTCGACTTCCTTCAATTCGTCCTCGGCGCCGGCGCTGAGGTCGAACTTGATGCCGCCGGGCACCGAGTACATGGTGAAGCGGTACTTCACGTTGCCGCCGCGGCCCTGCGGCGAGCTGCGTTCGATATCGCGCACCTGATACACGGTGCCGTTGTGTTCGATGACGTTACCTTTCTTGACGTCGTAGGCTTTCATTGCGTCGTTTCCAATCCAGATGTGTGCTGCGTATCCGACTGTAGGAGCTGCGCAAGCTGCGACCGCGGGGTGGCCGGTCGCGTCGAAGCGTTCGGCGTAGTTGCGTTGTCGCGGTCGCGGCTTACGCCGCTCCTACAGGTAGGGTGTGAGGGGTTACTTCGGCGGCAAGCGCGTCGCGCCGTCGAGGCGGATGGTCTCGCCGTTCAAATAGCGGTTGCCGAGGATGTAGGCGACGAGGTCGGCGTACTCTTCCGGCCGGCCCAGGCGCGAGGGGAACGGGATCGAGGCCGACAGCGACTGCTGCACCGACTCGGGCATGCTGTCGACCATCGGCGTCCAGAAGATGCCCGGCGCCACGGTCATCACGCGGATGCCGAAACGCGAGAGTTCGCGCGCCATCGGCAAGGTCATGCCGACCACGCCGCCTTTGCTGGCCGAGTACGCGGCCTGACCGATCTGGCCTTCGTACGCGGCCACCGACGCGGTGTTGACGATCACGCCGCGCTCGCCGTCCTCGCCCGCCTCGTTGTGCTGCATCAGGTTGGCCGCGGCCTTGGCGACGTTGAAGCTGCCGACCAGATTGACCATCACCGTGGTCTGGAACTGGCCCAGCGGCATCGGCGCTTCCTTGCCGAGCACGCGGCCGGCGCCGAGGATGCCGGCGCAGTTGATCGCCGCGTTCAAGCCGCCGAGGAAGTCCTTGGCCGCCTGCAGGTTCGCCGCCACTCCGGCTTCGTCGGTCACGTCGGTGCGGAAATAGCGGGCATTGGCCTCGCCCAGCGCGGCCACGGCCTGCGCGCCCTTGTCGTCGTTGACGTCGAACAGCGCGACCTTGCCGCCGCGGGCGACCAGATGCTGGGCCACGGCGAAACCGAGACCGGAGACGCCGCCGGTGATGACGGCGCGGGCATTTTCGAGTTGCATGGGGCGGTCCTGAGGGCGGAAAAGGCGCCATTCTAAAGGACCGGGCCCGGGTCGCGCCTGAGCCTGCATTCAGGCGGGGCGGGGGCGCCCGGCCGGCGGGCGCCGGCCGGGTCGCGCGGGTCAGCGCGAGGTGGCTTGCTCGAACTGCGGATCGGCGAACAGTTGTTGCAACAGCTTCTGCACCGTGGTCACGTAATTGTCGAACGCGGCCGGAATCGCGATCGCTCCGATGAACGACGACTCCCACTGATGCTGCTGGCTCAGCGTGCGGTCGTAGAGCGTCTTGCCGTCGCGGCTGACCACGAAGCGCGCCTTGATCTGCGCCGTGCCCGGGGCCGAAGGGCCGCCGCCCTCGAGCCGCTGCTCCAGCAATTCGCCGCTGATGCCGGTGGCGGCCGACGGATCCAAGCGGCCCGCCGAGCGCAATTCGGCTTGCAGCGCGTCGTGCAGATAGGTCGAAAAGCGGCCGTCGGCGCCGCCGTTCAAGGTCGATCCGCGCACGCTCAAGGCCTTGCGGTCGAGCTTGGGCTCGGCGGCGAACGCGCCTACGTTCACCGGTGCGCCGCGAGTGTGGCGCGCCAAGGCCGCGCTGGAGTCCATGCCGACGTTGTACGGCGTGGCCTGCATGCTCACGCACGCCGCTTGCGACGCCAGCGCCGCGATCAGCGCGGCGCGGCCCAGGGCCTTGATCGTCTTATTCGGCATCGAAGGCATGCTGTTCGGACAGTTGCTTGAGGCCGCTCCACACGATCTGATCCATCACTTGATGGACCGCGTCCGGCCCGCTCACCGGCGTCAGTCCGGCCGGGCCGGCCTTGTTGCCGATGGTGGTGTGCAGCGCATGCTTGACCTGGGTTTCGGTGGTCTTGCCGGCGGCGGTGTAGCTGATCGTGGCGCTGTAGCCGTCGGTGACCATCGAGCCGGCCAGACCGAGGGTCAGGCCGGTGCCGAAGCCCTTGGCTGCGGCGTTGTCGGTGATCGGCACGTTGTCGATCACCACACGCAACTGCGCGCCGCCAGGCACCGCGGTTTCGCTGACCTGGGCGAACAGCCCCGAGGCGCTGGCGACGGCCTGCGCGCGCGGACGCAACTCAGCGGTGGCGCGGGCGTTGGCGCTGCCCTTGGTGCGGAACTCGGAGAGCAATTGCACCGGCTTGGGCGCGGCCGGCGCCTTGACGTCAGCTTGCACGACCTTCGGCAGCGCCGGGTCGACATAGAACTTGGCCGAAAGGCAGCCGGTCAGCGAAGCGCTCAGCGCGAGCGCAGCCAACGCCGCGCGCAGCGCGCGCGGACGCAAGACGGTCGACATCGTTGAATCCCCTGTTGTTCTTGATATCCCCAGGTGCGGCCGGATGGCGGCACGGGGAGCTTTATAGCGTGCGCCAGTTGCATTTCCAATATGCGGCGCATCATGTTTTCAGGGGCGGTGGGGCGGGCGCTGGCGTTTCCCACGCTGGATCAGAGCGAACGCAGATACCACGTGTGGCTGCCGCGCAACTCGCCGTACCCCAACGGCGCTTGCAGCAGTTGGAAGCTGTTGGCCTCCAGCAAGCGATGCGCCTCGCTCATCCGGTCCAGCGCTTCGACATAGCATTGGCCGTAGCCGAACCCGCGCGCGGCGAGCAGGCACTTGTCCAGCAGCGCCTGCCCCAGTCCGATCCCGCGCACGCCCGGCAGCAGATAGAACTTGCGCAGTTCGCACACGTTCTCGTCGCCGCCGAGCAAGGGCGCGATGCCCGCGCCGCCGCCGAGCTTGCCGTCGCGCTCGACCACGAAGTACGCGCTGCGCGGCCGGCTGTAGGCGCGCTGCATCGCATCGACTTCCGGATCGCTGGCGAGGCCGGAACCGAACTCGGCCAACACCTGCCGCGCGATCGCGGCGACGCCGGCTTCGTCGCGCGGCAGGATCGGACGCAGAACGACACCGGGCGGCAAGGTCATGGCGGGCGGGACTCCTGGGAGCGAAGGGCACATCCTCGCTCAGATCGCGGCGCTTGCGAACCCGTCGGCGGCGCTGGCACGATCGGGCGCCGCGCGATGGCCGCCGCGCCCGCTGGGTTGCGTTATTCCAACGTTCGCGCGCCGCGCACGCGCGGTGCCGCGCGGCGGCCCGCGCGGCCGCGCCTCATCCGCCTTCCCGCCACGGAGCCTTCATGCGCAGCAGCGACGCCCCCGCCGTCAGTCACGCCGCCGATCCTTTCCAGTTGCTGATCGACAGCCACGCCGGCAGGACCTTCTACATCAAGGACGCCAAGACCGCGGCGGCGATCAACAGCGGATTGAGCGCCCCGGTGTTCGAAGCCGGCCGCAACTACGCCGTCGACAGCCATGCCAATAGCCTGCACACCGCGCTGGGCACCGTGGGCGTCTCCACGCCCGCGCAGGCGGCGGCGCTGCAGGCGATGACCGATTCGTTCAAGCTCTCCCGCGACGACGTGCGCGCCAGCCTGACCGGCCGCTATGCGCCCGAGCATACGAGGGAAACCGACGCACGCACCCTGCTCGACAGTTCGATGCTGGCCGGGCGCGAGGAGGCCCGCGGCGACGGCGACGCGCTGCCCCGGCTGCAGGCACTCTCGAGCAACAACCTCGGCGAGATCCGGCTGGATATCGCCAAGCTCAAGGAGGCGAATCCCACCCTGCGCGACAACCCGGTCATCAACGGCGTCATGGGCGACGTGTACCGGCGCTATTCGGAGGCCACCGCGACCCACGCCACCAACAACCGCGTCGAAGGCCTGATTTCCTGCACGTCCGACCGGATCGCGATCGACCGCGTCGCCAGCGCGGCCACCGGCGACCTCAGCGCGGCCAAGAAGGTCTCGCACACTTCGGCGGCCAATACCCAGCATCTGCAAACGCACGACATGGTGTTCTTCAACATCTATCCGAAGACCAACGCGCAGATGCAGGAGCGGCAACTGGCCGACACCCGCTATCTGCGCGTGCAACCGGAGGTGGCGGGTTCGCCGTATTCGCCCGACGCGCGCTCGTTCTCGTTTCCGGTCGCAACGCTGGTGCCCGGGCACGACGGCCTGCAAGTGATGACCTTGCGCGACCCGGCGTGCCCCTGCGGCGGCACCACCGCCGCCGACGCCAAGCGCCGGCTCGAACAGGGCGGCTTCGCCACCGCCAGCGCCGAGCAGCCGCCGGGCGAGGCCGTCCGCTACTTCGGCACGACGCTCGACCGCTACGAAACCCAGCGCAACCTGTTCGTCGGCCCCGCGGACATCCAGCAGGCGCTGTACCTCAACGTCGAACGCGGCCTGCTCAGGACCCTGGACGGCCTGCAGAAACTCCAGCAGAGCAACCCCGCCGACGACAGCGCCTTGCGCTTCTTCGCCAAGATCAAGCAGGCGCACGAAGCCGTCGGCACGGCCAAGGACGAGCAGGTGATGGACCTGATCAAGATGTACCAGTACCCGCAGCTGATGCTGGCCGGCTCGGTGCCGGTGCGCGATGCGCAGGTCTACCGGCCTAGCGCGCAGATGATCGCCGACTCGCAACCCGCCGCGCGCATGGCCGCGTCGTCGTCGGCGCCGCCGGCGGCGAGCGTGCGTCCCACCTACGATCCCAACGGCCGCGATCTGGTGCTCGCCGCGCTCAAGCCCGGCAAGGACGGGCTGGCCAAGGGGCAGCAGGCCAACATGACGCTGCTGGCTGATTACATCGACACGCGTGCGCAAGAGCGCGGTTCGGCGATCAGCGCGGTGAAGCTGGAGAACAAGAACCTGCTCAAGGTGAGCTTCGCCAACGACACCACGCTGACCATCAAAAGCGTGGAGATGAGCGGCATCCGCGAAACCATGAAAAAGCAGGCCCAGCCCGACGCGCCCGCCGCCAGCTCGTCGTCGCCGGCGCCCGCTCAGGCGACCTCGTCCGCCAGTACCGCGCCGGCGAGCCCGGCCACGCCGGGCAGCGACGGCGGCGACCGCGAATACAAGGCCCCGGCCAGCGGCGAGCGCGACCACAAGCCCGCGGCGGCCGGCTACCGCATGTAGCGGGTGCGGCGTTCGCGCCGTTCGCGCGGCCGGGCGATGGACGCGGTCGCGGGCGACGACGCGCACGCCGTGCGGACGCCGCGCGCGACGGCCGGCACCGGCGAATCCCCACGCCGGTCGCGGTGTGAGCGACTGTGAGGCCGACCGCGCGCGCAGGCTGGCCTCGCCCGCGCCGCCGCCGCGTTAACACGGTGAGTCCACAGGGGGAACCTCACCGATGATGATGAAGACCGCACTGGCCGTCTCGGCCATCGCGCTGGCCTGCACGCTGGCCACGGCCGTGTCGCAGGAACGCGCCGCCGCGCCGGCCGCCGCCGCGGCCGCCGCGCGCTTTCCCAGCTACGACCCGCGCTACCCGCCGCCGCCGGGCACGCCGCCGGCGGAGGTGTTCCAGCTGAGCCAGAACTTCCCCACGACCTACGCCAACGAGACGTTCCCGTGGATGGCGATCGACTTCAAAGCCTTCCCCAACGAATACCTGCGTGCGGTGCTGAACTACTGCCTGGACGGCAACGTCGACGTCGACTTCCGCGTCCAGGACAACCGCGTGCGCAAGTGGTACCACGCGCCGTGGCTGCACGACGACGGCGCCCCGTTCGGCGGCGGCCGCGAATGGCGCCACGGCATGACCCGCGAACGCATGTCGCGCCCGTTCGAACTGCACACTCAGCAGAGCGGCCGCGGCCAGAACTGGGCGGTGGGTTTCTACAACGACCGCGGCGGCGCCGCCCTGGGCAAGGTCTGGCTGACGGCCAACGGCCGCCCGGACCCGGCCAAGGCCACGTTCCCGCCCAACAGCGTCGCCTGCAAACTGCTGTTCACCGACGCGCCGGTCGAACAAGTGCCGTACCTGCAGAACGGCAAAGTCTGGACCGCCAACATCTACCCCGACACCAACTACAACAAGCCGCGCGTGGACCGCGAAATGCGCCTGCTGCAGCTCGACGTGGCGGTGAAAGACCCGCGTCTGGCGCGCAGCACCGGCTGGGTGTTCGGCACCTTCATCTACGACGGCGGATCGCCCGGCAAGACCGTGTGGGACCGCATGAGCCCGGTCGGTCTGAGCTGGGGCGACGACCTGCCGGTGCGCACCGACGCGCAGCGCAACGGCGTGTTCGTCAACACCGCGCTGACCCAGGCGCGCATCAACGGCTTCCTGGTCGAACAATCCGGCTGGGACTACGGCAACCGCGCCTACGTGCGCCACCACGGCCTCGGCGGCCGGGTCAACGGCCCGATCGACAGCCCGGTGTCCTCGTGCGTGTCCTGCCACGGCCGCGCCGGCACCTTCGCCAACGCCAACGACCCGGTCAACCGCGGCCGGCCGATGACGATGGCGGTGTTCAGCGCGAGCAAGCCGAGCGAGTACCCGATGGACAAGTTCGACGAGTTCTTCAAGCCGATCCCGGACGGTGCGCATCTGGAGACGCAGGACGGCAGCCAGTTCATGACCACCGATTACTCGTTGCAGGTGACGGGTGGGATTCGCAACTTCTACCAGAACCTGCGCAGCCAGCCGCAGCCGGTTACGGCGGAGGCCACGCGCAGTACGCGTGCCTTGCGTGCGCCGGCGCCGGTGGATTTGAGCCATGCGCCGGCGTTGCCGCGGGTGGATCGGGACTCGGATTGAGGTTGGTTTTTCGGGCGGGTAGGGCGGTGCGTGCGCGCTGTGGCGTTGCGCGCGAGCCGTTGGGTCTTGCGCGCAAGCCTTGCCGGCTTGCGCGCAAGCGCGGTGGTTCCGACCGCAAGCCGAAAAGTCCCGACGCTGCCCCAAAATGGGGCGGCGTCGGGTAGGGCGAGACTCGCGCGCAAGGCGCGATGACCCGAGTTCGGGCCTGAATCCCTCGCCGGAAACGAACCAAGCCCTTTTCGGCGAGGCTCTTCGCCCCGAGCGCAAGCCGCGACAGCTCGCGCGCAACGGTCGAAGACTGGCGCGCGACACGTTCGGTGTCGGCGTTGAACCAAGTTGGTGCGTGGCTGAGGGAAATAGTCTTGCGCGCAAGACTCGTCGGCTTGCGGCAGGACCTGCGAATCCCGATGGCGGGCGGATTCGCCTGAAGCGAGAATCGGAACGGCTTGCGCGCCGGGCTCGGCGCTGCACGCGTCCACCGAAAGACCTTGCGGCCCGAGCGAACCGCGTCGCACACGGAGCGGGCAACCGCATGCGAGCCCGCACGCCCACCGCGCCCGCTACGGAAATCCTCGCGACCCACCGCGCCGGCTCTGGCGTCCGACCCGCCTGCCGAGCCAGAATCGCGTCCGCGACGACCGCATTCTTCTGCCCTGGATGGCACCGACATGCTGACCCACCTGCGCCGTTTATTCCGGCCCGACGCCGCCCATGCGTCCGCGCCGACCGCTGCTGCGCCGCGGCCCGAAGTCGAAATGCACTGGTTCGGCGACACCCGCCAGCCCATTCCCGATTGGGAGCGCATCGCCGCCGCCGAGCGCCCGGACTGGACCATCGCCGAACGCGACGCCTTCTGGACCGCCGCCGCCGAACGCTGGCTGCACACCTTGGCCGACGCCCTCGGCCCCGATTACCGCGTGGAAACCTCCGAACGCTTCGTGCTGCTGACCGCGATGACGCCCGGCCACGCGGACAAATACCTCAAGTTCTGCGAAACCGCGCGCCGCCGCATCCTGCGCAACCTCGGCCCGCTGGCTCAGCCCATCGGCGGCGGCAAACACGTCTGCCTCGTCTTCGCCGAGGACGAGGCCTACTACGACTACATCGCCCACTACCACCCCGAAGGCGGCGAGTACGCGCTGTCCGCCGGCGTCTTCCTCAACGCCGGCTACGGCCACTTCGCCCTGTGCGAAAACCACGCCGACGCGATGCAGGCGACCATCGCCCACGAACTGACCCACGCCTTGCTCGGCCACCTGCCGATCCCGACCTGGCTCAACGAAGGCATGGCGGTGAACACCGAACACAGCCTGTTCCCGCACCTGGCCCACCCCAGCGCGCAGCTCTACACGCCGAAGGAAATCGAGCAGAAACACCGTAAGTTCTGGGACGCCGAAACGATCCAGGAATTCTGGTCCGGCGCCGCGTTCCACCGCACCGACGACGGCAATCTGCTGTCCTACGACTTGGCCAGGAAGATGGTGGGACTGGCCGCGCACGACCATGCGGCGTTCGTGCCGTTCGTGCTGGCGGCGCATCGCGACGATGGCGGTGTGGGGGCGGACGAGCACTTGGGCTATCCGGTCGATAACTTGGTGGAGGCGGTGTTGGGCGAGGGCGAGTGGGGGCCGCAGCCGTTGCGATGGAGCGGAACGGCTAATCTTGAGCGTCGTAACTCCTAGAGCGTCGCCCTATGTCCGATACAAAAAACGTCTCTCCCGTCGGTTGGTACGTCGGCTCCTACCTGCTGCGCTTCATCGAACTGGACGCGGCCGACAACGACGACCCGGACGCCAAGTTCGACTGCTGGGAAAATACCGTCATCGTCACGGCGAACGATCTGGACGAGGCGTACGACAAGATCGTCGCCATCGCCACCGGTGAGAGCCGCCCGTACCGAGGCGGCGACGAGGGCGTGCCGGTGCAGTGGGTGTTCGAAGGCGTGACCGATCTGCTGCCGATTTACGAGCCGCTGCGCGACGGCGCCGAGATCATGTGGGGCGAGCACGACGATGTTCCCTTGAGCCGGATACGCGAATGGGTGCGCGGCCGCGGGCAGTTCGTCCGCTGAGGCGGAGCGCGGATGGTTTCGCCCGACGACCGCAGGATTCCCCTGGCCGAAGACGAACTTCGCGAAGTCGCGGCGTATGCTGCGGCTTGCGCGCGCAGCGCTCTGCCGTTGTTCGAATCGATCAGCCCGGCCGACGCGCGTCCGCGCGAGGCCATCGCCGCCGCCGAAGCCTTCGCCGCCGGACAACCGCGCACCGCGGCGCTGCGCGCTGCTGCGTGGTCGGCCTATGCCGCCGCGCGCGAAGCCGATGTCGCGACCGCCGCCCACGCGGCCCATGCCGCCAGCCATGCGGCCGCGGCGGCGTATCTGCATCCGATCGCCGATGCGCATCAGGTCAAGCACATTCTCGGCGCGGCGGCGCATCAGGCTCTGGCGTTCGAGTCGGACGCGGGCGGCGACGGCGAGGTGGGCGATGCGCGGGTGAGCTGGGCTGCCGGTCTTGCGTCGGCTACGGTGCGCGAGGTGTTGCTGCGCTATCCGTCCGTGCGCCGCGGGCGCGGGCGCGGGCGCATGAGCGAGCTCTTGTTCGCGCTCGACGGACGGTTGCGAGATTGAAGCCGGCGTCGTGGCACGGCCTCGATCAGTGCTGGGTGGGTGCCCGGCCGGATTGATGCGTTGGAGGGTGTTTCGCGTCTGCGGTTAGTCAGTTCATATGGCCGGTCTGGGTCTCTAGGGTGTATTGACCTTCATCGCCAGTGGTAACGACGATGCTGTCGGCGTCGATAGAGGTGACGAGCTCGTCCCATGTCTTGTGGTGGTGCCAGAGAACCCCTGTCGCTGTGACGGCAAAGATCCCGCTTTCATAAACCACCACGAGTATTTGATCGGAATCCTGGAACTTTACGTCGTAGAACCCGGTGTCGTCGGTTTCCCGGCGATTGAGTGCGACTGTATCGGCAAGACGGCCCGCTTCTCGATCGAAGACGAGGCATGAGCGCCGTCCCAGCACCAGCAAAAAATTTTTCCAGCGGATCAGCTCCGTCACGGGAACCAGAGAGTGGCTGGAGGACGAATAGGTCAGCGATGCGAAGCCGCGCTCGATGTGTTCCTGTCCGTGGAGCGAATAAATTACGTCGGCGGGGCGGTCGTCTTTGGGCTGGAATGCCTTCAGCGACAGTTTGCCCACGATGAGTTGCGGAGAGTCCGGGGCGAAAGCAATTTCTTCTGCGGTCTTCATCGGGGCCTCCCTTTAAGCGGATCAATCGCCTTCTTGCGCTCTATCGTCGGCGGCTAGCGGAATTTCGCTCGCAATGGTTTGGGTCGCGATGATGTCATCGTTGAACCATCCCGGACCGCGTATGCCGCGCCATACCGATGCTTCGTTCGACTACTTGTGTATGTTGGTCAGGTAGTAGTCGATCAGTTCCCCGTTCTTGTCGAACTTAACTGCGAGATACCACCCTCTGTAGGACAGTGCTCTCTCCGGGGCTGCATTCGTTTGGTTCAGGTCCTTGGGTGGATCGAAATAGACGGCTTCGGAGTACTTGCCGTCGTACCCAAGGCTGTTCTGATCCTTAAGCCTAAAATCAGTCGAAAATATTTCATCCACTACATCAATCTTGCAGCCGCGACAAATGAGCTTCGCATTGATGGCGTCCATTGCGACTTGGACTCGGTGCATCTCTGTGGCAGCAGATGCATATCTGCGATGGAGTGCTGCAGTTTCGTTTCCCGAACCGTGCGCGGGAAAAAGACTGGAGAAAGAAAGTAGCAATAGAGGGAAGACGGCCTTGTTCATCTGTGTGATCCCTTAGGGACGGCGACTTTTGGGGCTACCGGGCAAGTGACGCACCACATCTCTTGTGGGTAGTCCTCATATGTCAGCCGAGTGCCGCTGGGAAGCATCTTGGGATGTGAGGCCACTTGCCGACTGCTGGAAGGAGCCTTGGTGGCGGAGGCTTATCCGTTTGATATTGTGTTCCTAAACGATGGTCCGGATGCATCAGCGAGCGATAGACGAAGCGCGCCTCGGATGAGCCGAGCGCGCGCTCCGTAGTCTCTCTTAGTGGTGGGTGCCAAACATCCCGACCAACCGCTTCGCCGCCACCTCCGCCCCATCCCCCCGCACCATCCCCGCCACCGCTTTAGCGCTAGCCCGCGTCTCAGCCTTCAACGCCCCCGCCAACGCCGCCGACAGCGACTCCACCGTCGCCACCGGCCCCGCATGCGCCACGCCGATGCCCAAATCGGCCACGCGCCCCGCCCAATACGGCTGATCGCCGATCTGCGGCACCACCACTTGCGACGCGCCGCTGCGCGCGGCGGCGGTGGTGGTGCCCGCGCCGCCGTGGTGGACGATCGCGGCCATGCGCGGGAACAGGGCTTGTTGGTTGATTTCGCCGACGGCGAAGCAGTCTACGCCCGCGTCGGCCGGGGACAGGCCGGCCCAGCCGCCGGCGAGGACGATGCGGCGGCCTTGTGCGCGCACCGCTTCGACGGCGATGCGCGCGGCGTCGGTCCAGGCGTGCAGCGACATGCTGCCGAAGCCGACGTACACCGGCGCGTCGCCGGCGTCGAGGAAGTCGCGCAGGTCGGGCGCGAGCGGGCGGTCGTCGTGCAAGACCCAGGCGCCGGTTTGCCAGACCTCGCACAGGCTGGTCGGCGCCCACGGGCTCAGGGTCGGGTCCGAGGCCAGCCAGGGGTTTGCGGTGAACACGCGGTCGCGCAGGTCGTGCGCGGGCGGCAGGCCGATCGCGGTGCGGTGGCGGTTGGCGGGTTCGCCGAACACCTCCTGCATGGTGATCGTGTTCAGCGCCCAGCGTTCGCGGTTGTCGGCGGTTTCCGGCGGCAGCGGTCGGTCGGGGAACTGGAATGGCCGGTGGTGCGCGGAGGGCAGATAAGTGGGGCAGTAGCCGGCGTAGACGTAAGGCAGGCCGCGGCGCTCGGCGATGGCCTGGGCGGCGACGGTGGAGGGGAACAGGCCGGTGGCGAGCACCGCGTCGCAGCCTTCGGCGGCGACGGACAGCGCGTCGAAGTACAGGTCCATCACGTGCGAGGCGCGCTCGCGGATGTTGGGTTTCGGGTCGGCCATGACTTCGCGGATCCAGTCGCGCACGCAGGGGCCGACCGGGAACAGCTCCACGCCGGCCTGGGCGAAGCGCTGGGCGAAGTCTGGCGCCGCGCAGACCCGCGCCTGCGCGCCCTGGGCCTGCAGCGCCGCGGCCAGTCCGGCCAAGGGCTCGGCGTCCCCGCGCGAGCCGAACGTCGATAACAGAACACGCATGGCCTTACTCCCGTTTGCGCCGATAGCGGCGGAGGCCGGCGATCCTGCGCCCGCGCGGGGGGCTTGCTGCAAGCCCTGGACGGAGTACTATGTTGATACCGGGAAGGGCGAAAGCCCTTCCCGTTTTGTTTTTCGGGCCGCGCGCGGCGGCGTTTCGCGGGACTTCGTCCGCGGCGCGGAGCGCGCCGGTTGTGCGGTCCGGCGCGGCTGGATACTGTCGGCTCCGGTTCGAACTCGCGCGGGGACGCAATGGACGGCGGCACGGAGGTGGCGGCGCGGATGGCATGGAGACGATTGGCCGCCGCGACGATGACGGCCGCCGCGGCCGTGGCGGTCTCGCTGGTGCTTCGCGCCTCGTGGCGCCGGGGCGGACTGTCGCTCGACGATTTCGGCGTGGCGCTGCTGGCGTTTTACTTCGCGTTGCCGGCGGTCGCGATCCTCGGCTTGCCGCTGTTTCTGATTCTGCGCGCGTTGCGCTGGGTGCGCTGGTGGTCGTGCGCATCGGCAGGCGCTTTGGGTGGCGCATCGGTCGTGATGTTCGTGAGCGGGGCGAGCGCGTGGCAGGCCCGCGATTTGCCGGTGTGGTGCGTGGTCGGGATAGTCGCGGCGTTGGCGTTTTGGATGACGGTGCGCGAGAAGCCGGCGCTGGCTCGTGCTTGATCGAAGCGGGCCGACAGGCCGCAATGCGTTCACTACCGGATGGGCGATTCGATGGAACGAGAACTCTGTGTGCCGACGCAGGTCGTGGTCTTTATTCGCGTGCAGGGGGCATGGCGATGAGCGCCACGCGCAGGTTCGGTGTGGCCGATCTCGTCGCGTTCGCGCTGGCGGCGGCGACCGCCTGCAGCATCGCGGCTTTCGCTATGCATCCGAGCGCGGTGCGGCAGTTCGTCAGCATGGGGCTGTTCCTGCTGTTGCTGCCCGGGGCGTTGTTTTGGCTGGCGCGCGCGGTGCGGCATTGGAGCCGTCTGCGCATGTGGGGATTGCTCGCTCCGGCCCTGCTGGTGGCGGCGATACCGCTGGGCCTGGAGGTGGGGCAAGGGCTGCGCAGTTGGCGTTTCGAGCGGGATCTGCCGCGTTATCAGGCGTTGGCGAACTGGGCGCTCAGGCGTGCGGTGGCTGGCGAGTCGGTCCGTGTGCCGGTGCCGCCGGAGGCTGGCGATCTGGCTCATGTGATCTGGGTTGGCGACAGGCCGGGTTGCGGCAAGATCGTCGATTTCTATTGGGGCTTGGGATTCCCGGTGAAGCACACGGTGCGACGCTACGTCGAGATTCCGGCGATGATCGAGGACGACGCGTGCCGCGGCGACTGGGCGCGCGGCATCCGCCGCGCGGAGCATTGGTTCGAGGCGTCGGACTGAAGCGCCGTCGCGCGCGAGGAGAGCGAGGCCATGTCGACGAGAAGAGCGATCGCGGCGTCGCTGGGGCGGATCGTACTGGCCGCGGCCAAGGTGCTCGCGGCGACGGGCCTGTGCGTGCTCGGGCTCTGGGCGTGGATGGCGTTCGCGCCTGTGTGCCGTTTCGATCAGGTCGAATGGATGCGCTACGGCCGCCGCGTACCCGATGGCGAGGTCTGCGTGCGCGATGTGGACGTGCGGCGGATCGAACTCGACGGCCGCGATTGCCTGGAGCTGTTCGCGCTGAAAGACGGCCTGCCCATCGGCGAACATTGTCCCGCCCCCGGCGCGCGTTGACGCGCCGGGGCGCGGTTCAGCGCGGCGCCGGGCAGGGGCGGTGGCCGGCGCCGAAGCCAGTGCATTCCAGGTACCACTGGTAGCACTGCGCTTCGTTGGTGCCTGTGGCTTGGCAGGATTGGTAGTTGTTCTCGCAGCGCGTGCAGACATCGGTGGCGTTGACGCCGACCGAGGCGGCCAGGCCGAAGGCGAAGGTCGCGAGCGCCAGCCGCAAGCGGGTTTGGGATTTCATCGGAGTCTCCTGGAGTCAGCGGGCTGGCGGCCGCGGGCCGTCAGCCCGCGGATGCGCGACGGGCTCGCGCACAGATGTCCGCTCGGAGCGCGCTCCGGCACGGACGGTGCCTGGATGCGACGGATCACAGTGGGCAGGGAAGGCCGCCGACATTCCTCATGCAGACCCGGTAATTGATGGTGCACTGCCGGTCGGTGAGGACGTCGTCGTTCAAGCACTTTTCATAGGTCGTCTCGCACACAACGCAGGGGTTGGGGCTGGGCAGTGCGAACGCGCTGAGCGAGAGCGACAGGCCGAAGGCGAACACGGCCAGAGATAAGCGGATCGTTCCTTGCTGCTTCATCGAAAACCTCCTGGAAAGTGGCGAAGCCGTTCGCGAACGCCCGGCCGGGCGGTCCTTGCGCGGCCGGTCCATGCTAGGTGTGCATGCCCGTGCGGTTTGTGCTGGGTGGCGCAGTTTCTTGCGAGGTTGGGGCGCGGCGATTTGCGGGGTGTTGGCTGAATAGCCGGCGGCATCGGTGCGGTGCGCAACTCGGGCTTCAGGTGGCGGCGAAGCCGTGGACGAATGTTCGATCTGTCGCAGGAACCTTCGGTCGGTCGAGCGAACCCTCGATGTTTCGGGCGAACCTTCGCTCCGTCATTCCGGCGAAAGCCGGAATCCATTTTGATTTTTCTCTCCCGCCTGCAGTGAAAGAGCAACAACAAAATGGATTCCGGCTTTCGCAGGAATGACGGGGTGTGGGGTGCGGTAGGAAAACGAGGGAGGCGAAGGTATGCGGCAAGCGAGGGCGGCAGGCGAGGCGGCGAACTAGAGGCGATGCGGCGGACGAGAGCTCAGCGCTCGCGCTTCAACCACAACAACCCCCACACCGTAACCACCGTCGCCACGGCCGCGGCCAGCGCCGACAGCCACAGCGAGCGCGTGGCGAACCACGTGCCCAGCGCGGCGGCGGCGAAGATCAGCGCGGCGAGCCATTCGAGGATGTTGTCGAGGCGACTCGGCGGGCGGTAGCGCGGGCGGTCGCCGGCATCGTCGTTGGCCGGGCGCGACGAGCGCGGAAGCGGTACGCACGCGGGCCAGGCCTTGCGCAGGGCGAGGCTCGGCCATGCCAGCGCGGGATCGTCGCTGCCGCCGCCGGAACCGGTGGCGAGCCACACCGCGTCGCGGTCGTGCGCGCGCGCCAGTTCGTCGGCGTCGTCGGCGAGCGGGGCGGAGGCTTCGCCGCTGCGTTCCAACGCGACCAGGCACTGCAGTTGCGCGCTCAGCCAGCCGGTGGCGTCCTCCGCGTCGGGCAAGCCGCCGGTGCGGACCAGCAGATAAGGGCCGTAGGCGTTGCGCACGTAGTCGGCGAACGCGTCGAAGATCGGCCGATAGCGTTCGCCGACCAAGCCCAGCAGCGCGTCGCGGCGCGCGAGCAAGCGCGTCAGCGCGGCGTCGCGTTCGGCGACCAGATACGGATAGGTCGCTTCCAATTGCGCTCGAGTCGCGCCTTCGCGGAATTCGGCCAGTTCCACGGCCTCGCTGTCGGGATCGAACTCGTCGAGGCTGCGCGCTTGCTGCAAGTCGTCCGGCGCGAACAGCGCTTGCCAGAACAGCGGGATGCGCGCGTTGGCCTCCAGCGACGGGCCGCCCTGGGCGAAATAGCCGGGCCATTCGCCGCGGCCGCCTTCGGGCATGCGCGGCCACGGCGGGCTTTCGAGGAACACGGGATGGGACACGGCGCGAGTCTCCTGGGCGAGTCCGGCGCCGATGCTAGCGCATCGTCCGCGCCGCGACCGTGCGCGGCGCTCCGCCTCGGGCTAGGATGGCGCGCGCGCCGCGCCGCCGCGCGGCCCCTCTCGATCGTGGAGTTCGCATGCAATCGGACCTGCCCCTGCTCGTGTGCAAGGTCACCCAGCCCGACGGGCCGGTGGCCTATGTGACCTTGACGCCGCAAGATCAGCTGTCGGTGCGCGGCATCGCGCCGCAGGAAATCGTCGGTCAGATCATCGATCCCGAGCGGCCGGGCATCGCTCCGGACAACTTCGCGCGCAACCGCGTGTTCGTCGAGTTCCTGCACGGCGTGATCGCGCGCCATGCGCCGTCGTTGCCGGCCCTGATCGCCGAAGCGCAGCGGCAAGGCGAGGGCTTGGTGGTCATCGTCGATGGCCGCGCCGAAACGCCGCAGGACGCGGTTCCGCCGGAAGACATCGTCGGCGCCTTCCAGATCGAGGGCGGCCGCATCGTCGAGGACGGCTATCGGCCCAATCCCAATCACCGCATCCTCGGCGCGCGCGGGTTCTTCTGCCTCGTGCCGGAGCTGCAACAGCGTTTGCTCGAGGATCTGGCCGCGAGCGTCGCCGGCGAGGGCGCGTAACGCGCGGCTTTGCGCATCGACGCCTGTCGCCGTTTGTGTGGCCGAGTGGGAAGGCGCGCCGCATCGCGCCGATTACAATCGACGAGGCCGATGACCCCGTGCACAGTCCTGCGCGGGGCCGATAGAAACGAACCGAGTGCAGGAGCACGAGGCTATGACCTTCGCCCACCGATCTCTCGCCGTCGCGGTGTTCGCCGGCTGCCTGTTGTCGAGCGCCTGCGCCGGCAAGCCGGTGGTCGATCAGCGCCCCGATGCCTCGCCCTGTTTGCCGGGCAGCGCGCAGTGCGCGATCTACGACTTCGCCATGGCCGACGAGATCGTGCTGCGCGCGAACGGCGAGGCGATTCGGGTCGATTGCCCCGAGTCGCCCGCCGACGCGCCGTTGCAGGAGCGTCAGGCGCGTTGCGCGGCGTTGATGGAGGTCGCGCTGAGCTTGGTGTCCAGCCGTATTCCGGACGCGTTGGGTCCGATCGCGCCGGAAAGCGTGCGTTACGAGCCCGCCGCGGGCTGCGCGGATGCCGGCGCGGCCTGCGCGGGACGTTTGCAGGCCAAGGTGCCGCTGCCGTGGGTCGTGACCCTGCCGGGACAGGCGCCCGCCGCGGACGCCGGGACGCGCTGAGGATTCATTCCGTCGCCGGTCGCGCCTGCGCCAGCAACCACTCTCGCAGCGCGACCACGCGCGCATCGTCGTCGCGTTCGGGCGCGTGCACCACGCGGTAGGCGTAATCGCGCGGCATCGGCACGGCGATGTCGAACAAACGCACCAGCCGGCCTTGGGCGAGATCGGCGTCGATCAACTCCAGTTCCGCCAACCCGACCGCGTGCCCGTCGAGCGCGGCCTGGACCACGTGCGCGGAATCGGCGAACCCCATGCACGCGCGGTCGTCGAAGTCGGCGATGCCGGCCGCGGCCATCCATTGGCGCCAATCCGGCCAGACCATGTCGCCGCTGCGCCAGACCACGTGGCTCAGGCAGACGCCGCGGTCGAGCAGATCGCGCGGCGCGCGCAACGGCGCGCCGCCGTCCAGCAGCGCGGGGCTGCACACCGCGACGATGGTCGGCGCGAACAGGCGCTGGCTGCGCAGGCCGGCGTCGTCGCCGGCGCCGAAGCGGATCGCCAGATCGATGCCGTCGGCGTCGAAGTCGCGCAGTTCGTCGCTGACGTCGAAACTCAGCGCGAGTTCGGGATGCGCGGCCTTGAGCCGCGGCAAGCGCGGCAGCAGCCAGTTGCTCGCCAGCCGCGCGCTCAGCGAGACCCGCAGCGGGCCGTCGCCGCGCGCCAGCCGGCGCGCGCGGCCGAGCGCGCGCTGCAAGGTGCCGAGCGCTTCGACCGCGGCGCGGTACAGCTCGGCGCCGGCGGCGGTGAGCTGGATGCTGCGGCTGTTGCGCACGAACAAGGTCACGCCGAGTTGCTCTTCGATTTCCTTGATCTGGTAGCTCACCGCGGCCGGAGTCAGCCCGACTTCCTCGGCGGCGCGGGTGAAATTCAAATGGCGCGCGGCGGCCTCGAAGGTGCGCAGGGCGCGGGTGCCGGGCAGGGTGCGTGACATCGATCTTCAAGCGGAATTTGACGGTGGGGCGAGAACTACTCGTTTCCCCGCGCGCGGTCAATCTTCGATAGTCGCCGGCATCGTTCGTTTGGAGTGTTCCGATGTCCGCTTCCCTTTCCGTTCCCGCCGCCGAATTCGCCGCCATCGCCCGGATCGACGGCCGCGACGCCGACGCGGCCGCGCTGGCGCCGCTGGCCTTCGCCGGCCACGCGCACTTCACCGCGATGCAGGTGCGCGACGGCCGCGTGCGCGGGCTCGACCTGCATCTGCGCCGGCTGCGCGAGGCCTCGCTGGAGCTGTACGGCCGCGCCGTGCCGGACGAGACCGTGCTGGCCTATCTGCGCGAAGCGCTGCGCCGCTCGCCGGCCGATCTATCGCTGACCGCGACCGTGTTCCAGCCGGCCGGCGAATTCGCCGCCGGCGACGCGGTCGCGATGCCGTCGGTGCTGGTGCGCACCGCGCCGCCGTCCGACGGCCCGCGCAGGCCGCTGGCGCTGACCGCCGTCGAACACGAGCGCACGCTGCCGCACCGCAAGCACGTCGGCGAGATCGCCAAGACCTATCACCTGCGCCGCGCGCTCGAACAAGGCTACGACGATGCCGCCTTCCTCGACCGCCACGGCCGCTTCAGCGAGGCGACGATCTGGAATCTGGCGTTTTGGGACGGCGAGGCGGTGGTGTGGCCGCAGGCCGAGATGCTGATCGGCACGACCCAGGGGATCGTGCGCCGCCAGCTCGAACGCGCGGGCGTGGCCCAGCGCGAGCGCGCGCTGACGCCGGCCGATCTGCCGGCGCTGCGCGGCGCGGCGGTGATGAACTCGTGGACGCCGGGCGTGGCCGTGCGCCGCATCGGCGCGACTGCGCTGCCCGAGGCGCCGGAGTTCCTGCAAGCGCTGCACCGCGCGTTCGCCGCCGAGCCCGCGTCGGCGCCGTGAGCGCGGCCGGGGCATGACCGGGCGCGGCGGCTGCGGTATCGTCGCGGCATTGCGGGCGCATCGCGCGGCCGCGTCCGCCACGGAAAACCGCATGCCCCGCGCCGCCTCGCTGTTGTCGCTGCCGTTCGCCCTGTTCGCCGCCTTCGCCGCGCATGCGCTGGAGCCGGCGGTGCCGAAAGACGCCGCGGCCAGCGCCACCGCCCGCGCGGTGTCGGCCGGCATCGTCGCCGGCATCCGCCAGGGCGCGCAGCAGGACCGCAACGCCAAGCCGGCGCAGATCGCCTGCGCGCGCGGCCTGGCCGACGACGCGGTGGCCGCGCCGGTGCAGGAAGTGATCGACGCCAGCCTGAGCGCCGAGGAGCGCGCGGCGCTGGAGACGTTCTACGCCAGCGCGCTCGGCGCGAAGTATCAGGCGGCGATGCTGAGCAACGCCGACCCGGACAAGGCCTTCACCCCGGAAGAGTGGGCGCAGGCCAAGGCGACGATGGACTCGCCGGCGTACAAGAAGCTGCGCGCGGCGACGGTGTCGTCGAATCCGCTCGCGGCGCAGAAGATCGGCGGCGTGCTCAATCCGCTGCTGGGCGCCTGTTTCAAGGACTGATCGGGCGTTCGCCGCGCGCCGTGCCGCGGCGCCGCGGCGCGCGGGCACGCGCCGGTTCGTTCTCCTGTTTCGGCGCCGCCATGGATAGAGACCTCGAGGCCTTCGCGGCCATCGCGCACGACCGCATCGCCCAGGGCGAGGTGTTTTGGCTGCCGCCGGATCCCGCGCGCGGCTCGGTGCCGGGCGCGCCGCATCCGCACGTGGTGGTTCAGGACGATCTGTTCAACCGCTCGCGCATCGCTACGGTGGTGGTGTGCGCGCTCAGCACTAACCCGGCGCGCGCGGCCGAGCCGGGCAACGTCGCGCTGGAGCCCGGCGAGGGCGGGTTGCCGCGGCGCAGCGTGGTCGTGGTCTCGCAGATTTCCTGCGTGTACAAGGCGCGGTTGGGCGAGCGCATCGGCGCGCTGTCGCCCGAGCGCGTCGCCCAGATCCTGGCCGGGCTGCGTTTCGTCCAGTCCGCGTATCAGCGCTGAAGCGCCGGCGCCGCCGGCGCGCGAACGTAACGCAGTGGGCGGCTTGGCATTGGGTGCGCGTCGCGCGTGCATGCGCGCGGGCCGGCGTCTGCGACGCTGGGTTCGGCTCCGGTCGCGGGCGCTTCGGCGCGCCGCGTTCTCCCCACGTCGCATCGGACCGGACAAGGACGTCGCTTCAGCCGCCGCGCGGCGGGCCAGGGACGGCGGCGCGCGGTTCCCATCCTGGAGACGGAACATGAAGAAGCTCGGTTCGCGAATGAAGTCGGCGTTGCTCGCGTTCGCCCTCGCGGGGTCTTTCAGCTTCGGCGCGGTGGCGGTGCAGCCCACCTTCGTCGACGGCAAGTGCACGAGCCCGGAAACGGGTTGTCCGTGCCGCGCGGGTTGTACCTACGGCGGCGATCGCCATAGCTGCTGCCTGATCCCGTAACCCACGCGCCCGGCGAAGCGCTTCGCTGCGCGGAGCGCTTCGCCGGCGGCGTCAACCCGCGTCCGCGCCGATGGTGTCGCGCAATTCCGCGAGCAAGGCGCGCACTAGCGGCGAATCGGCCAGCGCGTCGCGGGTCCAGGCCTGGATGCGCCGGGTCGGCGGCGCGCCGTGCACCGCGCGCGCGATCACCGCGTCGGCGCCTGGGCCTTGCAGCGCTAATCGCGGCACGAAGCCGATGCCGAATCCGGCGGCGACCATGCGCAGCATCAGATCGTAATCGTCGATGGTGTGGACGATGCGCGGGACGAAACCGGCCGCGGCGCAGGCGCGTTCGGCCAGCAGGCCGTCGTCGCTCTGGCGCGAGCCGACGATCCAGTCTTGGCGCGCGAGCCGGCGCAGATCGACCGCGCCGCCGCGGTCGCGCCACGTGGCCGGCAGCGCCAGCAGCACCGGTTCTTCCAGCAGCGGCTGCGCGCTGAGGCCGGCGACCGGCGCGCGCGGGACGAGGTTGTAGGCGAAGCTCAACGCCAGATCGCAGCGGCCTTCGCGCACCGCGAGCAGGGCGTCGTCGGATTCCAGTTCGCTCAGGCGCACGCGCAGGCGCGGGAAGCGCCGCTGCGCGCGCGCGACGGCCGGCAGCAGGTGCTGCTTGGCGAAGGTGGAGAAGCTGGCGACTTGCAGCTCGCCGGCGGGTTGCGCGGCGAATTCGCGCAGCTCCAGCGCGGCGGTTTCGACCTGGCGCACGATGGTGTCGGCGTGCGCGGCCAGACGCTCGCCCTGCGCGGTCAGCCGCACCCGGCGGCCGACTTGCTCCAGCAGCTTGGCGCCGGCCTCGCGTTCGAGCGTGGCCAGTTGCTGCGACACCGCCGACGAGGTCAGCCCCAGAGCTTCGGCCACCGCGGTCATGGTGCCGCGGTGGGCGAGTTCGCGCAGCAGGCGCAGGCGGGTCAGGTCGAACATGCAGAAAATCTTACAACGACTCTTAGTTAAGTGAAGTAGACCTGCGAGATCGGCGCGGCTAAGGTCGGCGCCGGATCGGGTCGCGCCGTGCGGCCCGCGTCGACGAGCCGACCCCATGCCTCCGATGCCTCCCACCGCCGCGGTGCCCGCGTCCGCCTTGCCCGTGCCCGCCGCCGGCGCGGTCGGCGTGCGGTTGCGCGGCGGCCAGCGCCTGCGCATCTACGACCCGCACGGCGGCCAGAGCGGCGATCTGATGGCTTATTCGGCCGACGGCGGCGAGCGGCTCAGCAACGGCTGCACTTTCGATTACGGCGGCAAGCTGCTGCTGAGCAGCGGCGATGTGCTGTGGTCGGACCGCAGCCGGCGCTTGCTGACCCTCGTCGGCGACCGCGTCGGCCGCCACGATTTCCTGCATGCGGCGTGCAGCGCGCCGATGTACCGCCTGCAGTACGGCCTCGACGGCGAGCCGCGCAATTGCCACGACAACCTGTGCGCCGCGCTGCGCGGGTTGGGCGTGGAGCCCGGGCCGTTGCCGACGCCGTTGAACCTGTTCATGCGCGCCGACATCGCGCCGGACGGACGGCTGACGGTCCGCCCGGCGGCGTCGCGCGCCGGCGATTGGGTCGAACTGCGCGCCGAGATGGATCTGGCCGTGGCGATCTCCGCCTGCCCGGCCGCGACCTGCAACGGCGGCGCGCCGCCGCGCTCGCTGGCTTATCTGATTCTTTGACGTTTAGCGTTTCCCTACGCGAGGACACCGCCATGACCCCGATCGCTTTGTTGGGCGTTCCCAACGACGAAAATTCTTCCTACCTGCGCGGCCCGGCCGAGGCGCCGGCCGCGATCCGCCGCGAGCTGTTTTCCGATGCGTACGCGCAGTACAGCGAGAGCGGGGTGGATCTGTCGGCGCCTGGGCGCTGGATCGACCACGGCGATGTGCGCTTCGACGCGGGCGTCGATCCGTGGACGTCGATCGAAACAGCGGTGGAGCGCGCGCTGGAACCGGGGCATCCGTTGATTTCACTCGGCGGCGATCATGCGGTGACCCATCCGATCCTGCGCGCGGTGCGCCGCCGCCATTCGCGTTTGACCATCGTGCATGTCGATGCGCATCCGGATATCTACGACGCCTACCAAGGCAATCCGCGCTCGCACGCTTCGCCGTTCGCGCGGATCATGGAAGAAGGGTTGGCGGACCGCTTGATCCAGGTCGGCCTGCGCGCGACCAGCGCCGAGCATCGCGCGCAGTTCCGCCGTTTCGGCGTGGAGACGGTGAGCGCGGCGCAATGGACCGGCGACCTGCAACTGCGGATCGACGGGCCGGTGTATCTCTCGCTCGATCTCGACGCGCTGGATCCGGCGTTCGCGCCGGGCGTATCGCACCGCGAACCGGGCGGGGCGACGCCGCGGCAAGCGATCGGCTTGATCCATAGCCTGGAGCGGCGTTTGGTCGCGGCCGATGTGGTCGAGTACAACCCGCGTTGCGATATCGAGAACACGACGGCGCTGGTGGCGGCGAAGCTGGTCAAGGAGATCGCCGGGATCCTGGCGGGCGGGACGCGCGCGGCGGCGAATCTGGCGGCGTGAATCGCCCAGTCGCGCTGACGTGTGAGGCCCGGCGGTAGGAGCTGCGTAAGCTGCGACCGCGAAGCCGCGCTTGCGTCGTAGGCCGGAGGTCGCGGTCGCAGCTTGCGCAGCTCCTACAGTCGGAAACGGGACCTGCGCCGCTGCTGGCGGCTTTGCCTCGCCGAATAGCGGCGGTGCGGGATGTCCGCCCAATCGCGACGATGCCGGAAGTCCGACCTGTAGGAGCTGCGTAAGCTGCGACCGCGAAACCTCGCTTGCGCCGTAAGCCGGAGGTCGCGGTCGCAGCTTGCGCAGCTCCTACAGTCGGAAACGGAAGCTGCGCCGGTTCTGGCGGCTTGGCCTCGCCGAATAGCGGCGGTGCGCGAGGTCCGCCCAATCGCGACGATGCCGGAAGTCCGACCTGTAGGAGCTGCGCGAGCTGCGACCGCGAAACTTCGCTTGCGTCGTAGGCCGGAGGTCGCGGTCGCAGCTTACGCAGCTCCTACCGGCGGGAGACGACGCCCGCGCGGATCAGCGCGGCGTTTGCGCGAGGCAGTAATCGCGCAGTTCGTCGGGCGCCAAGCCCGGCGCGAACAGGAAGCCTTGGCCGATCAAGACGCCCAGTTCGCGCAGGAACGCCCGCTGCCGCTGGGTTTCCACGCCCTCGGCGACCAAACCCAAGCCGAGGCTGCGGGCGATGCCGGTCACTGCCTGACACACCGCCACGTCGGATTGGTTGTCCGGCACGCCCTGCACGAACAACTGGCTGAGCTTGAGCCCGTGGATCGGCAAACGGCGGATGTAGTTGAGCGCGCTGTAGCCCTCGCCGAAGTCGTCGATCGACAGGCTCACGCCGAGTTCGCGCAGGCGGGCGAAGGTGCGCACGGTGTCGGGCGCGTCTTCGATCAGCACGCGTTCGGTGAATTCCAGTTCCAGCGCGCTGCCGGGCAGGCCGTGTTCGGCCAGCGCGGCGGCGACGGTGTGGCCGAGGTCGTCGCCGAGGAATTGGCGGTAGGAGACGTTGACCGCGACGCGTTCGATGCTCAGGCCTTGATCGCGCCATTGGCGCAATTGGCGGCAGGCTTCGTGCAGCACCCAGCCGCCGATGCCGACGATGTCGCCGGTGGTTTCGGCATGGTCGATGAAGCGGTCCGGGCTCATTTCGCCGAGCGAGCGGTTGCGCCAGCGGATCAGCGCCTCGGCCGCGACCACGCGGCCGTCGTGCAGGTTGACCTGCGGCTGGTAGACCAGATGGAACTCGTCGTTGTGCACGGCGCGGCGCAGGTGGGTTTCCAACTGCAGGCGGTGCAACTGCTGTTCGGCCAGTTCCGGGGTGAAGGCTTGCCAGCTGTTGCGGCCGCGGCGCTTGCTGTCGTACATGGCCACGTCGGCGCTTTGGATCAGTTGCTGCGCGGTGCGGCCGTCGAGCGGCGCCTGGGCGATGCCGATGCTGGCGGTGATGGTGAATTCCTCGCCGTCGACGCGGAAGCTGTCGCCGAAGATTTCCAGGATCGCGTCGGCGAGGCGTTCGGCGCGGGTCGGGTCGCCGTCGAGCGAGCACACCACGAGGAATTCGTCGCCGCCGAAGCGGGCGATCTGGGCCTGATCGCCGACCGCGTGGCGGATGCGGCGCGCGGCCGAGGCCAGCAGGCGGTCGCCGGCGGCGTGGCCGAGGATGTCGTTGACGACTTTGAAGCGGTCCAGGTCGATGTAGAGCACGCCCAAGGGCGCGTGCGGGAACGCGTCCAGGCGCCGTTCCAGTTCGTCCTGCACGGCGTCGCGGTTGAGCAGGCCGGTGAGCGGGTCGCTGCGCGCCTGGATGCGCAATTGCTCTTCTTCGAGCTTGCGTTCGGTGATGTCCTGCAGGGTGCCGGTCAGCACTTGTCGCACTACGTCGCCGACGCCGGCGTCGGCGATGGCGCGCACCCAGAACACGCTGGCGTCGGCGCGCAGGCCCTGCAGTTCCAGATCCAGGCTGCGGCCGCCGGCGAGGGTGCGTTCGAGCGCGTTGCGCAGGCGGTGGCGGTCCAGCGGCAGGAGGCAGCCGATCAGTTCTTCGATCCGGGTCGGCGCGCTGTCGCGGCCGAGGATGCGCTGGGCTTCGAAGGTGAGATAGAGCCGGTCGCGGCCGGCGTCCCATTCCCAGCCGCCGATGTGGGCCAGCGCCTGGGCGCGGTCGAACAGGGCGCTGTCGCGCTTGAGTTCGGTGATGTTGGAGAACAGCGCGAACACCTGATGCGGGCGGTCGCCGCCGGGCGGGAACTGCGGCACCGCGGTGACCGACAGCCAGATCAGTTCGCGGCGGATGCGGTGGTACAGCCCGAGCACGGTGCTGTTGACCACCAGCCCGCTGTCGAGCGCGACCCGCGAGGGATAGTGCTCCGGCGCCAGTTCGTGGCCGCGTTCGTCCACCACCATCCAATCGCCCGAGCGCAGTTCGTCGACGATGCTTTCGCCGCTGTGCAGCGACAGCAGGCTCATCGCTGCGCTGTTGGCGTAGACGATGCGCAGCGCGTCGTCCTGCACGATCAGGCCGCGGTCGATGGATTCGACCAGCTCGCGGAAGCGCAGCTCGTTCTCTTCGCGGCTGCTGAGGTCGCGCGCGACCGCGATGATCCGGCGCGCGCCGTCGTGGACGAAGCCGGCCGAATGCACTTCCACCGGGAAGCGGGTGCCGTCGCCGCGCTTGTTGGTGACTTCGATGATGTAGCTGTCGCCGCGGTTGAGGGTTTCCCACACCGGCGCGAGGTGATCCTTCGGCAGTTCGGGATTGAGCACGTGGATCGGCTGGCCGACGATGTCCTCGCGCAGGCGCCGGTGCGCGCCCATGCCGTGGCGGTTGATCTCGACCACGGTGCCGTCTTCGTCGAGCACGGTGACCAGATCGGGAATCGCGTCGAAGGCCTCGCGGATCAGCGCGGCGTCGTCGCGCTCGCGGCGCAGCGCGTCGGCGGCGCGTTCCAGCCCGGCGCGCAGGTGCGCGGGCAGTTGCGGATCGCGCAGCGCCGCTTGCAGCGCGGCGAGCGCATCGCCCGGCGCCGCGTCCGCGGACGCGCAGGCAGTACCGGCCGCGGGCGCGTCGGGCTTCACGCCGCCGCCAGCGCCTTGCCGACCTTGCTGCCGGTTTCGCGGCCGAGCAGGGCGGCCAGCCAGCGGCCGGTGTCGGCCAGCGCGTCGAGATCGACGCCGGTTCGCACGCCCAGGCCGTGCAGCATGTAGACCACATCCTCGCTGGCGACGTTGCCGCTGGCGCCCTTGGCGTAAGGGCAGCCGCCGGTGCCGGACACGGCCGAGTCCATCACCGTCACGCCTTCTTCCAGGCAGGCCAGGATGTTCGGCAGCGCCTGGCCGTAGGTGTCGTGGAAATGCACGGCCAGCGCGGCGACCGGCACTTCGCTGGCGACCGCCTTGAACATCGCCCGCGCCTTGCCCGGCGTGCCCACGCCGATGGTGTCGCCGAGCGAAATTTCGTAGCAGCCCATCTCGTGCAATGCGCGCGCGACGCGGACCACGTCGCTGACCGGCACGTCGCCCTGGTACGGGCAGCCCAGCACCGTGGACACGTAGCCGCGCACGGCCACGCCGTCGGCCTTGGCGCGCTGCATCACCGGCGCGAAGCGGGCGAGCGATTCGTCGATGGAGGCGTTGATGTTCTTGCGGTTGAAGGCTTCCGAGGCGGCGGTGAACACCGCGATCTCTTCCACGCCGACCGCGCGCGCGCGCTCGTAGCCTTGTTCGTTGGGCACCAGCACCGGGTAATGCACGCCGGGCTTGCGCTGGATGCCGGTGAAGACTTCGGCGGCGTCGGCCAGCTGCGGCACCCACTTGGGGCTGACGAAGCTGGTGGCTTCGATGCTGCGCAGGCCGGTCGCGGACAGGCGGTCGATCAGGGCGATCTTGTCGGCGGTGGCGATCTGGGTTTTTTCGTTCTGCAAACCGTCGCGCGGGCCGACTTCGACGATGCGCACGGCGGCGGGAGGGTTCAAGGGCTGGCTCATGGGGAATCCTGGCGGGCGGCCTTGGCGCGTTCGAACACCATGGCCTTTCTGTCGGTGTCGTACAAGAGATTCAGGCGTTGCGAGAGGGTATCGCGCAATTGTTCGGGCTCGCCCTGGAGCAGGGCGTAGCGGTCGTCGAGCTTGCGCCCGGCGAGTTCGCCGCGGGCGATGGCGTCGAGCGCGCGCTGCGAGTCGGGCAGCCACGCCTCGAGGCCGCCTTGGGCGTTGAAGCGGTAGAGCACCAGGAACACCGAGCCCTTCGGCGCGGTGCCGGTGAGGCTGCCGGCGTCGGCGCCGATGGCGCGCTGGGCCTGTTCGGGGGTGAACACGAGGTAGCGGTCTTGGCCGAGGACGAAGCCGGTCAGTTCCAGCGTGGTCGGCTTGTCGCCCAGGCCGGGCCAGTCGTCGCTGCGGCAGCGCGCGTCGACGTGGACGGTCTTGTGCACGTTGCCGCCGGCCTTGACGGTCCAGGCGCCGGCCAGGTCGGGATCGCAGCGCAGTTCGGCGACCGGCGCGCGCTCGAAGGCGACGCAGGCCGACAGGCCGGCCAGGATCAGCGCGGCCAGGGACAGGCGCAGGGCGGCGCGGGGGAAGGACAAGGGCGACAGGTTCATGGCGGCTCGCGCAGGAAGAGCGTCCAACGGGATAAACGTCAAATGGCGGCGGCCACCGGCCGCGGCAAGCGCGCGGCCGCGGCGGGGCGGCGACACAGCGTTGCGCGCGGGGCGTCGCGGCGGCGTGTCGGCCGCCGCGAACCCGTCCAGGCGCGGCCCCGGGCGACGGTTACGCCGTTTCCAGGGTCGCCAGCACCGCGTCGGCCTCGACGAAGTCGCCGGCGGCGGCGCGGATTTCGGCGATGGTGCCGGCGCGCGGCGCCTTCAGGCTCAGCTCCATCTTCATCGCCTCGATCACCATCACCTCCTGGCCGGCTTCGACCGCGTCGCCCGGCGCGGCCTTGACCACGACCACGCGGCCCGGCATCGGCGCGTTGACGCTGTTGCCCGAACCGCCGGCGGCGGCGCTTTCGTGGCGGTACACCGGCACCGCGTCCAGGCGCAGGCGGCGTTCGCCGTCGTGCACGACCACGCGCGCGCCGTCGCCGAGCGCGCGCAGGCGGCGGGCGCGGCCGTCGATGCGCAGGCTCAGCTCGTCGCCGTTCAAGCGCGCGCCGCGCACGTCGACCGCGGCGGCGCCGATGCCGTCGATGCGGTAATCGCCGGCGCTGCCTTGCGCCGACAGTTCCAGGCGCTGGTCGCGGCGCAGGAAGGCGAGGCTGCGGCGGCCGCCGTGGCCCAGGCGCCAGCCGTCGGCGATGGCCCAGGGCGAGGTCGGGTCGTCGGAGACCGCGGCGTTCTCGCGGGTGACGCGCTCTTGCGCCAGCAGTTCGGCGACCGCGGCGCCGGCCAGCAGATCGGCGTCGGCGGCTTCGTCGGCCTGCGCGGCCGGCATGAACTCGTCGAGGTGGCGGTCGAGGTAGCCGGTGTCGATGGTGCCTTGCACCACCGCCGGATGCCGCGCGAGGCGTTCGAGGAATTCGATGTTCGACTTCGGCCCGGCGATCTCGCTGTGCGCCAGCGCCGCGCGCAGCCGCGCCAGCGCGCGCGGGCGGTCGGCGTCGGAGACGATCAGCTTGGCGATCATCGGGTCGTAGAAGATCGTCACCGTGTCGCCTTCGATCACGCCCGAATCCAGGCGCACGTGGGCGTCGGCGGCCGGCAGGCGCAGGCGTTCGAGCTTGCCCGAGCCGGGCAGGAAGCCGGCTTCGGGGTCTTCGGCGTACAGGCGCACTTCGATGGCGTGGCCGCGCTGGACGATGGCGTCCTGCGCCAGCGGCAGCGGTTCGCCGGCAGCGACGCGCAGCTGCCATTCGACCAGATCCAGGCCGGTGACGAGCTCGGTCACCGGGTGCTCGACCTGCAAGCGCGTGTTGATTTCCATGAAGTAGAAACCGCCGTCCTGGCCGACGATGAACTCGACGGTGCCGGCGTTGACGTAGTCGATCGCATGGCCGGCCTGCACCGCGGCGGCGCCCATCTGCGCGCGCAGCTCGGGAGTGAGGAACGGCGAGGGCGATTCTTCCAGCACCTTCTGGTAGCGGCGCTGGGCCGAGCATTCGCGCTCGTTGAGGTGGATCACTTGCCCGGCGCTGTCGCCGAAGATCTGGATTTCGATGTGGCGCGGGCGCTCGACGTAGCGCTCCAGCAGCACGCGGTCGCGGCCGAAGGCGTTGCGCGCTTCGCGCTGGCAGCTTTCCAGGTTGGCGGCGAACTCGGCCGACTCGCGCACGATGCGCATGCCCTTGCCGCCGCCGCCGTGGGCGGCCTTGATCATCAGCGGGTAACCGATAGCGTCGGCTTCGCGCTGGAGCAGGGAGGAGTCCTGGTCCTCGCCGGTGTAGCCCGGCACCACCGGCACGCCGGCGGCTTGCATCAGTTCCTTGGCGCCGGCCTTGCTGCCCATCTTGCGCATCGAGGCGGCTTTCGGGCCGATGAAGGCGATGCCGGCGGCTTCGACCGCGTCGGCGAAATCGGCGTTCTCGCTGAGGAAGCCGTAGCCCGGATGGATCGCCTGCGCGCCGGCGCGCCGGGCGACTTCGATGATCGCATCGCCGCGCAGATAGCTCTCGGCCGGGCGCGGGCCGCCGATGGGATAGGCCTCGTCGGCCTGTCGCACGTGTTGGGCGTCGGCGTCGGCTTCGGAATAGACCGCGACGGTGCGGATGCCGAGCGTGCGGCAGGTGCGGATCACCCGGCAGGCGATTTCGCCGCGATTGGCGATCAGGATCTTCTCGAACATGGGCACTTCGCAGGTCGGTGCGCGCGGACGCGCGTGGAAGGGAAGGCGGACCTCCGCGGCGGCGGACCGGCGCGACCGGGGGATTTTCGCCGATGGCGAGGCGGCTGTCGCCTGATCGAGAGGACGATGCGCCGAGTTTGCGCGACGGGGCGCTCGGTTGGGTGGATTGGAGGCACGGTGGGGGTGCCGTACGGGGGAGTGCGGCGGGTGGTGGCGTTGGTTTGTTGTGATCGGAGGGAGGCGCTGCGAGTTGGTGTTGCGGTTGGCTGCTGCAAGCGCTGGCCGTAGCTGTAACCGCAACCGCAACCGCAACCGCGGCCGTAAACGTAACCGCGTCCGTAGCCGCAGCGGTGGCTGCCGCCACTACTGTTGCCTTTGTTTTTGCTTTTGCGGTTGTTGTTGCTGCTGGCTTTGACGTATCCCCACCCGAGGCCCACGTCTCAAAGCCCCGGAGGGCGCGCGCATGGATGCGCGCGTGCGCCGTAGGGGCATGGATGCCCCTTACGGCGCAGCCCCGCGCCCGGTGCTGGACCTAGTGGCTCTTGATTCGAAAACAGGGAAAGCGCCTTTCTTTGGTTACTTTCTTTGGCAAGACAAAGAAAGTAACTCGGCCGCTTGCGGACGAAAGCTTTAAGCGTTTGATCTTCGCTTGTCGTCGCACGCTCTTGCGATGAGGAAGCGAAAGCAACATCAAAATGGATTCCGGCTTTCGCCGGAATGACGGTGAGTGGGGTGTTCCGCCGCCAGAATGACGGTGGGTAGGGTGTCCGCCACCTGCGAGAAGCGCAACTCACACGCCGTCATTCCGGCGAAAGCCGGAACCCATTTTGACTTTGCTGTGGGTTCGCTCTCAACGCAACAACGAGTGACGACAAGCCACAATCCAGAGCGTTCCGTCCGCAAGCGGCCGGGTCACTTTCTTTGTCTTGCCAAAGAAAGTAACCAAAGAAAGGCGCTTTCCTTGTTTTCGAATCAAGAGCCACTAGGGCTCACAGCGACGCGGGGCCGCGCCATAAGGGTCATCCTGACCCATGGCGCGCGTGCGCATCCATGCGCACGCCCTCCGGGGCTGCGGGGCGTGGGCTTTGCGTGGGGATGCGTCAAGGCGAACGGCAAAGACAACAGCAACAACAACAGCGGTGGTTGCTGCGTCGTGCGGTTAGGCGGCGTCCGTCGTTGTCGCGGGATCGCGGTCGCAGCTTGCGCAGCTCCTACAGTCGGATACGAACCAGCCGAAGCCCCTGTAGGAGCTGCGCAAGCTGCGACCGCGACAATAGAACGACGACGAAAACTGCCGTCGCCGACACGCGACGCGGCCACGAACGCCGCGCCGCGCGCTAAGACAGCATCACACCGCCCAAGCCGGCGCGCGCTTGTCCAAGAACGCCGACAACCCTTCCTGGCCCTCCGAAGACACCCGCAACGACGCGATCAGCGCCGCGTTGTCCGCGTCGAGCTTGCCGCCGTCGCGCTCGCCCGCCACGCGCCGGACCAGGGTCTTGGCGGTGGCCGCCGCGTGCGGGCCGGCTTTGAGCAGCAGGCCGATCTGGCGCGCCACGGCGCCATCGAGCGCATCGGTCGGAACCACCTGGTGCAACAGGCCGATGCTCTGGGCCACGGCGGCCTCGAAAATCTCCGCGGTGGCGAACCAGCGCCGCGCCTGGCGCGCGCCGATCGCTTCGATCACGTACGGCGAGATCACCGCTGGCAGCAGGCCGAGCTTGCTCTCGGTCAGGCCGAACTTGGCCTCCGGCACGCCGATGGCGATGTCGCAGCAGGCCACCAGGCCCACGCCGCCGCCGAAGGCCGCGCCGTGGACGCGGGCCAGGGTGGGCTTGGGCAGTTCGTTGAGGGTGCGCATCAGCCGCGCCAGCGCCAGCGCGTCGTCGCGGTTCTCGGCTTCGCCGGCGGCGGCCATGCCGCGCATCCAGTTCAGGTCGGCGCCGGCCGAGAACGAGGCGCCTTCGCCCTCGATCACCACCACGCGCACGCCGTCGTCGGCGCCGACGGCTTCCAGGGCGCCGGTCAGCGCGGCGATCAGCACGGCGTCGAAGGCGTTGTGCAATTCGGGGCGGTTCAGGCGCAGACGGGCGACCGGACCTTCGCGCAAGCTCAGCAGCGGGTGGTTCATCGGCAGGGAGGAGTTTGTGGGAGTTGGCCGAATGATACCGTTCAGCTTGCCCCCTCCGCCCCTGTACGGCGGTCGGTGCTAGAATGAGAACAATTCCCATTTGGGACGCCACCTTTTCTGTGGAAGCCGCCCTTGAAGCTGTCCGAATTGCCGCACCGCACCGCGGCCACGGTCGAGACCGTCGATGACCAAGCGCCCAACGACACCATCGCCAGACGCCTGCGCGAACTCGGATTCGTCGCGGGGGAGCGGGTGGAAGTGATGGCAGTCGGTCCGGTCGCCGCCGAGCCGCTGCTGGTGCAGATCGGCTACACCCGCTTCGCCCTGCGCCGCAGCGAAGCGGCGCGAGTGCGGGTCGCGCTGCTGGAAGAAACGCCGGCGGAGCGCGCGCCATGAGCGCCGCCGCGCCCGCCCTGAGCGCCCCGCGCGAGGCCGCCGACGCGAATCTGCGCGTGGCCTTGGTCGGCAATCCGAACTGCGGCAAGACCGCGTTGTTCAACCAGCTCACCGGCAGCCGGCAGAAGGTCGCCAACTACGCCGGCGTCACCGTCGAGCGCAAGGAAGGCCGGCTGCACGCGCCGTCGGGCCGTCACTACGCCGTGCTCGATCTGCCCGGCGCCTACAGCCTCAGCGCCGCCAGCCTGGACGAAGCGGTCACCCGCGACGTGCTGCGCGGCTTCTACCCGGGCGAACCGGCGCCGGACGTGCTGCTGTGCGTGGTCGATGCGACCAACCTGCGCCTGCACCTGCGCTTCGCCCTGGAACTGCGCGAACTCGGCCGGCCGATGATCGTCGCGGTCAACATGATGGACGCGGCCAAGCGCCGCGGCATCGACATCGATCTGGCCGCGCTGGAACGCGAACTCGGCGTGCCGGTGGTGGCCACCGTCGCGGTCAAGCGCGGCGGCGCGCGCGAGTTGATCGCCACGCTCGAACAAGTCGCCGCGGCGCCGCACGAGCCGCGCGCGCGCTTGGCCGAAAGCGCCGATCCCGGCCGCGATCTCGGACAAGCCCTGCACGCCGAAACCCGCCGTCTGCTCGACCTGACGGTCAGCATGCCGACCCGCACCGCCAAGATCGACGACGCGCTCGACCGCTGGCTGCTGCATCCGGTGCTGGGCCTGCTGTCGCTGGCGGTGGTGATGTTCCTGATCTTCCAAGCGGTCTACGCCTGGGCCACGCCGCTGATGGACGCCATCGACGCCGGCACCGCCTGGATCGGCGTGCAGGTCGGCGAACTGCTGCCCGACGGGCCGCTGCGCAGCCTGCTGGTGGACGGGGTGATCGCCGGCCTCGGCGGCGTGATCGTGTTCCTGCCGCAGATTCTGATCCTGTTCGCCTTCATCCTCGCGCTGGAGGAATCGGGGTATCTGCCGCGCGCGGCGTTCCTGCTCGACAAGATGATGGCCGGCGCGGGTTTGTCGGGACGCTCGTTCATTCCGCTGCTGTCGAGCTTCGCCTGCGCGATCCCCGGGATCATGGCCACGCGCTCGATCCAGGACCCGCGCGACCGCCTCGCCACGATCATCGTCGCGCCGCTGATGACCTGCTCGGCGCGCTTGCCGGTGTACGCGCTGCTGATCGGCGCGTTCATCCCGCAGCAAAAGGTGCTGGGCGTGTTCAACCTGCAGGGGCTGGTGCTGTTCGGCCTGTACATGGCCGGCATCCTCAGCGCGCTGATGGTGTCGTGGGTGATGAAGAAGTGGCGCCGCGACAAGAGCGAGCACCCGCTGCTGCTGGAACTGCCGTCCTACCGCATCCCGCATCTGCGCGATCTGGCCATCGGCCTGTGGGAACGCGCCTGGATCTTCCTGCGCCGGGTCGGCGGCATCATCCTGGCGCTGACGATCCTGCTGTGGTTCCTGCTGTCGTTCCCGGGCGCGCCGGAAGGCGCGACCCAGCCGGCCATCGACTACAGCTTCGCCGGCCGCATCGGCCACGCGCTGTCGGCGGTGTTCGCGCCGATCGGCTTCAACTGGCAGATCTGTATCGCGCTGATTCCCGGACTGGCCGCGCGCGAAGTGGCGGTGGCCTCGCTGGCGACGGTCTACGCGCTGTCGGCGGCCGACGACGACGCGGCCGCGCAAGCGCTGAGCCCGATCATCACCGACACCTGGTCGCTGGCGACCGCGCTGTCGCTGCTGGTCTGGTACATCTACGCGCCGCAGTGCATTTCCACGCTCGCCACGATCCGGCGCGAGACCGGTTCGTGGAAGCAGGTGGCGATGAGCGCAGGCTATCTGTTCGCGCTGGCGTATCTGGCGTCGCTGGCGACCTACCAGATCGCGGTCGCGCTGGGCGCGGGCTGAGGAGACGACATGAGCGCCGGACTGTTCGCGCAATACGTGGTGATCGCGATCGCGGTGCTGGTCAGCGCGGTCGTGGTCGCGCGCAAGCAGTTCCCCGGCGGCGTGCGCCGCCTGCGCATCGCCTGCGCGCTGCCGCTGGTGCGCGACGGCCGGCCGGCGTGGATGCGCGCGCTGGGCAAGCGCATCGCGCCGCCCGCGCGCGCGCGCGGGCCGAATTGCGCGGGGTGCGACAGTTGCGGGCCGTCGGATTGAGGGATTCCGGCGGAGCGGGGCGTTCGTCGTAGCCGCCTGTCGCGGTCGCAGCTCGCGCAGCTCCTACAAGTCGGATACGAAACTCGCCGGAGCCCCTGTAGGAGCTGCGCAAGCTGCGACCGCGCCAACGCAACGACGACGGACATCCGTCATCGAACGAAGCTTCCCGCGCGAGCGAACTAACGTCCCCGCCGCCTGGCCCCCGAACTCAACCCGCGCGGCTCTGCAAATAATCCAAAGCCTCGCGCAAATATCCGCGCGCCTCGTCCAGATGCTCCGGCGCGCACGCCTCGTCGAACCGGCTCGCGCCGTCGCCGAAGCGCAGATACGCGTTGATGTCCCCGTCGCCCCACAGGAAATCCAGGATCACGACGAAATCGTCGGCGCCGGGTTCGTTGAAGCGCGCCGCGCCGCGCAAGGGCGCGAGCAGGCGCAGCATCTCGTGGTAGTTCTCCGAGGCCTGCAGCATGGCGATGCGCAGGGTGCGGCGGATCTCGTCGTATTCGATCGGCGGCGTGCCGGTCCAGGCGTCGGCGCGCCAGGCCTTGATGACGTCGGCGACGCTGACGGCGTCGAGGTCGGCGAGGATTTCCGGCGGAACCCGGTTGCCGCCGCTCATCTCGCGCCGGTCGAACCAGGATTGCCAATCGGCGAAAGCGGACGGCCGCGCCGGCGCCGAGTTCATGAAGGCTTCGTACTGCTCGTGGCTGAGGGTGAAACGGGCGTACAGCGATGCGGGTTCCGACATCGGCGGGATCCTTTCCTATGACGCGCCGGCGCGCCGCTCAGCGGCGCAGCCGGCCCTTGCCGGCGGCCTTGTAGCCGACCGCCTCGAACGCTTCGACCGAGAGCGTGAAGGTGCGTTCTTCCCCCGAAAACAACGCACCCACGCCGACGACCTGACGGGTGATCTCTTCGCCGCGGTCGTTCTTGATCGACAACACCATCGAGTATTCCCACGCGCCGTCGCTGGGCGGATGGCGGATGGTGCCCTCCACGCTGAGCGGCGAAAAACGCTTCGCCGCCAGCGCGTTGGCGTCGGAATCGAAACGCAGGTGGTGCCGGCAGGCCGGACACACGCTGGCCGTTTCCAGGATCGTCGCCTTGCAGTGCGGACAAACGCGCGTCGCCCCGGGCATGCCCTGGCGTTGCGCGCTCATGAGTCGGCGCCGGTCTCCGCCTTGCCGCCCTTGTCGCTCTTATCGGCCTTGCCGTCGCTCTTGTCGTTGCGCGCGACCGACTTGCCGCTGTCTTCCCAACCGAACTCGACCTGACCGCGCACGCGCGCGCCGGCGGCGACGGTGACGTTGCCGGCCTTGACGTCGCCGACCACCACGCCGGTCTCCAGCAGTTCCACGCGCTGGGCCGAATCGATGTTGCCTTCCAACTCGCCGGCGATCACGACCTTGCGCGCGCGCACGCCGCCGTTGACCTTGGCGCCGAGCTCGACGGTGAGGTCGCCGTCGACCTGCACGTCGCCCTTGAAGCGGCCGGCGATGCGGATGTGGCCGGCGCCGTGGATCTTGCCTTCGATGGTCAGGTCGGCGGCGATCAGCGATTCCTTGACCGCCTCGCGCGCGGGTTCGGCGGCGCGCTGCGGCGCGGCCTGCGGGGCCGGCGCGCTGATCGGCGCGGGCGCCGGCTGGCTGGCGCTGGGCTGGCCGAAGCTGAATTCGTTGGCGGTGTCGGGCTCTCGCTTAAGAGCGGTTTCGGGTTGCAGCGGCGGCAGCGGCGTGTCGCGCTTGGGCGGGGCGGGCTGGTTGAAAATGGCCATGACGCGGTGTTTCCTCAGGTCGGGGGATCAGGTGATGACACGCGTGAACTTTGGAGCCTAACACGCTGATACGAAGCGCCCACTGTGACGCTTCTCACCAAATCCGAGTTGCAGAAAACAGCGACTCCAGTTCAGGTTTTCGGGCGACGGCGCCGACGCGAAAGGCCTTGTTTTCACGCATGTCCGAGCGCGGACGCTGCGTCCCCGCAAGCATGATTAGTTCACACTTCTTTCAGGACGATGAATGCGCCCGGCCGATGCGACCGCCGGCGTCGGCGAACGCTCAAACGCCCCAGATGTTGCGCGCCACGATCGCCGCGACGGCCGCGGCCAGCGCCACCCACGGCGGCCGCGCCTGCAGGCGCGCCTGGGCCAGACCGATGCGCGAGGTGGCGGCGACGTACACGTCCTGCAGCACCGGCGCGGCCGCCGCGCCGATCAGGAACAGCGGCATCCAGGCATCGGGCGGAGCGCGTTCGGGCAAGCCGAGCGCGGTGTCGATCGCGAACGGCACGCTCGCCGAGATCACCAGACCGGCGGCGAATGCGGCCAGGGTGCGGCCGATGCGGTCGCGGCCGCGTCCGAGCGTCCACAACCAGCCCGCGCCGACCGCGATCAACGCGGCGAACGGGGACGAGGTCGGCGCGATCACCGCCACCGCGACCGCGGCGCCGACGAACAACTGCAGCGGCGCATCGCGCCACAGCGGCGTCGGCTGACCGTGCTGCAGCGAGATCCGCCATTGCAGCCACACGGCGCGGATCAGCGAACTCGCGATCCACGCCAGTCCCAACACCAGCCAGACTTGCGGCAGACGGGCGAGCATCGCCGGGCTGCCGTCGAAGTGCAGCAGCACCGCGAGCGGCAGCGGATACAGCAGCACCCGCAGCAGCGCGACGAAGACGCGCGGCCACGCGATCCGGGCCGGGTCGGTAACGGCGCGCCAATAGTCGAAACTGCCCCGGTCGAAAAGGCGCAGCGCGCGTTCGCGGTCGATCTGGAGCAAATGGCCGGCGACGTTCATGACCCGCGAGGGCAGGCCGGGAAACAGCGCGATCCACAGCCGCCGCGGCAGCGACGCCGGGCCGCGCAGTTCGCGCAGCAGCAGGCGTTCGGTGGCGTTGCCGCGCGAGCCGCTGCGCTGCGCCAGCGCGCGTTCGAACGCCAGCGCGGCCTCGGCGCGGGCCTGGGCGCGGTGGGCGAACTCGAACAACTGCGCCTCGCGCGGGCCAGTCTGGTCGAGGGCGAAGAACGCGAAGATCGCACCGAGCGCATCGGGCGGCAGCGGCGGTTCGAGCTCGGCCAGCACCTGCGCCAGCGGCGCGCGCAGCGCGTGCTTGAGGTCGAGCGAATACAGCGGCTCCAGGCTTTGCAGCCAGCTCGTCAGCGCCGTGGGGCCGTGGTCGCTGCCGCGCTGCAGCAGTTCTTGCAGGAAGGCTTCGCCGTCGAAGTGCAGTTGCGGCGGCGGCTCGGGCGCGGGTTCGGCGGCGAACTCGGCGGCGAGTTGCGGGATGGTCGCGGCCGATTCGGAGGCGGTTGCGGGCGGGCGGCCCGCCTGCGGGCGCGAGGAGGCGGTCTCATCCGGCGACGCGTCGCCGGTTCGCGGCGCGTCGTCGTCGGCGCGCGCGCGGTCTTCGTTCGCGGCCAGCTCGGCGGCGAGTTCGGCGATGCTGAGGGTGCGCGAGTAAGCCTGCGGTTGCGCGGCGGCCGGATCGTCCGCGCCGTCGAACGGCGCCGGCGCGGCGGCTTCGTCGTCGTCCGCGTAGCCCTCGTCCTCGTCCTCGTCCTCGCCGCCGTCGGCGAATTGCAGGCGAACCTGCGTGGCGTACTCCAGGCAGTAGCGATACGCCTCCTGCAAGACCTGGAAGCCTTCGGGATTTTCGTCCGGCCGGCAGCGCTTGAGTTCGCGCGCATACGCACGCTTGATCTCGCGTTCGTCGGCGTCGCGGCCGATGCCGAGGCGTTGATGCGGTGTCATAGGTCTCCCCGGAGGTACCTGGCGAGGCCGGCCAGCAGCAGGCCCAGCCCCATCGCGCCGATCACGCCCCAGGCGACGTAGGTGCCGATCATGTCGCGCCAATCGCGCCGCCAACGCTCGCGCCACGGCAGCGGCGGTCGTTCTTCTTCTTCCTCGTCCAGCTCCAGTTCCAGCCCGCGTTCGCGCGCGGCCGCGTACAGCGCGTGCACCCAGGCGCGCGGCTCGTCGTCCGGGTCGAAAGACGGGGCGAAGCCGAACCACGCCAGCACGCCCTTGAGCTGCTGCAGATACAGCGAGGGCCGGCGCCGGCGCAGATGCTCCGGCAAGGCCGCGGCGATCTCGCGGCGATGGGCCAGCGATTGCAGCGGCGGCGTTTGTTCGAGCCAGCGCAGCAAGTCGCGGGTCGGATGCCGTTCGGCGGCGAGGTCGAAGTCGTGCAGGAAGGCGGCGATGTCGGCGTCGGTGCGGCCGCTTACGTCGCCGCTCGCGGCTTCTGATTCGGCCAGCGGCGGCTGTTCGCGGGAGATCTGTACCTTCAGCGCTTCGTCGGAGCCGGCGCCTTGCGCCAGTCGCAAGCACTCGGCGTAGGCCTCGTTCAAGGCCTGGAACCCTTGCGGATCCTCATCCGGCCGGCAGCGCTTGAGCTCGCGCGCGTAGGCGCGCTTGATCTCGCGCTCGTCGCGCGTGGGCGCGAGCCCGAGGCGCGCGAACGCGCTCATGCGGCGAACCCGGGCGCGCGGCGCGCACGCGCAGCCGGACGGGGCCGCGGCGCGCTCATACGCCGGACTGGGCTTCGACCGTGTCGAGGAAACGCTGGAACTGGCTGCGATGCTCGGCGATGACGGCCGGATCCTGCTGGTCGAGCGCGCCGCGGAACTGCACCAGCGCCGACTGCAGCTCCGAGCGCGCCCACAGCAGTTCTTCGTACAGGCGCTCGGCGCGCGCGATCAGCGCCAGATTCTCCTGCTGCTCGCGCGGATGCACCTTGAGCGAGGCCAGCGCCGCCAGCCGTTCGCGGATTTCCTCCGCGCTGAGCACGCCGGGATTCTTCTCCAGCACCACTTCGCGCCGCAGCCCGGTCGCCACCGCGGTCGCCTCGACCTGCAGCAGCCCGTTGATGTCGTAGGTGAAGCGCACTTCGATCGGATTGTCGTGGCGCGCCTTGGCCGGCAGTTCCACCGACACCGCGCCGAGCCGCACGTTGTTCTCCACGCGCGGGCTCTCGCCCTGGTAGATCTCGATTTCGACCGTGCGCTGGCTGTCGTGCACCGGGTAATAGCGCTCGACCCGGCTCACCGGCACGGTGCTGTTGCGATGGATGATCGGCGAGAACAAACCGCTGACGAAACGCCCGTCGAGTTCCTGACCGGTGCTCACGCCCAGGCTGTGCGGACACACGTCGGTCAGCACGATCTCTTCCAGCGCTTCGTTGCGCGCCTTCATCCCGGCGGCGACGCAGGCGCCGTGGGCGATGGCTTCGTCGGGGTTGAGATGGCGCAGCGGCAGCCGGCCGAACATGCGCGAGACCAGCCGCGCGCACAGCGGCATGCGCGAGGCGCCGCCGACCAGGACGATCTGATCAAGCTGGCCCGGCGCGAGCTTGGCGTCGCGCATCGCCCGTTCCAGCGGCGCGCGCAGGCGCTGCACCAGCGGCTCGCACAGGCGGGCGAAGCCGTCTTCGTCCAGGCGCCAGGCGCGCGCTTGCCCGGCCAGGGTGAGTTCCAGCGCGGCTTCGCCGCCTTGGGCGAGCTGCTGCTTGAACGCCTCGATGCGCCGCTCCAGCACCGCCAGTTCGCTCAGCGACAGCGCGCTGGCCGACAGCGCGTGTTCGCGCAGGAAGCCGTCGAGCAGCGCGCGCGAGAAATCCTCGCCGCCGAGGAAGTTGTCGCCGGCGCTGGCGTGCACTTCCATGACCCCGTCGAACAGCTCCAGGATCGACACGTCGAAGGTGCCGCCGCCGAGGTCGAAGATCAGGTAGCGGCCGCCGCCGTCGCTCTGCTGCAGGCCGTAGGCCAGCGCCGCCGCGGTGGGTTCGTTGATGAGCCGCTCGACCTTGATCCCGGCCAGTTCGCCGGCCACGCGGGTGGCTTTGCGCTGGCTGTCGGAGAAGTAGGCCGGCACGCTGATGACCGCTTCGCGCACGCGTTCGCCGAGGTCGGCCTCGGCGTCGGCGATCAGCGACTTGAGCACCAGCGCGGAGAGTTTTTCAGGCCGGAAACGGTGCGAGCCCAACACGGTGACGCGGTCGCTGCCCATCCAGCGCTTGAACGCGGCGACGCTCTGGCGCGGGTGCGACACCAGCCGTTCGCGCGCGGCTTGACCGACGATGATGCGGTCGTCGTCGCCCACGCTCACCGCCGAGGGCGTCAGCAGCGCGCCCAGCGCGTTGCGGATCAGTCGCGGGCCGTCGGACCCGTACACGCCGATCAGCGAATGAGTGGTGCCCAGGTCGATGCCGACGATCATACGAAGCCACAGTCCCTTGCGATGGAGCGCACAGATTACATGCGGAACACGCCGAAGCGGGTGCGGTCCTCGATCGGCGCGTTGAGGCTGGCCGACAGGCCCAGGCCGAGCACGCGGCGGGTGTCGGCCGGGTCGATGATGCCGTCGTCCCACAGCCGCGCGGTGGCGTAGTAGGGGTTGCCCTGGCTCTCGTACTGTTCGCGGATCGGCGACTTGAAGGTCTCTTCTTCCTCGGCCGACCAAGTCTTGCCCTGGGCCTCGATGCCGTCGCGGCGCACCGTGGCGAGCACCGAGGCGGCCTGTTCGCCGCCCATCACGCTGATGCGCGCGTTCGGCCACATCCACAGGAAGCGCGCGCCGTAGGCGCGGCCGCACATGGCGTAGTTACCGGCGCCGAAGCTGCCGCCGATCACCACGGTGAACTTGGGCACGTGCGAGCACGCCACCGCGGTGACCATCTTGGCCCCGTCCTTGGCGATGCCGGCGTTCTCGTACTTCTTGCCGACCATGAAGCCGGTGATGTTCTGCAGGAACACCAGCGGGATGCCGCGCTGGTTGCACAGTTCGATGAAGTGCGCGCCCTTGAGCGCGCTCTCGGCGAACAGGATGCCGTTGTTGGCGACGATGCCGACCGGATAGCCGTGCAGGTGGGCGAAACCGGTGACCAAGGTCTTGCCGTAGCGCGCCTTGAATTCCTGCAGTTCGCTGCCGTCGGTGATGCGCGCGATCGCCTCGCGGATGTCGAAGGGCTTGCGCGTGTCCTTGGGCACGATGCCGTACAGCTCTTCGGCCGGGTACAGCGGCTCGCGCGCGGGCTGCGCCGCGACCGGCAGGCTCTTCTTGCGGTTGAACGTGGCGACGATGTCGCGCGCGATCTGCAGCGCGTGGCGGTCGTCGTTGGCGAAATGATCGGCCACGCCCGAGACCGAGGTGTGCACGTCGGCGCCGCCGAGCGCTTCGGCGTCGACCACTTCGCCGGTGGCGGCCTTCACCAGCGGCGGGCCGCCGAGGAAGATCGTGCCTTGTTCCTTGACGATCACCGACTCGTCGCACATCGCCGGCACGTACGCGCCGCCGGCGGTGCAGCTGCCCATGACCACGGCGACCTGCGGGATGTTCTCCGCGCTCAGCCGCGCCTGGTTGTAGAAGATGCGGCCGAAGTGTTCCTTGTCCGGGAAGACTTCGTCCTGCAGCGGCAGGAACGCGCCGCCGGAGTCGACCAGATACACGCAGGGCAGGCGGTTCTCGCGCGCGATCTCCTGCGCGCGCAGATGCTTTTTCACCGTCATCGGGAAGTAGGTGCCGCCCTTGACGGTGGCGTCGTTGGCGACGATCACCACTTCCTGGCCCTGCACGCGGCCGATGCCGGCGACCATGCCCGCGGCGGGCGCGGCATCGTCGTACATGCCTTCGGCGGCGAGCGGCGCGATTTCGAGGAACGGCGAGCCGGGGTCGAGCAGGGCGGCGATGCGGTCGCGCGCGAGCAGCTTGCCGCGTTCGGTGTGCTTGGCGCGGGCCTTGTCGCCGCCGCCGTTGGCCGCGCGCGCCAGCCGCGCGTCGAGCTCTTCGACCAGCGCGCGGTGGTAGGCGACGTTGTCGCGGAAGTCCTGCGAGCGCGGGTCGAGCTGGGAGGTGATCGCGGGCATTGCCGAACGGCCGGAAGCGGGAGACGCGGCATCAAAACACAAAGCGCCTGCGCGGGCCAATGACTTGGACGGCCGCGCGCGCAGCGAACGCTGGCGTATGCGCACGGATTGCGACATGCGCGCTTGGTTTTTGTGAGGCGCCCGGCGTCGGCGGGCGAGGGCGGTCGTTGTCGGCGAGGCGCAGGTGGCGCGCGAAGGCGCGGGCGGTCGCGCGTCGGAAAGGGAATCGTGGACCGGCGTCGGCCCGAGGGTTTTGTTTCAGGCCGCGGCGATGTTCCCAATCGCGAGGGCCGGGCCGAATGCGCTCGCGCGACAGCGCGGCGGCGTCGCGAGCCGAGGTTTGCGTGCCGGTCCGCGCACGGCGCGAAACCGAAACCTTCGCCGGGCGGAATGGCTCTGCGCGCAAAAAAGACGCGCAAAAAGAAAGGCCCGCGCGAGGCGGGCCTTTCAGCGAACGAAAGCGCAAGCGGATTAGTGCTTGGCTTCTTCCTTCTTGGCGGCGTCCTTCGCGGCGTCGGCAGCGGCGCCGGCCTTGTCGGCAACCTTCTGCGCGCCGTCGGCGGCAGCGGTCGCGGCCTTGGCAGCGGCGTCGGCAGCGCCGGCAGCGGCGGTGTCGGCAGCGGCGGCGGCGGCGTCGCCGGCCTTGGCAGCGGCGTCGCCAGCGGCGGCGGCGGCGTCGGTGGCAGCGCCGGCAGCGGCGTTGGCGGCGTCGGAAGCGGCAGCGCCAGCGGCGTTGGCGCCTTCGGCGACGGCGGCGCCGGCCGAATCAGCGGCCTTGGCGGCGTCGGCACCGGCCTGTTCGGCGGCGGCCGAGGCTTCGGCAGCGGCGTCCTTGGCTTCTTCGGTCTTCTGGGCGCAAGCCGACAGAGCCAGAACGGCAGCGGCGAGCAGGACGTAGAGATGGGTCTTCATGAGCTGTCTCCTGAGGAGTTGTCTGAGAAAAATGCTGGGTAAAGCTTGTCAGGCAACGCCAGTGCTCGCAGCGGTCCGGCAAGCCGGCTTCGATCGTTCACTGACCTTACGGAAAAAGCCGCCGGAGAACCGGCGGCTTTCCCGTTCGACGCGGATCCCGCGTCGGAACTAGCAGTATCGCTTGCGCGATATTACTTCTTCGCTTCTTCCTTAGCCGCTTCCGCCGGAGCGGCAGCGTCCTTGGCGGCGTCGGCGGCAGCGCCGGCGGCGTCGGCAGCGCCCTTGGCGGCGTCGGCGGCGGCGTCGGCAGCGGCCGGGGTCGCAGCGTTGGCAGCGGCGTCGGCCGAGGTGGCGGCGGCGTCGGCGGCGGTGGCAGCGGCGTCGGCCGAAGCAGCGGCGGCGTCGGCGGTGGCGGCGTCGCCAGCGGCGGCGGCGGTGTCAGCAGCGGCCTGGGCTTCGGTCGAAGCAGCGGCGGCGTCGGCGGAGGCAGTTTCGGCCTGCTTCTGGTTCGAGCAAGCGGCCAGGGCCAGGCCCAGAGCCAGGGCGATCAGCGCCTTGTTGAAGTTCATGATTCGGATTCCTCGTCGTTTAGTTAGGCAACGCGCAAAAGCGCGCCGATAACATGATGACAAGCCGGTGACGTGTGTCAAGCGGCATGCCGGTTTTTTTTGTGCAACGCGTTTTTAACTTTTTACAGCAACTCGATTGCGATCGCGGTGGCTTCGCCGCCGCCGATGCACAGCGACGCGACGCCGCGCTTGCCGCCGCGGATGCGCAGGGCGTTGATCAGCGTGACCACCAGGCGGGCGCCGCTGGCGCCGATCGGATGGCCCAGCGCGACCGCGCCGCCGTGCACGTTGAGCTTGTCGTGGCCGATGCCGAGCTCGGTCATCGGCGCCATCGCGACCACCGAAAACGCTTCGTTGACCTCGAACAAATCGACGTCCGCGACCGTCCAGCCGGCCTTTTCCAGCACGTTTGAAATCGCTTTCACCGGCGCCGTGGTGAACCACTCCGGCGCCTGCGCGTGGCCGGCGTGGGCGACGATGCGGGCGAGCGGCTTGAGCCCGCGTGCGGCGGCCTCGTCGGCGCTCATCAGCGCAGTCGCGGCGGCGCCGTCGGAGATCTTCGACGAGGCCGCGGCGGTCAGCACGCCGTCCTTGCCGAACGCCGGACGCAGGCCCGGAATCTTGCTCACGTCGATCTTGCCGGGCTCTTCGTCGGCGTCGACGACGACGTCGCCCTTGCGGCCCTTGACCGTCACGGAAACGATTTCATCCTTGAAGTGGCCGGCCGATTGCGCGGCCTGCGCGCGCTTGACGCTCTCTTCGGAGTAGGCGTCGATGGCCGCGCGGTCGTAGCCGTACTTGGCGCAGGTGGCGTCGCCGAACACGCCCATGGCCTTGCCGTCGTAGGGGTTGGTCAGGCCGTCCCAGGCCATGTGGTCGAGGAACTCGGCGCTGCCGTAGCGGATGCCGGTGCGCGAGTTGTTGAGCAGGTGCGGGGCGTTGGTCATCGACTCCATGCCGCCGGCGACGACGACCTTGGCCGAGCCGGCCTTGATCAGATCGTGGGCGAGCATGATCGCCTTCATGCCCGAACCGCAGACCTTGTTGATCGTGGTGCAGCCGGCGGCGGCGGGCAGGCCGGCGCCGAGCGCGGCCTGGCGCGCGGGCGCCTGGCCCAGGCCGGCGGGGAGCACGCAGCCCATGATGACTTCGTCGACCTGATCGGCGGCGACGCCGGCCTGTTCCAGCGCGCCGGTAATCGCGGCGCTGCCCAGGGTCGGGGTCGGGACGCCGGTGAATTGGCCGAGGAAGGAACCGATGGCGGTGCGCTTAGCACCGACGATGACGACATCGCTCATGGCGGAACTCCGGAAATCTGTGGCGTTGGGGGCCGGCGCCGGACGGGGGCCCGGGGCCGGAACCCGCCGATTATGCGGCGCCGTGTTGCGGTGCCGCAAATGCCCGTTCGGGCAGGGGGAATCGGGCCGGGCGGATAACGAAAAATCAACAAATTCGCGGGGCAAGGGCGCCGAACGCTGAACATCGGGCCGGGCGGGACCGGGCCGAATGCCGTCGCAGCGGCCCGGAGATCGGCGTTGCGCGACGGCCGTCGCCGGGTCTTCGCGGCGCGCTCGCGGCGATGCGGGTAGATCGTTGCGGTAAGCGCGCCCCGCGAACGGACGGCGACGCCCGCGAGCGGCGACGGCGATGCGGATGTCCGCAAGCGGACGGCTCGGGCGATGGAGGCAGGCACCGGCCGGATGCGTCTCGCGCTTTTGCTTCGCCGGCGGCGGATTCGTTTGTCGGCCGCCGGGCTTTGCATTAAAACGAGCGCATTCGGATTGAAACGCCGGTGCCGCGCGCGACGCGGCCCGCCGCGGCCGGCCGCTTTCGGGGAAGCGGCCGCGTATCCCTGATCCAGAGCCACCTGGGGTGAGCCATGAAACGATTCGAACCGGCGATGCGGCGCAACGCGCGGCTGGCGATGTGCGCGCTGACCGCGGCGGTGCTGAGCGCCTGCGGCGGCGGTGGAGGCGGCGGCAACGTCCGCGAGACCCCGCCGCCGTCCACGCCCTCGACGCCGCCCACCACCCCGTCCACCCCGCCGCCGCCGATCGGCGCGCACCTGGACCTGACCAACACCCGCTCAGCCCAGGCGCTGGGCTTGACCGGGCAGGGCGTGCGCATCGGCGTGGTCGACAGCGGCGTGCGCCGCGACCATCCCGCGCTCAACGGCCGGGTCGGGCCGATGCTGATCTACACCGACCCGCGCACCAACAACCACCGCATCGACGACGTGCTCGGCCACGGCACCTACGTCTCGCAGATCATCGCCGGCACCCCGGTCGGCGCCTGGCCGGGCGGCATCGCGCCGGGCGCGAGCATCGTCTCCGCGCGCATCCTCGCCGACACCCGGCCCAGCGACGACGGCTCGGGCATGGGCAACGAAGCCACCGGCAACGGCGGCCTCGACATCGTCAGCCGCGATCTCATGAACGCCGGCGTGCGGATCATGAACAACTCCTGGGGCGGGCTGTACTGGACCGGCGACACCGTCACCCGCAGTTTCATCGACGCCTACAAGCCCTTCATCGACAACGGCGGGCTGGTGGTGTTCGCCACCGGCAACGAATCCAAGCCGCAGCCGTCCGACAACGCCTCGCTGCCGAGCCAGGGCGCCGGCGCCGACGCGCTCGAACGCGGCTGGATCGCCGCGGCTGCGCTGGACACGCTCAATCCGACCCGGTTGGCGAGTTACTCCAACGCCTGCGGCATCGCCATGAACTACTGCCTGGTCGCGCCCGGCGACGTGCAGGCCACCGGCGTCAACGACCCGGTCGGCAGCACCAGCTACTGGGTCGTGCGCGGCACCTCGTTCGCCGCGCCGCAGGTGTCGGGCGCGGCGGCGCTGGTGTGGCAGGCGTTTCCGTACTTCAACAACGATTTGGTCCGGCAGGCGCTGCTGGGCAACGCCAAGGATCTCGGCGCACCGGGCGTGGATCCCGTGTTCGGCCAAGGCTTGCTCGATGTCGGCGCGGCGGTGCGCGGCTTGCACCGGCTCGACTGGGGCAACGTGCGGGTGAGCTTCGACGGCACCTCGACCTGGAGCAACCCGCTCACCGGCGCCGGCGGCCTGATCAAGGACGGCAGCGGCACGCTGCGCCTGGACAGCAGCGCCGCGCACACCTACACCGGCGGCACCGACGTGGTCGCCGGCACCTTGCGCTTGAACGACGGCGGCAGCCTCGCCTCGGCGGTGACGGTGCGCAGCGGCGCGACCTTCGCCGGCGGCAACGGCGCCAAGGTCGCCAGCCGCGTCGACAACCAGGGCGCGTTGCGGGTCGAAGGCGCGGGACTGCGCATCGACGGCGATTACGCGCAGTCGACGGCGGGACAACTGCAGTTCTTCATCGGCTCCAAGCTCGACGTCGGCGGCACCGCGTCGCTGGCCGGCGATGCGCGCGTGCTCGGGCAGTTGCCGGGCTATGTGCGCTCCAGCCGCGAAGTGTTCCTCAACGCCGGCAGCGTCAGCGGCCAGTTCGGCAGCTTGTCGACCGCGCCGGGCGTGTTCCTGACCGCGGCCGTGGGCTATAGCAGCACCCAGGCCTGGCTCGACATCGTCGCGCTGAACATCACCGCGACCGCGCAATCGCTGGGCATGCAAGCCGGCGACGTGGCCTCGGCCGCGCGCGTGGACGGCGCGCTCAACGGCCTCGGCGGCGGCGCGGCGGTGACCGCGCCGGGCGGCGCGAGCGCGTTCTCGGCCGGCGCCGGCGCGCTGCAGCGCTCGGCCACGGCGCAAGCCGCGCAGCAGTCGCTGGCGAGCCTGTCGGGCGAGCTGCACGGCGCCGACGCGGCGTTCGCGCTGATGGCGATCGAAGGCAACCGGCGCGCGCTGGAATCGCGGCTGGACGCGCAGTACCTCGACGGCCCGCATTACGGCGCGTGGAGCGACCGGCTCGACGCGCGCCGGGCGATGGCCGGGCGCTTCGATCTCGACGCGACCGGCTGGATCGTCGGCCACGACCAGCGCTTCGGCGAATGGAGCCTGGGCGCCGCGCTGAGCCAGACCGACGGCTACGCCTACAGCGCGCAACGCCGCGACCGCGAGCGCAACCGCCAAGTCGAAGGGCAGTTCTACGCGGCCTGGAACCGCGGCGACCGCTATCTGCTCGGTCGCGCCGCGTTCGGCAGCATGGATCGCTATCTGCAGCGCGAAGTGCAACTCGGCGCGGACCGGTTCGGCACCGGCAGCGATTACGGCGAGCGCTACGTCAGCTTGAACGTGCAGGCCGGCCACCGCTTCCGCTTCGGCGAAGGCGTGGTCACGCCGTACCTCGGCGCGCAGAGCCTGCGCCTGGAGCGCGGCGGCTTCGAGGAACCGGGCGCGGCCGGCTTCGGCCTGAGCGCCGGCGATTCGGCCCTGAGCGCCACCCAGTTCCTCGCCGGCGCGCGGCTGGAGCGGCAGTGGCGGCTGGGTTCGGCCTTGCTGAGCCTGAGCGGGCGCGCCGAATGGCAGCGCACGCTGGCGCAATCGGGCCGCTACATCGATGCGCGCTTCACCGGCATGGAGGTGTGGTCGCCGATCGTCAGCGACCCGTTCGCGCGCGAGGCCGGCGTGCTTGGGCTCGGGCTGCGCGCGCAGTTCGCGCGCGGCGGCGTGTTCGCGCTGGATTTCGACAATCGTTACGAGTTCGGCGAGCAGTATCCGCGGGCGTTCGCGAGTTGGTCGTTGCCGTTCTAAGCGCGGTTGCGGACTTGCCCCTGTAGGAGCGGCGCAAGCCGCGACCGCGAAACCGCAAACGCGACGAATCCGGCGGAGGCCCGCGCCGGCGCGATGGCGGTTTGCGCCGGACGCCGCGGTGTCGTGGTCGCGGCTCGCGCCGCTCCTACAGGCAGATCGCGCGGATTCGGGCTCGTCGTATCGCCACAACCAAAAACGCCGCCGTGCGAACACGGCGGCGTTTTCGTTTTCCGCGCCCGCGACGGCTATCGCGCTCAGCTCTTACCGTCGAACAACTCGCGCCCGATCAACATGCGGCGGATCTCGTTGGTGCCCGCGCCGATCGCATAAAGCTTGGCGTCGCGCAGGATGCGCCCGGTCGGGTACTCGTTGATGTAGCCGTTGCCGCCGAGCGTCTGGATCGCTTCCAGCGCCACTTCGACCGCCGCGTCGGAAGCGTGCAGCAAGCACGAGGCCGCGTCCACGCGGCTCTTGTAGCCGCCGTCGAAATCGCGCGCGACCTGATAGGCGAACGCGCGGCTGGACTGCAGCGAGGTGTACATGTCGGCGATCTTGCCCTGCATCAGCCCGAAGGTGCCGATGGCCGCGTCGAACTGCTTGCGCTCGCGCACGTAGGGCAGGGCGATGTCCATCGCCGCCTGCATCAGCCCGAGCGGGCCGCCGGTCAGCACCAGACGCTCGGTGTTGAGGCCGCTCATCAGCACCTTGACGCCCTGGTTGACCTCGCCGACCACGTTCTCGGCCGGGATCTCGCAGTTCTCGAACACCAGCTCGCAGGTGTTGGAGCCGCGCATGCCGAGCTTGTCGAGCTTCTGCGCGGTGGAGAAGCCCTTCATGCCCTTCTCGACGATGAAGGCGGTCATGCACTTGCTGCCCGCGTCCTTGCCGGCGGTGCGCATGTACACCAGCAGCACGTCGGCCTCGGGGCCGTTGGTGATCCACATCTTGTTGCCGTTGGCGACCCACACGCCGTCGCGCAGTTCGGCGCGGCAGCTCATCGAGCCGACCACGTCGGAACCGGCGCCCGGCTCGCTCATCGCCAGCGCGCCCTTCCACTCGCCGCTGCTGAGCTTGGGCAGGTACTTGGCGCGCTGGGCCTGATTGCCGTTGGCGTAGAGATTGGACACGCACAGGTTGGAATGCGCGCCGTAGGAGAGACCGATCGAACCGGAGGCGCGCGAGATCTCTTCCATCGCCACCAGATGGGCCAGATAGCCCATCTCGCTGCCGCCGAACTCGGCCGGCACGGTCATGCCCAGCAGGCCCATGTCGCCCAGCTTGGGCCACAGGTCCTGCGGGAACGCGTTGTCGTGGTCGATCTGCTCCGCGCGCGGAGCGATTTCGGTTTCGGCGAAACGGCGCACGGCATCGCGCAGCGCGTCGATCTCTTCACCCAGGGGAAAACTGCGCATATCAGCCCTCGTAACGAATCAGCGGCCGCCCATTGAGCGGTTGGAGGTTGCGGTTGTTGCGTCGGTAGTGCGAAAGGAACCCGTCGATCTGCTTCTTCGACATGGTCACCGGCGCCGGCATCACGTACCACTCGACATTTTCCGTCAGCGGCGGGGTCGTGAGCGAGCCCAGATAGTGGTAATAGCCGTGCGACTTCGGCAGCAGGCCCTCGATGTCGATTTCGTGCTGGGCCGGCGCGGCGCGGCCCGGCTTCAGGTTGTCGAGCACCGCCTGCGCCACCGGATTGGCCTTGCCCTGTTCATACATCACCCCGACCACCGCCAGCCGCCCGTCCTGGGCCTTGAACACGAAGTGGCCCTCGAGCGGGAAGTGCTTGCCGTCCAGGGTGTGCTCGCTCTGGGCGTGGAAGTGGAACTGGGCCAGCTTGAAGTGGCGGCCGCGGATGGTCGCTTCGGTGGCGTGGGTGTCGACCTGCACGGCGTGGCCGTTGTCCTCGACCTTGTCCACGGCGCCGTGGGTGTGGCTGAACTCGATCGCGCGCGGCTCGCCCGGATCGGCCGCGACCGCGCCGGCGCTGACGATGTCGATCGGCGACTGCGACTTGTCGTGCAGCGCCTGCCACCCGTCCTGGTGGTCGTAGTCGAACGCCTCGTGATGGCCGGCGGCGGCGCCGGGTTTGGCCGGCTCGTTCGCCTGCGCGGCGAAGACGGCGGCGAGAGCGACACACAGCGCGGCAACAGCGGGCACAGCGAAAGCGGACGAACGCATGGCTAGCTCCAGGGACGGACGACGCGTGGGGGAATCGCGGTATGCGGCGCGTGCGCCTTGCTAAACGCAAAAAGGCACGAAAAACCCTACCGCGAATACGACGACGGGGCCGTCGGCCCCGTCGAAGTGTGCTTCAGTGGCCGCTGCGGATGCGTCCGCGGAAGCTCGGGTTCGAGCGTCCGAGCGGCAGCTTGAGCTTGCCGATCGCGCTGATGCGCTCTTCCGCCAGACGGTCGGCGGCGGTGTAGGTCGGGATGCTGTCGCGCTCAGCGATCTCGAAGATGCGGCCGAGGTTGTGGTAGATCGTGCGCATCATGCGCATGGCGCGCTCGCGGTTGTAGCCGTCGAGTTCCAGCGCCACGTTCATCACGCCGCCGGCGTTCACCGCGTAGTCCGGCGCGTACAGGATGCCGCGCTTGGACACTTCGTCGCCGATGGCGTTGTTGGCCAGCTGGTTGTTGGCGGCGCCGCAGATGATCTTGGCCTTCAGGCGCGGCAGGGTCTGCTCGTTGACGGTGCCGCCCAGCGCGCACGGCGAGTACACGTCGGCGTTGACGTCGTAGATCTCGTCCAGGCCCACGGCTTCGGCGCCGTATTCGGACACGGCCTTGTCGACCAGGCCCTTGTTGATGTCGGTGACGAAGATCTTCGCGCCGCGCTCCTTGAGCAGCTTCACGAACTCCATGCCGACATGGCCCAGGCCCTGCACGGCGTAGCTGTACTTGCCGACTTCTTCGTCGCCGAAGCGCTTGTTCAGCGCCGCCATCAGGCCCTGCAAGGTGCCGTAAGCGGTGAACGGCGACGGGTCGCCCGAACCGCCGTGGACCTGATGCACGCCGGTGACGTACTCGGTCTCGCGGTAGACGTATTCCATATCGTTGACGTCGATGCCGACGTCTTCGGCGGTGATGTAGCGGCCGCCCAGCGAATCGACGAACTTGCCGAACGCGCGGAACAGCGCTTCGGACTTGTCGGCGGACGGATCGCCGATGATGACCGCCTTGCCGCCGCCGATGTTGAGGCCGGCGACCGCGTTCTTGTAGGTCATGCCGCGGCTCAGGCGCAGCACGTCGTTGAGCGCGTCCTGCTCGGTCTTGTACGGCCACATGCGCAGGCCACCCAGGGCCGGGCCGAGCACGGTGTTGTGAATCGCGATGATGGCCTTCAGGCCGGCGTCCTTGTTATGGCAGAACACGACCTGCTCATGGCCGAAGGTGTCGAGGGTTTCGAAAATCATCGGGTGCTCCGAACCGGACGGGTTGCGCGGCGCTGGCGCGGGCGCGGTTTCGCCTGGCTGTGGGTTAAGTCGTTGAAGTGAATGGAAATCGCCTGTGCGCGGGCGGCAGGGCGGCCTGCGCAGGGCCGCTAGTCTAAAGCAATCGGGCAATACGGCTAGGTATGCCGGGCGTACGTACGGCCTGTCGCGACAAAGGATTTGCCGCGCTTGTTGTTTGGCACGATCCAAATCGCGGCGACGCGATCCGCGGCGGTGGAGGAACGCAGGACGAATCGCCTGCGAGGTCGCGGCGGACGCGAGCGACGGACACAATAATGGTGCAAACGTTGTGTCCGGCCCGCCCGCGCGGCGGCGTTTCCCCGGATGCGGCACTTCTCCGCGCATCGCACTCGCCCCATTCAGGACGCCGTCGTCATGGCCACCGCAAGGACCGCCGCCGCGCGCAAGCCGGCTCGCCGCACCGCCCCCTCCCGCGCCAAGCCCGGCGTGCGCAAACTCAACGCGCGCCTGCTCGACGCGCGCCCGGACACCGCGGATTTCCGCGACCGCATGTTCGAGCCGACCCTGATCGACGTGCCCGCGCACAAACCCTTGAGCGAACACCTCAAGCTGCGCCTGCCGATCCTCGACCAAGGCGACGAAGGCGCCTGCACCGCGTTCGGCCTGGCCACCGTCGCCCACGCCCTGCTGCGCAAACGCAGCCCGCGCGCGGCGCTGCGGCCGGTGAGCACGCGCATGTTCTACGACATGGCGCGGCGCTACGACGAATGGCGCGGCGAGGAATACTCCGGCTCCAGCTGCCGCGGCGCGATGAAAGGTTGGCACCACCACGGCGTGTGCGCCGACAAGGTCTGGCCGTACAAACCCGGCCAACGCATGGAGACCTACACCGAACAGCGCGCGCGCGACGCCTCGCTGCGGCCGCTGGGCGCGTACTTCCGGGTCAACCACAAAGACTTGGTCGCGATGCACGCGGCCTTCGCCGAAGTCGGCGTGCTGTACGCCTCCAGCGCCGTGCACGACGGCTGGGACGAGCCCGGCAAGCGCGGCGTGATCGCCTGGAAACAGCAGGAGATCGCCGGCTACCACGCCTTCGCCATCGTCGGTTACGACGAAGGCGGCTTCTGGATCCAGAACTCCTGGGGCAAGAGCTGGGGCCGCGGCGGCTACGGTTACATCAGCTACGACGAGTGGCTGGAGCGCGGCACCGACGTGTGGGTGGCGCGCCTCGCGGTGCCGGTGCGGCTGCACAGCGCGCAATCCAGCGCGGTCAGCCATTCGAGTCTGGCCAGCCAGTCCACCGGCTATTCCCAGGCCGATCTGCGCCCGCACATCGTCAGCCTCGGCAACAACGGCGCGCTGCGCGACGACGGCCGTTTCGGCACCACGCCCGACGACGTACGCAACCTGATCCGCAACGACCTGCCGCGGATCACCGCGCAATGGCCGAAAAAGCGCGTGCTGCTCTACGCCCACGGCGGGTTGGTGCCCGAACAGGCGGCGATCCAGCGCGTCGCCGATTACCGCAACACCTTGCTGGAACAACAGATCTATCCCTTGGCCTTCGTCTGGAAAACCGATGCGTGGACCACGCTCGGCAACATCCTGCGCGACGTCACCAAGCCGCGCAGCGAAGGCATCATCGACGCGGCCAAGAACCTGTTGCTCGATCGCCTCGACGACACCCTCGAACCCTTGGCGCGCGTCGCCGGCGGCAAGCTGCTGTGGGACGAGATGAAGGAGAACGGCCAACTCGCCACCACCGCGCGCACCACGCTCGCCAACGGACAAGCGCAGGAAGCCGGCGGCGCCGCATTGGTGGCGCGCCTGCTGCACGAATGGCGTTCGCGCGACAACAAAGTCGAACTGCACCTTACCGGCCACAGCGCGGGCTCGATCCTGCTGGCGCCGCTGGTGCAGCTGCTGACCACCGACGGCGTCGTGCCCAGCGGCCCCGCGGTAGGCATGCAGGGGCTGGGGCTCACCATCGAAAGCGTCAACCTGTGGGCGCCGGCGATCACCGTCGACCTGTTCCTCGACACCTACGCGCCGGCGCTGCGCAGCGGCAAGATCAAGCGCATGGCGCTATTCACCCTGACCGACAAGGCTGAGAACGACGACCACTGCGCCAACATCTACCACAAGTCGCTGCTGTATCTGGTCGCGCACGCGTTCGAGCATCAACCGCGCAGTTGGATCAACCGCCGCTTCCGCGACGGCACGCCGTTGCTGGGCATGGCGCGGTTCCTGCAGAAGGGCGCCGAACAAGGCTCGGCCGAGGTGCGCGACTTACTCGACCGCGGCTTGATCGATTGGGTGCAATCGCCGACCTCGGGTCAAGCCGAAGGCTCGCCGAACGCCGCCTTCGCCACTTCGCACGGCGGCTTCGACGAAGACCGCGCGACCTTGGCGGCGACGTTGGCGCGCATTCTCGACCGCGCCAGCGCCAAGAGCGGATTCGAGTTGCATCGTTCCGAAGCCGGCATCGCCGAGCGCCGCGCCAAGATCGCGCGCGGGCTGGCGAGACGGTAAACGGCGCCGCAGGACGCGGCGTGGGGCAAGGACGCCGACGCCGCGAAAGCGGCGGGCAAGGAGGCGAGGTCGTCGCAGGAGGCGACGGGCAAGGACGCCATGCCGTCGCGGGACGCGACGGCGCAGGGAGGCATCGAGGCCGCAAGGACGCGATGCAGGACGCGCGGCGCGGATCGGCGCACGCGCGCGACGCCGGTTCTTCGCAAGGACGCGATGGACAGGCCGGCATACTCGCCGCAAACGCGCGGCCGAGGCGGCAGCGCATTCGCCGCACGGACGCGCAAGGGCAGGGAACGCGGGTTCGTTCGCGCGGATACGGTGCCGCGCCGGCGAACCGGGCCGCAGGACGCGGCGAAGCGGACGGCGCGACGCGCCCGGATCGAGGCGCGTCGCGCGGGCGCGGCAGGCGTAACCGCCATGCCGCTTTCGCTGGCTCATCCGCGAGGATTCGGCGCGGCGAAGTCGCCGAATCCGATTCGACTAAGCGAAGCCGTTCGCTTTGATTCGCTCGTGCGGATTCGCGCGAACCGCCCGCCGAACAGCGCGGCCCGCGCGACCGCCGCCTCAGCGACGCACCCAACGCCCCGCATGGAACCGCCACGCCGGCCCGTACGACACCCAGCGCGGCCCGACATAGGCATAGCCCGGGCGCGCCACCACATAACGGCCGCCGACCCACACATGACGGCGGCCGTTCCAACTCCAATACCCCGGCGTCCACACATAACCCGGCCGCACCCGCACCCGCTCGTACCGCGGCGCCGGCGGCGCCACGCGCACATCCACATCGACGAACGCGCGCGCCTGCGCCTGCGGCGCGTGCACGCCCGCCAGCGTCGCCAAGCCCATCGCCGCCGCCACCATCAAAGGACGCACTGCCATGATCGTTCTCCTCGGTCCGGCGGCCACCCGCCGGTTATCGCTGACAACGCCATGCCCGCGACGCTGTTGACGGCGCGGACGCGCGCATTCATGGATGCGCCGGATTGCTGAAGGCCGGCTGGCTGGAAAACGGTTGCGGGGTAGGGCGGTTGACGCTCGCGAGGCTTTGTTGCGTCCGCACACTCACTCGGCAATGCCGGCAAAGCGCCCTGTAGGAGCGGCGCGAGCCGCGACTGCGAAGCGGCCGCTCGCGTCGAAACCTGCGCCGTAGTTGCGTTGTCGCGGTCGCGGCTCGCGCCGCTCCTACAGGGGATCGCTTGCCGCGCCGCGTACTTGAGCGTTCGCGCGCATCCGCGCAAACCCTCTCCGGCCGCACAGACACATCGAATCCACACACCCCGCGGCATCGTCGCCGCCTGCGACCGGCCTGTCGGTTTTTCCGAACCCGTCCCGCGCCGCCCCTATTGACGCCCGCCGCCGAACTCCGCTAGCGCCGCGCCTCCCTACGCCCCCGCACGCGCGCGGCCGAACCGAGTTCCTCGCGCGGAGCTACAATACGCGCAGACCGTCCTGCGTATCGAGATGCCCATGAGCACCACCGCCGCGAACATTCCCGCCGCCCAGCCCGACGCGACCCCGTTGCGCTTCGTCACCGCCGCCAGCTTGTTCGACGGCCACGACGCCGCGATCAACATCATGCGCCGGCTGATCCAGGGGCAGGGCGCCGAAGTCGTCCACCTCGGTCACAACCGCTCGGTCGAAGACGTCGTGCGCGCCGCGCTGCAGGAAGACGCCGACGGCATCGCGCTGTCGAGCTACCAGGGCGGCCACGTCGAATACTTCAAGTACATGGTCGACATGCTCAAAGAGCGCGGCGCCGGCCACATCCGCGTGTTCGGCGGCGGCGGCGGCACGATCACGCCGGAAGAAATCCGCGAACTGCAGGCCTACGGCGTCGAGCGTATCTACCATCCGAACGACGGCATGCACATGGGCCTGGTGGCGATGATCGAAGACGTCGTGCGCCGCGCCGGCAACGCGCGCCTGCCGACCGAATCGAGCCCGCAAGCGTCCGACATCGGCGACGAGATCAGCATCGGCCGCACCCTCAGCGCGATCGAAGAAGGCGCGTTCGACGAATCGCAGCTCTCGCACCTGCGCAAGCAATGGCAGTTGGCCGGCGGCAAGACCCCGGTGGTCGGCATCACCGGCACCGGCGGCGCCGGCAAATCGTCGGTGACCGACGAACTGCTCAACCGCTTCCTCGCCAACTTCCCCGACATGCGCATGGCGGTGATCTCGGTCGACCCGACCCGCCGCCGCACCGGCGGCGCGCTGCTCGGCGACCGCATCCGCATGAACTCGCTGCGCAGCCACCGCGTCTACATGCGCTCGATGGCCACGCGCCGGCAGAACTCGGCCACCAACACGGTGCTGAAGGACTGCATCGGTTACCTGCGCAGCCTCGGCTACGACCTGGTCATCGTCGAAACCGCCGGCATCGGCCAGAGCGATTCGGAAATCGTCGATCTGGTCGACTTCCCGATGTACGTCATGACCAGCGACTTCGGCGCGCCGAGCCAGCTGGAAAAGATCGACATGCTCGACTACGCCGAACTGGTCGTGCTCAACAAGTTCGACAAGCGCGGCGCCGAAGACGCGCTGCGCGACGTGCGCAAGCAGTGGAAGCGCAACCGCGTTGCGTTTCAAACCAAGGACGAAGACGTCCCGGTCTACCCGACCATCGCCAGCCAGTTCAACGACCCCGGCATCAGCTGGATGTTCGCCAACCTGTGCCGCCTGCTGCGCGAGAAACTGTCGCTGCCGGCCGATAAGTGGACGCCCGACGTCAACACCGACCTCAAGGAACCGCGCGCCACCGTGCTGATTCCCGGCGCGCGCGTGCGCTACCTCGCCGAGATCGCGGAGCAGGGGCGTTCGATCAACCGGCAGATCGAAACCCAGTCCGAGATCGCCGACCGCGCGCAGTCGTATTGGCAGTCGCTGCACGATCTCGGCGACGACGTGCCCAATGCGCTCGATCTTTATCACTCCGACTCGTTGCTGCCTTCCAAGAACGAGCCGGCGGCGCCGGCCGACGAGGAAATCGATGCGGCCCTGGAAAATGTCGATCCCGCCGTGCGCGAGCAGTTCGCCGCGACGCGCCAGCGGATTCGCGACATCGAAGCGCGCGCGCTCGCCAAGGGGCGCACGGCCGACCGCACCCTGCTGACCCTGCGCCAACGCTACAACGACGCCGTCCAATCGCTCACCTCCGAAGCCCTCAAGCTCCTGCGCGACTGGCCCGCCCGCCTCAAGTCGATCACCGACGAAGTCAACGAATACAAAGTCCGCGACAAGGTCATCCGCGTCGAGAACTACCGCGAATCCCTGAGCCACCAGCAGATCCCGAAGATCGCCGCGCCCACCTACAAGAGCTGGGGCGAACTGCTGACCTTCCTGCAAAAAGAAAACCTGCCGGGCTACTACCCCTACACCGGCGGCGTCTACCCGTACCGCCGCACCGGCGAAGACCCGATCCGCATGTTCGCCGGCGAAGGCACCCCGGAGCGCACCAACCGCCGCTTCCATTACCTGTCCGTCGGCCAGCCGGCCGCGCGCCTGTCCACCGCGTTCGACAGCGTCACGCTGTACGGCGAAGACCCGGCCGTGCGCCCGGACATCTTCGGCAAGATCGGCAACTCCGGCGTCAACATCGCGTCCTTGGACGACATGAAGAAGCTCTACTCCGGCTTCGACCTGTGCGCGCCGACCACCTCGGTGTCGATGACCATCAACGGCCCGGCGCCGATCATCCTGGCGATGTTCATGAACACCGCCGTCGATCAGCAGATCGAGAAGTACCTGCGCGAAGACCACGCCCGCTGGGACGCCGCCCACGACAAGATCGAAGCCCTGTTCGAAGGCCGCAAGCGCCCCGAGTACAGCGGCCTGCTGCCGGAAACCAACGACGGCCTCGGCCTGGGCCTGCTCGGCGTCACCGGCGACCAGATCGTCGACGCCGAGACGTACCAGAAGATCCGCGACAAGACCCTCGCCACCGTGCGCGGCACCGTGCAGGCCGACATCCTGAAAGAAGACCAGGCCCAGAACACCTGCATCTTCAGCACCGAGTTCGCCCTGCGCATGATGGGCGACATCCAGCAGTTCTTCGTCGACAAGAACGTGCGCAACTTCTACTCGGTGTCGATCTCCGGCTACCACATCGCCGAAGCCGGCGCGAACCCGATCAGCCAGCTCGCCTTCACCCTGTCGAACGGCTTCACCATCGTCGAGTACTACCTCGCCCGCGGGATGAAGATCGACGACTTCGCCCCGAACCTGTCGTTCTTCTTCAGCAACGGCATGGACCCGGAATACACCGTCATCGGCCGCGTCGCCCGCCGCATCTGGGCCCGCGCCATGCGCGAACGCTACGGCGCCGACCCGCGCAGCCAGATGATGAAGTACCACATCCAAACCTCGGGCCGCTCGCTGCACGCCCAGGAAATCCAGTTCAACGACATCCGCACCACCTTGCAGGCGCTGTACGCGCTGTTCGACAACTGCAACAGCCTGCACACCAACGCCTACGACGAAGCCATCACCACGCCCACCGAGGAAAGCGTCCGCCGCGCGGTCGCGATCCAGATGATCATCAACAAGGAGCTGGGGCTGAACTTCAACGAGAACCCCTGGCAGGGCAGCTTCATCGTCGACAAGCTCACCGACATCGTCGAAGAAGCCGTGTACAAGGAATTCGAAGCGATCAGCGAGCGCGGCGGCGTGCTCGGCGCGATGGACACCATGTACCAGCGCGGCAAGATCCAGGAAGAGAGCCTGTACTACGAACACAAGAAGCACGACGGCTCGCTGCCGCTGGTCGGCGTCAACACCTTCCTGCCGAAGGACCACGGCGGCGACATCGTCACCGAGATCGAACTGATCCGCTCGACCGAAGGCGAGAAGGGCCAGCAGATCGACAACGTGCAGGCCTATCAGGCCGGGCGCAACGCTTACGCCGCCGAAGGCCTGCGCGGCTTGCAGGCGGCGGCGCGGGATCGCCGCAATGTGTTCGCCAGTTTGATGGAGGCGGTGAAGACGCACAGCCTGGGGCAGATCAGCCACGCGCTGTACGACGTGGGCGGCGAGTACCGGCGCAACATGTAAGCGGGCTGCCCGCCGAGTATAGAAAGCCCCGCTTCGGCGGGGCTTTTTTCATGCGTCGTTCGATGGCTCCGTCGAACTCGGCTCCGGCTTCGTCGCAGCGAAGCGGAAGCCGGCGCGGCCGAGGCTCGTGCCGCGCAGGCCGTGAGACGGCGATCAGCGGCTGTCGGGAACGCGCGGCAACGGCGGCGCGGGCGGCGAATCCATCGGAATTTGCGGCGGCTCCGTTTCGTGCGCGACCGTCACCCGCGTGATCCGCGGCGCGTCGTACTGATTGCTCACGCTGATCCGCTCCGGGCCGCGTTCGATCGTCCAGTACTCGTGCGAAAAGCGCGAATGCGGGCTGGCCTGCGTGGGCACCGCCTGCGGCCAGAACTTCCTGACGAACGCCATGTTCGGCGGTCCCGGCTCGGCCAGATCGATACTGAGCAGGCAATCGCGCGCCCGGCGCTTGCTGCAACGCAACTCGACCTCCTTGATCCGCAGGCCGGCGAAGCGTCCGCTTTCCGCCTTGTATGCGAGGGTGTACTCGTTCTCCCAGTCCGGAACCAAGCGCGCCGACAAGGTGTTCTCGACGAAGGGCTTGCTCCAGTACGCGCCGGCCGCCAACGAATCGATCGCCTGCTTGAAGCCTGCCCCCGCATCGGCGGCCGCGACGGCGCCGCTCCCGGCCCAAAGCGCCAAACCCACGCCGAGCGCGACCCAGCCCCGCCCACCGTCGTCGCCGCGTCCGCGGCGGTCACGCATCGAAACCATGTTCGCTCCAGCTCGTCCGTGAATCGGTGGCGCGAATGTATCGCCCGCTTCGCATCCGGAGCAAGCCGAGGACGCGGCCGCCGGTCGGCGCGTTGTCGGTGCGAGCGCCGGCTTGTAGATTGAAGCCCCACCTCGGAGGTCGCAGCCATGGCGCTCAAGCGGATGGACAACGTAGGCATCGTCGTCGAAGACCTCGACGCCGCGGTCGGTTTCTTTCGCGAACTCGGTTTGGAGCTCGAAGGGCAGGGCACGATCGAAGGCGAATGGGCCGGGCGAATTACCGGGCTCGGCGATCAGCGCGTCGAGATCGCGATGATGCGGACGCCGGATGGGCATAGCCGGCTGGAATTGTCGCGCTTCCTCGTGCCGAAGGTTGTCGCCGACCATCGCAATGCACCGGTCAACGCACTGGGCTACCTGCGCGTGATGTTCGCCGTGGACGACCTGGACGAGACGCTGGAAAAGCTGCGTCCGCACGGCGCGCAACTCGTCGGCGACGTGGTCGATTACCAGAACGTATATCGGCTCTGCTACATCCGCGGGCCGGAGGGGATACTCATCGGCCTCGCGCAGGAACTCGGGTGAGGTGATTCGGCGGGGCCGACCCGTCGGATCGTTGAGATCTATCTATGTGAGTTCTTGCTTGGTTTCGCCTGGCCAACGCTTTTTCGGCTTCGACCGTGACCCGTTAAGTGGATTCCATATGCATTGATGCTGGACGGTCTTGGTTATCTGTCGAAGATTGCGCAACTAAATGTTGCGCATGGTCTTTTTGTGCAGCCGCCTAATCAAGGGGCGCCGTCGGATTTTCAGACTCATCGGCTTGCAACGCCGCGCAGGCTCGGCCATGTTGTGTCTGACCCAGGAAGGTCGGGACCATGAAAAAGCTGACACCGCCCGCTGTGCCTCCAACGTTATGCGAGATGCTCAAGGACTATCCGGAGCATATCGAACGTTTGCGAGAAGCGTTGCGGACGTTTGTCGCGGTGCCAAAGCTGCGCCTGCAGCCCTACGACGACGCGCTGTGGACGCTTGTAACCGTGGTGACCGGTTTCATCGATGAAGCCTCCAAGGAATTGCGGGAAGCGGAAGGGAGCGGCGACCCGGCCCGTATCGCACGGGCCCGGGCGAAGCGCGAGTTGATGTTCCTGGCCCGCTCCTACAGCGGCAACGGCGGCCTGGGCGGGAAGTCTCTTGACGATCTTTGGGACTACTTCCAGAAGCATAAGGAAGCCTTTGAATGATCGCCTCGGGCACGACTCTGGATGTCGAAACCCACGCGCGGTTGTGCCTGCCCAGCAATGATCGGGGCCGGAACTTCTTCGAGGATAATAGAGATGCCTTCTAGTCACCGCCCAGCTGTTGAGGCGCCTCGGGCTCTGGCCAAAAGCGGTTGAATTGCGATGAGCCTTCTCATCGCTTCCGATAGATAAAGGCGCTTAGCAACGTGCGGTACTACGTTGCTCTTCGCGAATAAGGAGACTTCATGTCGAGATTGCCACCGCCGCCCATGCCCTCCAAGTTGCTCGAGTTGCTTGGGGACTATCCAGAGCATATCGAGCGCTTAAGAGAGATTCTGGATGAATTTTCGGAACGGAAGCCGCGGCTACAGCCATTCGATGAAGCCATCTGGGCATTGCAGAGCAGACTTGGAGCATTCATCCAGGAGGCTAGGGATGAGCTGAAGCGCGCCGAAGCGGGGGGCGATGCGACGGAGATCGCGAAGGCAGAAGCGAAGTTGAGCCTGATGTTCTCGGCGCACTCCGGAAATATAGGTCTGAGCGGTCGCTCTTTGGAGGGACTATGGCGGTATTTCGAGAGCAATAAGGACGCTTTCGAATGAACGCCTCAGACAGAATGCTGGATGCGGAGGCGCATTCGCGAGTTTTTATCCAGAGGATCGTCCCCGATAGCGGTTTGAATGAGGCGACTGCTCAGAGCAGGCCTCGAGCCATCTATCTCGCGGGGCAGCCGGGAGCCGGTAAGGGTGGTCTCGGTGTTGCGGCTGAGATCGAACTCAGGCACGACGTCGTGAAAATCGATCCCGACGAATTGCGGGATGGTCATCTCGAGGTAGATAGGTTCCGTAGTGAAAGACCCTATACATGGTCCGGCGACACCCATGGCGATGCGAGTCAGTGGGCTAGGGAATTGCGTGAGGCCGCCATCGAGGGCAAGAAAAACATCATCGTCGATACGACGTTGGGCAATGGCGAGGCCGCCGTCAGCCAGATACGGGAACTTCAGGCCAAAGGGTATGAAGTCGAAATCCGTGCGATGGCTACCCATAGAGTCGAGAGTGAGCTCGGAGTCGATAAGCGTTTCACGGACGGTGTTGCCAAAGACGGTTATGGGCGTTACGTCCCGCAGGAAGTCCGTTCGCACGTCTATGAGAAGTTGCCTGGAAACCTCGATCATGTGCGTGCCGAAACAGGGGTGCCGATACGCATCTTCAATCGCGAGGGCGCTGAGCTATACGACAGCCGCGCCAGCTCGCTTGCGCCCAGCGAAGCGATGGAGCGCGCTCGGGAAGCACGACTCAACGATCCCAAAGTCACGCGGCGTACCGCTGAGTCTTTGAAAGAACAGCAGGCGCTGCATCAGGAGCTCCCCGAAGCTCTGTCCCGAAATTCCAAGGTCCAACCCGCCACTGCGCAAGCGCTGCTCAACGAACGCAGCGAGCTCAAAGTGGTGGAAGGAGTCGACCGCTTGGCCACCGAAGCCGCCAAGATCGACCACGCCGTCCGCGTCCGCCCAGCCACCCTCCGCGGCGCCAGCGCCGCCGGCGCCCTCGGCGTCGTCGCCACCGCTTACGACGTCGCCGACACCACCCACGATGCGGTCCGCCTTTCCAACCAAGGCAATCAATTCGGCGCCGAATCCAAGATCGTCGGCGCGGTCACGCGCAATGTCGGCGGGCTGGGCGGCGTCGCGCTCGGCAGCGCCGCCGGCGCGGCCGTCACCTCCGAAACCGGCCCGGGCGCGCTCGTCGGCGGCGTGGTCGGCGGGATCGCCGGCGCGGTCGCGGGCGACAAGCTCGCTGAGTGGATCGACCAGCACCGCATCAACAACCAGGACGACAAGCAAGGCAACACCTGGACCTTCAACCCCAAGCACCCCGAGCAAGGCTGGACCCGGCGCGAACTCGACCTCGACGCCATGCGCTACAGCGAAGGCGTGCCGGTGCACAAACCCGGCGTCATCAAGGCCGATGCGGCGCTCTCGGACCAGCTCAACTACCAAGCGTCCAACCGCGCCACCGAGCTCGCTTTGTCGGCCCCGCCCAAAGCGCAGAACCCTTACGAAATCCCCGCCAACGCGCACGACCCGCGCAGCTTCCGCGACAGCCCCTGGGAGCGCAACGCGCAGACCCAGCAATGGACGCGCCACGTCGCCGAGGGCTACATCGACAAAGGCGTCATGCAGATCCGCACCGACGTCGCCACGCCGCAGCGCGCCGCCGAGTTGGAACAGCAGTCGCAAGCGATCATCGCCAACAACGCGACCAAAACGCCCGCCGCGCTCGCCGCCAGCTATCAGGCCGCATACGACCAATACGACTGGCAACGCCACGGCAAAGTCCCGCCGGCGGTGACCGACGCCGCGCGCCATCCCGGCCGCCTCGTCGGCTCCGACGGCGACACCTACGAACGCAGCAACAACGGCCAATGGACCAGCCGCGGCATGGTTTGGGACAGCAAGGCCGAGGGCAACCTCAAGCGCGAACTCGACGCCACCTTCGATCGCCAGCAACAAACGCTCAAAGTCACCACACTCGCGCCCGTCGAAGTGCGCGCCGATGCCGAACCCGCGAAAGAAACCGCCGCCGCCCGCAGCGCTACCCCGGAAGACATCGGTCACCCCGAACGTCCGCTCTACGAGAAAGTGCGCGGCGCCGTCGAACAATTCGACCGACAGATCGGCAAAACCTGGGACGCGCAAAGCGAGCGCATGACGGCCAGCGCCCTGGCCGTGGCCGTGGAAAAGAAATTCGACGCCAAGGACGACATCCGCCTCGCCTTCAACGCGCCCGCGCCCGGCGTGGGGGCCGGTGAGATCGTGCACGTGTACCGCGTCGGCCACCCCTCGCCGGACCCGGCCGCGCACCACGCCAGCATGAAAACCGCCGAGGCCGTGTCGGTGCCGGTAGAAGACCGCTACCGCCAAGTCGAAGCGACGCGGCTGGCGCAAGCGGAAACCACGCAGCGCGAACAACAGCAAGAGCAGACACGCAACCAAAGCGTCGCGGGGCAGGGCGGACCGAAGATGACGGCGTAACCCACGCCGGCCGGCGCCAACACCCGTCGCGCCCGCAACGCCATCGCCCCGCGAGACGCGCGCACCGCACGCGCGCCGCGTCGCAAGCCCGGCCCGCGCGCGCCGCGAATCTCCCGGGACCGTCGCCGCCCAGTGCCCAGCCGCCCCCAGCGTCGGATAATCCCCCCATGACCATCACCCTCACCGACTTCGCCCGCCCGCGCCTGTTCCCGCGCGAACCGCGCCGCAACACCATCCAGGACATCACCGCCGAGCAATTCGAGCGCCACCTCAACGAAACGCCGCCGCTGATGGTGCTCGACGGCTACGCCCCGTTCTGCAAACTCCACGTCCACCGCAACTGGACCAGCACCCGCTGCCTCGCGGTGCCGATCACCGACGCCAACCGCCACCTGCTGCGCAGCGGCTACGACGCGCGCACCAAGGACGAACTGCCGGTGCTGGTGCGCTGGTTCGAGGACATCGACCCGCCGGTGGCGGAGTACCTCATCGTCATCCTCTACAGCCGCGAGCAACTGGCCAAGGAAGGCACCGTCACCGACGCCGACTGGGGCGTGGTCGGCTGCATGTACACCGCCGAGCCGATGGAAACGCCGATGGCGCCGATCACGATGATGCGCAATGCGCTTGGCGTGGAGGAGGGCGGGTCGGGGGTGTCGTTGGATCGCGAGGCCTATCGGCGCAGCGTCGAATTCTGGAGCACGCACGCCAACTGGCGCGGATGAGCCCGCGCGGCGGTCGATCCGTCGCGCCCGCGCACCCGCGGAGCCCCGCCGCGGCGATGCCCGCGCGGTAAGCTAAGCCGACACACACACCGGCCGCGGCACCGCGATCGCCCCCGCGGCCGACCACAGGGAAAGGGACCCGAATGGCCGATGTAGTCGCACTGATGTTGTCGCAAAGCGGCGGCCCCCCGTTCCACTCCGTCGGCTACGTCAACCACGCCATCGGCCCGATCCTGACCCGCAACGGCTGGAACGTGCGTTCGTTCGAGCCGCCGCGCAACGACCTCGGCGAAGAAGCCATGCTGCCGTTCGGCCTCGCCGGCCAACTCAGCCGCCTCGACGGCGACGCGCCCCCGCACATCGCCCTGTACGACGCCACCGGCACCGCCGTGCGCTCGCCCGAACGCGGCTGGGCGCGCCACAACGCCGTGCTGTACCACGGCCTGGCCTACGGCACCGGCGCCTGGATGGCCAACCCCGCCGTCGACCTGCACCTCGCCAACTCGCCCTATCTCGCCAGCGTCCTGCGCTCGCTGTTCGCCTTCCCCAACTGGCGCCAGCGCCGCGTGCTCAACCCGCGCGGCCTGATGCGCACCCGCTCGATCCGCCTGCCCGTGCCCAGCGTCGAACGCCGCGACGGCCACCCCGGCTTCGCCCACGGCGCCGACCTGCCGACCGCGCTGCTGCGCGAACTCGACAGCGGCGCCACCGTCTGGGGCCACGCCCTGCAACCGGGCAAACAAGACTGGCTGGCGACGCTGAGCATCCTCTACTGGCTCAACGAACTGCGCACCGCACCGCTGCCGCGCATTCGCCTGCTCGTCTCCGAACACTCGCTCACCGACGACGTCCGCCGCGGCCTCGACGCCATGCTCGCCCCCGCCGGCCGCAGCTGCGCCGACTACTTCGTGCGCGTCCCGCACCTGAGCCAAGCCGCGTTGTTCCGGCTGATGCGTGGGTGTCGGTTTGGGTTGGCCTATAACCGGTTCCCGGAGCCGTTTGGGTTCTATGTGCTCGAATCCGTCCACCAGGGGTGCCCGGTCTATACCAATGGCGTTGGCAACAATCGGCATTTGTTGCCGGCGGAGCATGGGATCAACGTCTATGAGACGTTCGATATGGTCGAGGATGCTCGGGGGCAGCGGGATCCGATGGCTTGGCGGGGTGTTGCTGAGCGGATTTTGCGGGATTTGGGGCAGGGGGAGGTTGTGCTGGCTCAGTGTGAGCGTGGGGCTCGTGTGATCGAAAGCACCTGGAACCTGGGCAACTTTGAAAGTGACCTCACTCAAGCTTTACGTGATCTCGATGACGTGGCAGAACCGGAGATCGGACTTGACGCGATGCGTGTGCGTCTGGGGCCGGGGGTGCGTGGACTAGATGCGGCGACGGGGCGGTGTCTTAGTGACTATGTGAGTCGCAGGTTAGCGCCGGGAGCGGTGGAGGCAGTCGTGCGAATGCAGGGGCGGTTGTGTGGGGAATTGAAGGTAGACGAAGTGGAGCGTATGGAAGGAGAGTTTGGTTTGCTCGCCAACGGCATCCTGGCAGTAATGAGGGATTAAATGAGTCAGCACTAGCTGCCTTTGGCGCTGATAGTCGAAGATAAACGTCACCTACTGTGCGCAGCGACTGTAACGCGCGCCATTGCCTGGCGCGGCGTGAAGGTTCGGGAGGAGTGATCCGTCAGCGGGGGAGCATGATTCCCGATGGTCGAGTGCAGCTGTAGAAAGAGGGGGGCTGAGATTGGCCGGGGATGCCGGTGGATCGCTTGGGGCGTATACATTGTCGATTCTTGGTGAGGCGCAGGCTGCGCTTCAATTCTATTCGTGATTTTAGATTGAGGATGTGTCTATGCACGGGCCGATAATTAAACGATTTAAGATAAATGGGTTGTATGGGTACAAGGATGTCGAAATCACATTTAATGACAATCTTTTGATATTGATTGCTGGTAACGGCTCCGGAAAGACCACGGTTCTAAACGCGCTGCATGCGTTTCTGCGGAGAAGATTTTATCGATTGCAATCATTGGAGTTTTCGTCAATTGAGTGCGAATTTTTTGCCCTTGATCATTCGGTAGAGTTAAGGAAAGAAACAATAGGGGCGACTAAAAATGACACGCACGAACGATTGGCCAGATTGGCGCATGAGTCTGGGGTTTCGGAGGAGGATCTCTATGACTTCATATCAAGTGATTACATCAGCGGAAGAAGTGCCGCCTCGGTGCGGAATAGCTCAATAATTAGAAGATTGTATACGAATACTTCAATGGATCATGCTGATATTTATTCTGTTCTTGATGATATTGCCGCTGGCCTTTCTTTCAATAACACGATTGAGTTAAGGCAGGTTGGTGATGCCGTGGGCGCTGCCTTGGGGGAGGTGGATATACTTTATTTACCGACATATCGGCGCATCGAGAACCCTCTTTTGAGTCCGCGAGCAAGGAATAGAAAGGGGCATGTGATTGGCGCGGCACGGCACATGGCGACGCTCAAGGCCAGTGCTTCTCTGGATACCGGGAATATTAACTTTGGTTTGGAGGATGTGGAGCTGCGTCTCGCTGAGCTTTCAGATGAGGTTGAGAGAATATCGAATTTTGAATATAGGAATGCGAGCGCGACTATCATCGATGATGCGCTGTCGGGAAGTATTAAATTTGAATCGCCATCTCGCGGCGCTTTGCCTGACCTCGATTCTCTCAAGCGATTTTTATCGCGCGTGTCACGCGATTCAAGATCGGTTGTAGATAGTTACAAGGTGCCGTCTATTTCGGACACCCAAAACGAAAAGCGCATATCCGCTATCGCGGCGTTGTACGAGTCTGGCGATATTTCCAATGAAGATCAGATACTACTTCGTTATTTTCTGAGGCGTTTAGGAGGGGTAATTGAGAAGACAAAGGAAACTGAGGCTATGCTTCAGCGCTTTGTGGATGCGTGTAATAGTTATTTAAGTGATTCAAATGAGGAGAAGGTTTTTACTTACGATCAAAATTTAATGCAAGTTGCTGTTATTAATTCCTGGACGAGTCGGCCTATTCCACTAAGTCAGCTCTCTTCTGGCGAGAAGCAAATTGTCTCTATTTTGGCTAAGTTATATTTATATGAGAGGCAGAAGCTTGTTCTGGTGGATGAGCCTGAGCTATCGCTTTCGATAGAATGGCAGAGACGAATTCTGCCGGATATGCTCCGTTCCGGGTCTGTATGCCAATTGCTAGCAATTACTCATTCACCGTTCGTTTTTGATAATGAATTGGATCCTTATGCGGGCACTTTGAAGGTTGCTAAGAATTCGCAGGGGTTGTTCTAATGGCGGAAATAACGGGGGATTATTTGCGCGCTCAGCGGCATCGGCCTGTGGTGCTGAAGACAGCTCTCGCGCGATTGAGGGGGGTGCATAAGTGTGCGTTAGTTTTTGTCGTCGAAGGAAAGGAAGACTTGATTATTTATGACATCTGGCTGCGTCGAATATCTGCGGATTTGCATTGGGAGTCGTTAGTTGCAAAGGGAAAAGCTAACGTTTTGGAATTTCGGGAGATGTTACTCCGAGATAAAACAGGGCTACATGCGTGCACTTATTTCATTGTTGATCATGACTATGATGGCTTGCGAGATGCGGAATACGGCAGTGATATATATGTCGCGCCATTCTATTCTGTCGAGAACTTGCTTGTTAACTCCCAGGTCCTTGAGTCTTTATTGAGAACGGACTTGAATTTTATTCTTGATCCTGAGCAAAAGAGGCGGCTGGTTGCTCAGTATGAAAGGGTTTTGAACGATTTCACTAATTTGGTTTTGCCAGCTTGTTATGTCTTGTACGGGGCTGTGGGGCAGTCTGTTGGCAACGTGAACATATCTGATGGCGCGCTTTCGGCAATTGATATTTCATTGAATGGCGTTGTTGTTCGAGATGCGCAGCGTTTAGATTCTTTAGTGAAGACAGATCGTCCAGTGTCAGACGATGCTATTGAAAAGGCGCGGAATTTTTTTGGGTCTATTCTTGCGCAAAACTGGGTGCGCGGGAAATTTGTTTATATTTTCTTTAAAATTTGGGTGCATTTAGTTTATGCGGATATACGCTCGAATCAATCTACACTTGTCGGGGGGGCTGTTGCGGATTTGGCATTTTCCCCGGCAAGTCTCGATTTTAGAAGTTTGGCTGCGAGGTCTCCCCTGCCGGTTGGATTGGAGGATTTTGTAATGTCATCCGAGCGGGAGTGCTCGATGGGCTGTAGTTGAGTGTGTTGTTTGTTTTTTGATTTTTTTGGCCAATTTTTTCAAGAGTGGCTTGGGGGTGATTGGTTTATTCTTTTTTTGAATATTTTGCCTTTGCTGTTAGCGTCGAGAGCCAGCCAGCCAGGAGGTTTTCTATGCATAAGCAGCCCGTTCTAGCCGGATCAGAGCGCTTTTGCTTTTTTTCGGTCGATGTCTGTCAAGACTTGGTTCAAGCTCGTGATCACTTACGCTTGCTGGCGCAACTCACTGAACCGCGCGGCGAGGCTGTGTCGGACGTGATGTATCTATCGGCTGAAGCATTGGCACAGTGCTTTGATAGATTGGCGAGTGATTTGGACCGAATTATTCAATCGGTTACTTTTCCTTCCTCAAGTAAGTAATGGTGGGTCCACTGTGATGCCAGCGAAGCGCTGGTTTTGAATGATTTCGAGTTGGCATGTCTTGGCACTTTTTTTCACCCAAGAAATCCCCGACTCCAGATCGCGGCGCTCTCCGACTCCCCACAGCACCTCCACTTTCCGACGATGTCGCCCGCCGTCAATCCGACGAGCAGTCCATCGAAATGGAGCCTCCCATGAGCCTTAATCTGATTCATCTAGACGTGACCGAGGAACAAGTCGCCACTGCGCAGGCGGCATTGGATCAACTGGAATCAGCGCTGTCCGGCCTGATGTCGCTGTCGCCTGACGAGCGCCGCCGCCTCAACAAGATGGGCGCGAAGTCCGAGGTGTTCTGTCGGCAGGCTCTGCGGGTGTTGGAGCAGAACCAGCAGATCGTGCCGCCCAGCCTGGACCTGCCCGGGGCGCAGTTGGATCTGCGCACGCTCGACCGCCTGCGTCCGCTACTTGATCGCTTGCAGCGTCTGGCCGAGCGAGGCGACGACACCGAGACCGCGCTCGGGGCGGATTTGATGGCGTTCGCGCTGGAGGGTTACGGGTTGCTCAAGGTGTCCGGGAAGAATCAGGGGTTGGACGGGCTGCGTAAGGAGATGTCCGCGCGTTGGGCCAAGCCGCGGCGTGAGGCGGCGGCACCGGCGGAGTGAGCTAACCGCGCGCGCTTCGTTCGCGCCCGGGAGTATCGATAAGCCGCCTTCGGGCGGCTTTTTCGTTGGGGCGTGGGCAGGTGGGGCGCTCGAGAGGGGCGGCGGGTGAAAAGGGGGAGCGGAGGGCGTGGACGATTGCCCGGTTAGGAACTGGACGACCCGTACTGTTAGGGGCGGACGAGTCGACAGAGGCTCCGCGAAAGCCGGCGCGGGACTCGTGAAGGCGGCGACGGCTTTCGCGAGTCTGAAAACCATTCTCGAGAGAGCGAATTCGGCTTAATCGAGTCACGTGTTAGCTCTCGCGAGTCTGAATTTTGCTCTCACGAGAGCGGTTTTCAGACTCGCGAGAGCCAGCGTCGGATTCGCGAGTCCCGATTTCGCTCTCGAGAGAGCGAAATCGGCTCTCCGGAGTCCGAATTTCACTCTCGCGAGTCTGGCGTTTGCTCTCGCGAGTCCGAAATTCGCTTTCGCGAGTCGCTGGCGCGGACTCGGGAATGGAAAAATTACTTAACTTATGTGCATGGAGCGAGGGCGGCTAGCCTGCGAGCGTTCCCTCGGTATCATCGCGAACGTCGCCACCGGGGAAACCAGCTCGTGCATCCGACGATTCCGCGCCTCGACCGCTGTGCCTGGGGGTGGTTGTTCGCACCGTTACTTGCATTGTTTGTGTGTTCGGCGACCCAGGCGCAGCCGGCCGACACCGCCGCCGATCAGACCGACCGCGCGATGCGCGCCTACATCGCCCGGTTCCGCGTGCCCGGCGCCCAGGTCGCGGTGGTCAAGGACGGCGCGATCGTGTTCTCGCGCGCGTACGGCTCGGCGAACGTCGCGCTGGATGTGCCGGCGACGGTGCAGAGCGTGTTTACCCTGGCGTCGATCAGCAAGGCCTTCACCGGCGTGGCGGCGATGCAGGCGGTCGAGGCGGGCAAGTTCGATCTCGCTGCGCCGATAGCGACTTACCTCGACGGTTTGCCCGAGGCTTGGCGCGTGGTGACGGTGCGGCAGTTGCTCAGTCATACCTCGGGCTTGCCCGATATCAATCGCGCGCCGACGGTGGAAACCGATGCGGTCCAGGCTTGGAACTGGGCGTTGGCGCAGCCCGTGCTGTTCGCGCCGGGCGAACGCTTCCACTACTGCCAGACCAATTACACGCTGATCCAGCGCGCGCTCAATCGGGTCTATGGGCGCGAGGAGGATGCGACGGTGGCCGACGCGCAGCTTGCCGCCGCGGGCATGGGGCACAGCCGCTACGGCGATTCACGCGATGTGATCGCCGGTAAGGGGCCGGATTATCAGTTCGTGCGGTCCGCGCCGGGCGCGGCCGGGGTGCTCGAACAGCGCTATCCCGTCTCGCTGCCGTTCAAGCGCGCGTCTAACGGCTTGGTCGGCAACGCCGAGGACGTGGCGCGTTGGTTGATCGCGCTGCAGCAGGGAACGCTGCTCGGGCCGGAGGCGGTCGCGACGATGTGGACGCCGGTCGCGTTCAACGACGGACGCGCGGGGCAGTGGGGCCTGGGGTGGACGATGTTCCCGCGAGGGGCGGGGCACCGCGCGGTGGGCATGACCGGCGGCGCGCGTTCGGCGTTTTATCTGTATCCGCAGGACAACGTGGCGGTGGTGATTCTGACCAATCTGTCCGGCGCTTATCCCGAGGACGAGATCGACCGGATCGCGGGGTACTGGGCGCCGGCGCTGCGTCCGACTGGCGTGCCGGCGTTGCGCATCGCGCTCGACGACGGCGGCTACGGCCGGGCCGTGCGCACGGCCCGCGAGATCGCGCGGCGCGATCCGTCGCAGCCGTGGAACGAGGCGGAACTCAACGATTGGGGCTATCGCCTGCTGCACAGCGGTCGCCCGCGCGAAGGCTTGGCGATCATGAAACTGGTCGCGGCCTTGTTCCCGCGCAGCGGCAATGCCCAGGACAGTCTGGGCGAGGCGCATGCGCTCAATGGCGAGAACGCGTTGGCCATCGCGCACTATCGGCGGGCGTTGGCGCTCGATCCGGGCAACAAAGGCGCGGCGCGGCAGATCGAACGGTTGCAGAAGGCTTCGCCGGGCGGGCGTTGACGGTTTGCGTTTGTGGCGGGCTGGCGTGGGGCGTTCGGCCGGGAGCGGTGGCGAGAGCGAGACAGCGCGCGGTGCGGGGCTCGATGGTGTTCGCGCTTGAAGGCCGCGGCGCTGCTTGAAGGGGGCGGCGTTGCTTGAACGTGTCCGATCTCAGCGCGGGATGGGCGGGTTGCGCAAGGCAAGGTCGGCGCGGTCGGCGCAAGTCGCTTTAAGCGGCGGCGCTGGCGCAGTGATCCGGTCGCGTACGCCGCACTCGCGCCGGGTTGTAACGATCAGCCGCCTTCGGGCGGTTTTTTGTTGGGGCGTGGGTGGGTGTGGCGCTCGGGTGGCACGGTGGGCGCTGGGGTTGAGCGGATGAGGCGGACGGTTGCCCGGTTGCGGCTGGGCGAGCCGCGATGTCGGAGGCGGGGTAGTTGACGGCCCCCGTCGTTTCTTCGCGGGCCAGCCAAGCGTTCGCCTCTCTGCATCTGTCGCCGAAGCGCTCCCGCGTCCTCGCGCGTCCGGATTTCACGTTTTCAGAAAGACGCGGCGCGGCTAGGCACGTCGAATGCACAAGCCGCGAGTGGTCTTCGCGCCGCGTTGCTAGCGTCGGCTTGCGCGCGATCCGCGCGCCATTACTGGGACAAGGACCATGTCGAAGAAAGACGTTCACGTCGTACCGCACCCCGAAGGCTGGGCCGTCAAGCGCGAAGGCGCCGAGCGAGCCAGTTCCGTGCACGACCGCAAGGTGGATGCCGAAGCGGCGGGGCGGGATTTGGCGCGGAAGGATGAGGTGGAGCTTGTCATCCATGGGAAGGATGGGCGGATTCAGGATAGCGATAGTTATGGGAACGATCCGAGTCCGCCTAGGGATGAGAAACGCTGATTTGTTGTTTCACCAAGGCAATCTACCGAGGGGGTGGTATGGCTGCACAGTTGAATGGAGCGTCTAGTGGTAGCGGGCTCGTCAAGTACGTTTTTATTGGCCTTGCCGCAGCGTTGAGTGGCACTTTTCTCAAATGGGTCCAGGGGGTGGGCGAATCGAATGTGTTCATTACGTCGCTCGCCTATTTGCTATTTACTCTGCTTCCTGCGGTGCTGACTTACATTTTTCTGGCTCGCGACCAAGAAAAGAAATTAAATGAGGTTGTGAATAGTCTGGATTCCGCAAAAAATCAATTGAGCGAGTTGAGGCGCGTTTTTGAAATTGAGAAAAATTATTACGCCAATGAGCGCCTTCTGAATGTCGAGCGTCGAGTTATCGAGGAAACCGGCTCCAGCATGCAAGAGGTGGCGGAACTGGTTTCCGCATTTGGCGATAACGACGTAGCTCATGTAAAGCTTAAAGAGCGTTTCAGGCTTCATGCAAAATCAATAATAACATTCGATCGCGCATTTCAATTCGAAGTTGAGCAAAACTTTAAGAATATTAGCCATGTAGAAAACGAGCATGCTCAGATTCCGCACGACAAGCGGGATGAAATTATATATGAGAGTGGCAAGGATCGGACCGAAAAACTCTCGCAGAGATATCAACTTGGGACAGTGCTAGAAGGAATAAAAACGCTTACCGATCGGTCCGCGGAGATCAAGAGGTTGGCAGCCATGACTCATGAAGGTGTAATTAAGGCCTTGGAGTCGGATGATAATTCGAAGGGGGGCGTCTGAAATGGACGGAGCAGGTGCTGGCGGTTTGGACAGGACTTCGAGTCGGGTATTTGGTGAAGCCAATGCTTTGCTTCAGATCGCGATAGACAAGGTATCGGCTGCTCGGAGCGCAGGTAACAGTCGCTCGAAAGGATACGCATCATTGACGGTGCTTATAGCTGGTCTGGTCTTTCAAAGTGGCGGAATTTTCGCTTTAGGGAAACTCGCGCCTACTATTCAAGCTGATTCATCAAGTGCAAGGGCGGCCATGTTCACAACGTCCGAAGCCGGGCTGATAAGTTCCAATCTGGGACGGATTAAGGCTAATGTCGACGAAATAATTGTGGTGAAGAACAAAATTGCGCCGTCAATGCCGGTTGATGCGAATGCCCTGGCAATTAAATCGGCGGCTGATGATTTGCAGACACTTCTTGCCGAGAAAGGTGGAGGGAAGGTTGCTTCGAAATAATAAATCGAAACAGAAGGCGCCCTTGTTGGGGGCGCTTTCTTTGTTCTTTCGCCGTGCGAACCAATTAGGTTTTATAAGGCTCTGCGAGAGGGTGTAAAGAATGAAAGTGCTACAGAAGATTAGGTGGGTCGCGCCTCGGGAATTTGGCTGCGGCATTTCGTATCCGAGCTCGTCTGTCCCATGAAAAGTGGTAACTAAAGCCGTGAGGACACGATTGCACACTCACTCTTTTAACATAAAAAAGGGATGGTCGTTTGGACAAGTTGATCGAGCTTTGGCCGAAATATGTGGGGTCGCCATGGCTGATGCCGCTCTCGGCGTTTGTATTGCTGCCCTGGATCATAAAAGGGCTTTTCAGTCTGCAGCGGTCGAGAAGTCAGGATCGCAAGGATTTCCTCGATCTGTGGGCCAAGCGTGATCAGTCTGACAATCTCTGGCTTCAGGTTGCCGTAAAACACCTGTTTCGTGAATATCTGCCGGTCTCAATTCTGCGTTATTTGATAGAGCGGCCTCAGGCTGGGCGTGCGCTCATCGAGGTGTCCGAAGTCTGGCCCTTGATCGACTGGGACGATACATCAGGCTGTTTGTTCTGGCGCGACGCGAGTCATTTCCTAAAAGTGAAGCGAGTGCGTGACTATCGATGGAGCCTAGCTGGATACTTTTTTTCGGCTGCCGTCACGCTAACCGGGCTCTGGCTTGTGCTCGCCGGACACGTAGAGAGCGGGTGGGTGGAGTGGACATATTTGTTTGCCGGGATGGTAGTCACCGGGCACTTGCTAGTTAGGCAGGAGCGATTGAAGACCGCTGAAGAGGTAATTCCTCGTTGGCTAGGGGAGATGCCTTGGAGGGGCGGGGGTTGCAGTCATGATGAAACGAATGGGGCATCAAGCAAGCGACGACGAGCCAAGCAGTTCAAGCGTTAGACGTGAGCGCACAATTCCTTAAACCTTCTGGTTACGAGTGTTTCCAGAAAACGCCCCGACTATCGGGGCGTTTTTATTAGGCCTCTGGCTTACGGACTAGTCCGCAACGTCAACGAATACGCCGTCAAAATCGAATTGATCGGCGTGTAGTAGCTGTTACCGCCCCCCGTCCGCCCCTGCTTGCCCTTGCAGCTACCGCTACCACCGGAAAGCACACCCTGCGCTTGCCCAACGCTGGTAATGAACGATCCACCCGAGTCGCCGCCTTCCGAGCACGCGGTGGTCTGCGTCAGCCCAGTGACTGTGCCGTCCGGCGCGCCGGCGTCGTCCACGTACGACACGGTGACGTTCTTGCTGCGGATCGCGCCGCAGCGCCAGCCGCTGGTGCGGCCGGAGCGGCACAGGGCGGCGCCGACGGCGCCTTCGGTGCTGCCTTTCACGGTGACGTCGCCGCTGCCGTAGCCGTAGACGCTGGCGGACAGGGTGTGGGTGCTGTCGACTTGCACCCAGCCGCGGTCGGGGCCGGTCTGGTTGTTGTCGGGCATGGTCGAGGCGGCGAAGCTGCCCAGGCGTACGCCGGGCACCCACTGCGAGTCTTCGTTGTAGACCACTTCGCCGGCGGTGCCGCAGTGGCCGGCGGTGGCGAAGCCGGCGGTGGTGCCCTTGGTGACGGAGAAGCCGACCGAGCAGGCGTAGAGGTAGCCGTCGCCCGGGTCGCGCAGGTAGCCGCGGCCGCCTTGGATGGCGAGGCGGCGTTGCGGGGCTTCGGCGAGGGTTTCGAAGCGCACCGCGGTGCTGTCCAGGCCGCTGCGGGCGACGAAGTCGACGGCGGCGTCTTCGGCGCCGGGGGCGACGCCGACGATCACGCTGTTGCTCGGCAGGTCGACGGCCCAGCTGTAGACGCCCTTGGGCGCCTTGCCGTTGCGCGCGAGTTGGCTGTCGAGTTGGCCCTTGGCGGCGTTGAGCGCGCTCAGGCTGTGGCGGGCTTGGCGGGTTTCGACGCCGGCGGCGTTCTTGCCGGCCTTGATCGAGGTGGTGGCGGCGACGAAGCCGAACGAGCCGTCGGCCTTGCGTTCGAGCCAGGCGCCGGCGAAGTGGCGGCCGAGTTGCTGTTCGACGGTCTTTTCTTGCGAGGCGGCGAGGCGCTCGGCCTTCAGGTATTGGGCCAGTTCCTTGCCGGACAGGCCGAGGTCGCGCTGCAGGGCGGCTTGCAGGCCGGGCGACAGGTCGTCGGCGGCGAGGGCAGCGCCGGAGGCGGTCAGGGCGAGGGCGGCGGTGAGGACCGAGAGACGGATTTTGCGCATTTCCGGAAACTCCTTGGGCAAAGAAGGGAAGTGCAAAGACGGCAGGTCGGGCGCGGCATCAGTCGGCGGGGGCTGGGGTCGGCTGGCGTTGGGGGAGCGTTTTGGCTTGCCGTAATGGTTACAACGGGGACGGATTTGGGGGTCCCTACCTCTGGGTGGGTTTTGGGGCACGGTTTGTTTGCGATTTGTGTCGCGGTTTGTGTGTGCGGAAGTTCGGTTTGGGTAGATGAATGGTTTGTGCGATTGGGGTTGTGGGGGACGGGTCGCGGCTTACGCCGCTCCTACACGGGGCGCCGGGTGTAGGAGCGGCGTGAGCCGCGACCGCGGCAATGCGACTGCGTCGGGGTTTCGGCGCGAGCGTGAGGCGGCGCGGTCGCGACTTGCGTCGCTCCTACAGGGCTTCGGGTGAGTTGCGAGGTCCGACGGTAGGAGCGGCGTGAGCCGCGACCGCGGCAATGCGACTGCGTCGGAGTTTCGGCGCGAGCGTGAGGCGGCGCGGTCGCGACTTGCGTCGCTCCTACAGGGGCTTCGGGTGAGTTGCGAGGTTCGACGGTAGGAGCGACGCGAGTCGCGACCGCGACGGTGCGGCAGCGACGAAACGTTCGCTCTACGCGAATGCCGCCGCACTGCGCTTGGATTGCCCGCGCAACCATCGATGCGGCTTGCACGCGAATTGCGGCGACGAAAAAAAACGCCCCGGCAAGCCGGGGCGCTCGGAGTGTCGCGGCCGCTCAGGGGGTTATGACGATCCGATTGACCCCGCCGAGTTCGTGCGCGCTTCCGGCCTTAGCGGTCGCCGGCTTCGTGCAGGTGCTGGTGTGGTCGACCGCGTTGGTGATCACGCCGTTCGCGTCGGTCAATGTGGTCCGCCACCGGAAGGTCGCCGTCGCCATCGGCGAGGAGGGCGTGCATTTGAAGTTGAACGTCAACGGGGACGGCGCGGCGGACGAATAGGTGCCGTTGTAGTCGCTGCACGACCAGCCGCTGGCGCATTCGACGATCTTAGTCTTGCGTTGCACCGGAAACTTCGGCGTTCCGTCGTAGAAGACTCGAGCGGGAATGTCCACGCCTTGCGGTCCGGCCACGTTCGCCAGCGACAGGATCTGGAATCGCTTCCCGTAGTTGGCGATGTGCGCTTGTTTCTCGTCGGCGCACAGCGCGCGGCGCTGGATTCCCAGCGGCAAGCTGTAATACAGGGCGCAAGACGCGTCGTCCCCGACGTCCTCGAGCCCTGTCACGTGGCCCAACTCATGCAGGATGGACGACTCGAAATCCAGTTGGTCCGCAGGCGTGGGGTTCAAGCCTGTGCAGCTGAGCTTGGCGACCGGCGAGCTGCCGGTTTGGTTGATCCGGCGTTTGTCGACCGTGATGTCCGTGTTCTCGATGAGTTTCGTCGAGGTGTTGACCCTCACCCTCGTCGTCATGATGGCGTTGGGGTTTTGCGGCGTGCCGTCTTGAACCGTCACGTTCTGGTCGTCGAACGTGGGCGTTTGTTCCTCGAACCTGGGTTGAAACGACGCGGTATTGAGTTTGAAGTCGAAGTCCGCGTAGACCATGTTCCAGGCGTTGGCGGCGACGATGGTCGAGCTGATGCAGTCGGTCGGAATGGAGTTGTGAAAGCCCACGGTGATCGAGCGCGTGCCGTATTTTCCGTAGATGACCGGCGGCGTGGCGCTCGCGACTCCCGTGGATGCGGCGATCGCCGTCGCCAATGCGATTCGCAGGAGACCGGATTTCATCGCGCGCCTCCTGCCTGGAGGGCGGCCTTGGACTGGTTCAAATCGGCCTCGATCGACTTGAGGTCTTTGGGCGCGATGCCGGACAACGCCGGGCCGGGGCCGGGAAGCAACGCGCCGGTCTTGGACACCTCATAGGCCAGATACGGCAGCGCGCTGAAATGGCTTTCCGGCTGTTTTTTCTGCAGGGCTACGTACTGCTCGTACCAGTTCTTGGAAAGCACCAGCAGATACGTCTTCCCGGGCGCGAACCGTATCTCGGAGAAGTCGATCCGCTCCAGGCCGTTGCCCAGGGGGCCGGAGCTTCGCGGAACCAGGATCACGTCGCCGGCGGCGCGCGTTCCTTTCAGGGATTTCACGACCGTGAAGGGGATTTCCGAGAGGAAGCCATCGAGTCGGGCCTGGCCGGTCCGCGCTTGCGCGGCCGTGGCGACGACGACGGTGTCGGCCAGAAGCATCTGTTCGGACGGGCTGGTGTCGATTCCTTCAAAGAACCGAAGGACTAGATCGAACAAGTCGGTGCCGTGTCGGCGCAACGCGTTCACCTCGGACGGCGTGAATCCCAGCGCGGCCAAATCGATGGCGGCATTGCGCGACGCGGCGCTGTTGGCGGCGGCTGCTTTGTCGACTCCGATCAATTGCCGATACGCGTCGAGGCGCCCGCGACGGGTCAGCGCTTGCAGGCGCTCTTGTTGATACTGTTGTGCTTGTTGACGCTGGGTATCGGGCGTCGGGGTCTTGAGTTGCGCCTGCGCTGGGGCGGTCGCGCCCATGGCGCCTATCGTCGCCGCAAATAATAGATTTCGCCACATTTCACTTTCTCCATGTGAGGGGCATCTTGCTCATGCTCGCGCGGTTGCGTTGCGTCCCGCGCGATGCATCTTGCAATGGCGGGCTTGTGGCGTCACCTCGATCGTCCCGCGAAAGTTCGAAAGCGTGCGATCCATCCGCGACGTATCGCCGCAGTTTGAGCCGCTTCTGCGCGACTGCTCGGGAGCTGCGAAAAAAAGCGCCCCGCAGAAGCGGGGCGCTCAGGGGGAGGTTCGGTTGCGAAATTACGGGCTGGTGCGCAGCGTCAGGCCATACGTGCTGAGGATCGAGTTGATCGGCGTGTAGTAGCTGTTGCCGCCGCCGTTGTTGCCCTGGCTGCCCGAGCAGCTGCCGCTGCCGCCCGACAGCACGCCCTGCGCTTGGCCGGCGCCGGTGATGAACGAACCGCCGGAGTCGCCGCCTTCGGCGCAGGCGCTGGTGCGGGTCAGGCCGGTGACGGTGCCGTCGGGGTTGCCGTTGTCGTCCTGGTACGAAACCGTGACGTTCTTGCTGCGGATGGCGCCGCAATGCCAGCCGGAGGTGCGGCCGGAGCGGCACAGCGCGGCGCCGACGGCGGCTTCGCTGCTGCCGCGCACGGTGACGTCGCCGCTGCCGTAGCCGTACACGCTCGGCGACAGGGTGTGGGTGGTGTCGACCTTGACCCAGCCGCGGTCGGGGCCGGTGGCGGTGCCGCTGGGCATGGTCGAGGCGGCGAAGCTGCCGACGCGCACGCCCGGGTTCCACTGGCTCACTTCCTGATAGACGATCTCGCCGACGGTGCCGCAATGGCCGGCGGTGGCGTAGCCCGGGGTGCTGCCCTTGGTGACGGTGAAGCCGACCGAGCAGGCGTACAGGTAGCCGTCGCCCGGATCGCGCAGCATGCCGCGGCCGCCTTGCACGGCGATGCGGCGCTGCGGGACGTCCTTCATGGTTTCGAAGCGCACGGCGCTGGCGTCCAGGCCGCTGCGCGCGACGAAGTCGACGCCGGCCTCTTCCGCGCCCGGCGCGACGCCGACGACGACGCTGTTGCTCGGCAGATCCACCGACCAGCTGTACACGCCCTTCGGCGCCTTGCCGTTGCGCGCGAGCAGGCCGTCGAGCTGGCCCTTGGCGGCGTTGAGCGAGGCGAGGCTGTTGCGCACGCGGCGGGTTTCCACGCCCGGTACGGCCTTGGCGGCGGTGTTGGCGATCGCGGTGCTGGCGGCGACCAGGGCGTAGGAACCGTCGGCCTTGCGCTCCAGCCACGCGCCGGCGAAGTTGCGGCCGAGTTGGGTCTGCAGGGTCTGTTCCTGCTTCGCGGCGAGGCTTTCGAGCTTGAGGTATTGGGCGAGCTGAGTGTCGTTGAGGCCCAGGTCGCGCTGCATGGCCGTCTTCAACGCGGGGGCGAGGTCGTCGGCGGCGAGGGCCGAGCCGGAGGCGACCATGGCGACGGCGAGGGCGAGAACCGACGTGCTGAACTTGCGCATATCCGAAAACTCCTTCGAACGAATAGGGAGGGATGCGATCCGTGGATGCGGCGGTACTGGCAGGTCGTTGGTTCGCGCACTTGCTTGTGCAAGGGGTGTGCCCACATGCCGCACTGACTAGAACGCCGCCTTGTCGAGCGGCCCCTACCCATGAAATGAGACGTTCTTGTGGATTCAAGACATCCGCGAAATCGCGCGGGAATCGTGAAGAGAATGAACGTCAACGGCGAAGCGTGATGGAGATGCGGATAAGGGTTTGCGCGATGAGGCGCTTCTCCGCGCGGGCTTAGCGCGCGCTGAAGTCGCGCCGCGAAGCGTGACGCGCGCAAGGCCGATAGCGGCCGCGGTGCATGGAAAACAAAAAAGCCCGCCGGTGTGTCCGGCGGGCCTCGTCGCGATGCGCGGACGCGTCGCGGCCGCGGGTCAGAGCGCGACCTGGATCGTCTTCGACCAGACCACGCCGACCGGCGCGTTGGGGTCCTTGTAGGTGTACGGCGTGCCGCCGACGTCGACGGCGAACGCGGCCGGGCCGCCCCAGTTGATGCCGACCAGGGTCAGGTCGTACTTGCCGGGCGGCAGGATCGAGTTGAGGTTGACGGCGTAGGCCACCGGGTCGTTGTAGCCGGAGCTGATGTGGCAGACCTCCGAGGCGCCGGCGCCGGTGGAGGCGATGATGTAGAGCTCGTTGTCGCACTGGCTGATCTTGATCGCGGTCTTCATGCTGCGTCCCCTGTGTGGTGATGGATGTGGCGGTCGGTGCGGCGAAGCGTCGGGCGCCGGCGCGGTGCGGGCGAGTCGCGGCTTCGCTGCCCGCGCAGTATTCGCGCCGGCCGCGCGGCGCATGGGCTCAGTTCGGACTCAGCGCGGGATCAGTTCGGCGATGCGGCGTGAGCGCTCACGCCGCGGGCGCGATGCGGACCAGCGCGGTCACCGGCACGCCGAAGCAGCGGGCCAGTTCGTGGGCGATGCGGAAGCGCACGGCGCGGCCGGATTCGGCGCGTTTTATCGTGGCGACCGAGACGCGGATGTTGCGGCGCCAGCAGTCGTCGGCGAGGTCTTGCTGGCTGAGCAGGCGGCTTTGGCGCAGGCGGCGAAGTTCGGCGCTGTCGAGCACTACTTGGCCGCGTGCGCCGGGCGATGCGGTGCGGGGCGGGTTCGGATCGCGGCGGGGAGCTCGGGTCTCGTCGTCGCCCGATTCGGGTTCGGCTTCGGATTCGGCGACGGCGACGGCGTCGGAGGCTGATGCGGAAACGATCGTGGCGTGCATGGCGCGCGGTCCTTGTGGGCGATGCGACTGGGCGCCGCGGTCGCGGGCCGCGCGTTCCATCCTTGATCGCGAGGGCGAGAGGCGGGGGCGGCCGGAGCTGCGGCGTAGCGGCGATCAGGATCGCGTCGGGCGGGACATCGCGCCTTTCGGAAATCTGCCGGTTTCGTTCGGTTTCGCCAGCCGTCGTCTTACGTTTCCGGCGCGCGCGGCGAATTGCGCGCGGCCGCATGCCGCGAGTGAGGCGTGCGTCGCGACAATGCGGCGCGCGGGTTAGCGACGGTTAGTCGTGGTCGGGCGGACCGCGGGCCGCATGCGCGGATCGCGGTGCGAAGTTCGCGAACGCGTTCGCCGATCGCGGCGGCGGGACACGGCGCGCAGGCGGAACGCGTTCCACCTGCGCGCCGCCGGCTCACCGGAAGTAAAGATCGATCACTTTGCGCAAATTCGGCAGCGCACCGATCATGGCGCTGGGGTTGCGCAGGCCGGTCAGCCACAGCAAGTCGCGCATCTGCGCCGGCGTGAGCGTTTGGCCGCGCCGCTTGGCGATGCCCGACAGCGACACCACCGCCGCGGCGACCATCGGCGAGGCGCTGGAGGTGCCGGCGAAGCCCCGGGTGTAGTTGGCGTTGGCGCCGGCGTTGTGGAGATCGCCGTAGCCGGCGGTGGTGACGCAGCGGCCCCAGCCTTGCAGGTTGAAGCGCGCGCCGTAGGTCGAGAACGGCTGGCGGTCGAGCGGCGCGACGCTGTCGCTGCACCAGCCGTTGGACAGCGGACCGCCGGCGCCGACGATGATCGCGCCCGAATCCGGACGGCCGGCCGGGAACGGCGAGCCGAAGCAGGCGGCGTTGTCGAGGTTCATGGCGCCGTTGCCGCCGGCTTCGACCACGTGGATGCCCTTGTTGGTCGCCACGACGATGGCGTCGTACACCGAGGGGATCCATTCCACCGGCACGAAGCCGTTGCAGTTGGCCGGGCCGACCGCCTGCTGCTCGATCAGCATCACGTCGCCAGCGCGCAAGCCGTTGGCGGCGACCAGGATGGCGTTGGCGACTTCGTAGCCGCGCTCGGTGTTCATGACGTTGGTGATGTGCGCGCTGGCGCCGCGCACCAGTCCGCTGACGCCGATGCCGTTGGCGTCGCCGACCAGCATCGCCATGACCGCGGTGCCGTGCTGCAGATCGTTGTAGGGATCGACCGGCGTGCCGTTGCCGATGCGCGCGCCGGGCAGGCGCAGCTTGGAGACGTCTTCGTGGTTAGTGTTCCAGCTGTATTCCAGGTCGAGCACGCGGATGCCGGCGCCGTCGCCGCCGGGGAAGCCGCGCGCGTATTCGATGTCGATGCCGTAGTCGTAGGCGGAGTTCTTGTAGTACTGCTGGTTCTGGAAATCCGGCGTGGCCGGCGGCGGCGCCGGCAGCGGCGCGGGGTAGGCGGTTTCGACCGCGGGCAAGGCGTTGAGTTGGTCGATCACGCGGGCGATGTCCTGGCCGGGCTTGACCCGCAGGCGGAACCATTGGCCCAGCTCGGGATGCGGGTTCGGCGCTTCGGCCTGCGCGCTCTTGGCCAGCGACGACAGCACCGCGGCGTCGGGGAACAGCGCTTGCAGCGAGGCGACCGGGCCGGCGGCGCCGGTCAGCGCGTCGATGGCGTCGAGACGGCCGTACTTCGCCGACGACAAACGACCCGATTGCAGACGTACCTGCGCGTCCGGGGCGAATTTGACTTCGATGAACTCGCGCGAGTCGTAGCGGCCGAGTTGGGTTTTGATCGGCTTGGGCAGCGTCTGCCGCGGCGGCGCTGCGAGGGCGACGGCGGCGGGCAGGACGGCGAGGGCCAGGCACGGGGCGAGGAAGCGCAGCAGGGGATGGGAACGGGGGCGATCGCTAAGCGGCATGGAAGAGACCTGTGGCGGTGAAAGGACGTACAGCGTCGAACGGTGCCCGCCGCGCGAGGGACTTCGGCGGCGGGCGGATTCGGTCGCGGACGCGGCGCGCGGGAAGCGCGCCGCGCCGGTTGCGTTACCAGGAAAGCGCCTTGATCGGGATCAGCGCGTTGGTCATCGGCCCGATGTGGCCGTCGTCGCCGATTTGGCTGCGCCCGCCGGAGATCACCAACTCGTGCATGAACTGCGGCGGCATCGGCTGGCCCCGGCGCGATTGGAACGCGGCGGAGATCGCGACCACGGTCGCGGCGACCATCGGCGTGGCGCTGGAGGTGCCGGAAAATTGCCAGGTATAGGCGGAGTTGGCGCCGGCGTAGGGCGGAATGTCGCCGTAGCCGGTGGTGACGACGCAGTTGCCCCAACCGTGCACGTTCACGCGCGCGCCGTAAGTGGAGAACGACAATTTCGAGCGCGCGGGGGGAGCGGTGTCGCAGAGCGAATTGGGCCCCGAGCTGCCGGCGCCGACGATGAGCGCGCCCGAGCTCGGACGCCCGCGCGGGAACGGCGAGCCGAAGCAGGCGGCGTTGTCGAGATTCATGCCGCCGTTGCCGGCGGCCTCGACCACGTGGACGCCTTTGTGGGTCGCCGCGACGATGGCGTCGTACACCGAGGGAATCCATTCCAGCGGGACATAGCCGCTGCAGCCGGCCGGCCCGGCGGTCTGTTGTTCGATGACGATGACATCGCCCGCGCGTAGCGCGTTGGCGGCGATGGCCACGGCGTTGGCCGGGTCGTAGCCGCGCTCGCGGTTGGCCGCGTTGGTGAAGTGGGCTTGGGCGCGGTCGACCATGCCGGTGACGCCGAGGCGGTTGTCGTCGGCGATCAGCATGCCCATGACCGCGGTGCCGTGGTTGTTGTCGTTGAACGGATCCCAGAGCGTGCCGTTGGGGATGAACGCGCCGGGCGCGCGCAACTGCGACAGGTCTTCGTGCTGGGTGTTCCAGCTGTATTCGATGTCGAGCACGCGTACGCCGGTGCCGTCGGCGTTGGGGTAATCGCGCGCCTCGATCACGCCGATGCCGTTGTTGTCGAAGCCTCTGTAGTACTGCAGCCCCGAGTAGTCCGGCGGCGGCGCCGGCAGCGGCGCGGGATAGGCGATCTCGACCGCGCTCGACGCGTTGAGCGCGTCGAGCGCGCGGCGGATGTCGTGGCCGGGGCGGACGCGCAGGCGGTACCAGCGGCTCAGGCCCGGTTCGGCGTCGGCCGCTTTGTTCGCGCCGGCCGCCGACAGCGTCGCCGCTTCGGCGCGGAACAGCGGTTCGGCCGCGGCGAGCGGGCCGGCGGCGCCGAACAGGCGGTCCAGCGTCGCGAGCGGTGCGGCTTGGGTCGAGGACAAGCGCGCGCCGCGTAGGCCGACGCCCGCGGCGGGCGTGAATTTGACTTCGATGAACTCTTGCGAATCGTAGCGGCCGAGTAGGGCGGTGGCCGGTTTGGGCAGCGCGTGGACGGCGGTGGGCGGTGCGCCGGTCGCGGCGAACGGCGTCGCGGCGAGGGTCAGCGCGGGCAAGAGACAGCGCAACAGCGGACTGCGGACAACGGCGGTTCGAGTCGACATGGTTGGGCCTTAGGGGAAGGACGATGGGGAGGGACGTCGTTCTCGCGGCGCGCGCGGCGGTGCGCCGCGCGAGCGGACGCGGTGGCGTTGAACAAAGCGGACGCGACGGCCGGCGAATGCCGCTAGCGGGCGGGACGCGGGGACGTCGGTGCGAGGTCGGGGACGCTCGTGACGGGCATGCGGCTGCTCCTTGCGCGGGTCGAATGACGTCGTGTCGGTGGTGGCTCCGGGTGCGGCGGGGCGAGTCCGTCGCCGCGCCGCGGGTGCAGCGCGCGATCGCGGCTGCGGTGCTTGTGTACCATGCGCGCCGCTGACGCGGCAGCGAACTGCGTCGATCCGGGAGTGTGCGCGGCATCGGGTTCCGTCGCGATCGCACGGCGTCGTGCGCGTTGTCGCGAGGCCCGCGCCTGCGGCTGCGCCGGCGCGGCGTTTCGTTCCGAAACGCGGGCGAAGGGCGCCGGCCCTTCGCCCGCGCGCGCTCAGCGCTGGCCGAGTTGCGCGATCGCCGCGCGCAGGTTCGGCAGCGGGCCGATGTTGCCGCCGCTGCCGGCCTGCGCGGTGCCGGTGGTGCGCAGCAGGTCGCGCATCTGCCGCGGGGTCAGGCTGATGCCGCGCTGCTTGGCGATGCCCGACAGGGCCACCACCGCGGAAGCGACGATGGGCGAAGCGCTGGACGTGCCCGAGAACACCTTGGTGTAGTAAGCGTTGACGCCGCCGTTGTAGAGGTTGCCGTAACCGGTGGTGGTCACGCAGCGGCCCCAGGCCTGCACGTTGACGCGCGAGCCGTAGGTCGAGAACGACTGCTTGGCGCGTTCGGCGGTGCCGTCGGTGCACCACGCGGTGGAGCGCGGACCGCCGGCGCCGACGATGATCGAACCCGAATCGGCGCGGCCGGCCGGGAACGGCGAGCCGAAGCAGGCGGTGTTGTCGAGATTCATGTTGCCGTTGCCGCCGGCCTGGACCACGTGGATGCCCTTGTTGGTCGCGGTGACGATGGCTGCGTGCACCGAGGCGATCCATTCCACCGGCACGTAGCCGCTGCAGGCGCTGGGGCCGGCGGCTTGTTGCTCGATCAGGATCACGTCGCCGGCGCTGAGCGCGTTGGCGGCGGTGAGGATGGCGTTGGCCGGATCGTAGCCGCGTTGGGTGTTCATCGCGTTGGTGTAGTGCGCGGTCGCGCCGTCGACCAGGCCGGTGACGCCGATCCCGTTGTTGTCGGCGATCAACTGGCCCATCACCGCGGTGCCGTGGTTGTTGTCGTTGAAAGGATCGCTGGGCGTGCCGTTGGCGATCAAGGCGCCGGCGGCGCGCAGCTTGGACAGGTCTTCGTGGTTGGTGTTCCAGCTGTATTCGATATCGAGCACGCGCACGCCGGCGCCGTTGCCGCCGGCCTGGGTGCGGGCGTACTCGCTGTCGATGCCGTTCTGCGCGGAGGGCAGCTTGTAGTACTGGTTGCCGTCGTACGCGGGCGAGGCCGGCAGCGGCACCGGCAGCGGCGCGGCGTAGGCGGTTTCGACGATGCCCATGGCGTTGAGTTCGTCGATCACGCGCGCGGCGTCCTGGCCGGGCTTGACCCGCAGGCGGAACCATTGGCTGAGGTCGGGCTGCGGCTGTTGCGCTTGCGCGCTCTTGGCGAGCGCGGATTTCGCGACGGCGTCGGCCGGGAACAAGGGTTCGAGCGCGGCGACCGGACCGGCGCCACCGACGAGGCCGTCGAGCGCGCTGAGGCGGCCGAGCTTGGCCGAGCTCAGGCGGCCGCTGTGCAGGCGCACTTGGCTGTCGTCGACGAATTTGACTTCGATGAACTCGCGCGAGTCGTAGCGGCCGAGCTTGGTTTTGATCGGTTTCGCGAGCACGTGCTGCGGCGCGGGGCTGGACGGCGGCGCGGCGACGGCGGGCAGCGCGGCGAGCGCGAGGCACGGCAGCAGGGCGCGGAACAAGGGCGTGAGAGCGGAGTGGGCAGTGGAACGCATGAGAGTTTCCTGTCGGGTGGGGTGGTTCGTCATGCGAAGCGGCGCGCTAACCGGGCTTCGCGGTCGGTGCGGCGGGCGGATCGACGGGCGATCCGCAGGCGAGGTTAGGCAGGCGTCGCGGCCGTCGGACGGCGCGGCATCACGGTTTCGGCGATGCGTCGGGCGAGCGTGTTTTTGTTGCGGAAACTCTGATCGCGCACACGGCTTGGAGCGTGCGCGGGTGCGTTCGCCGATGTCGCGGCGCGCACGGACATGGCAGGGTTTCGGGTTTTGCCGCGGCGAGTCGGCGACGCGGCCGATTCAGTCTTGCCGCACGCGCAAAACGAACGAGGGGCGCAAATCGCTTGCGCCCCTCGGGTGGGTCCGGCGATGGCGCGCGCGGCTCAGTGCGGGTGGCGCTTCACGCATTGGCGCAGCTTCTCGCGCGCGGCGACGCCGCCGGTCCAATCGATCTTGATCAGCGATTTGCCGTCTTGCGCGACTTCGAAGTGTTGGGTTTCCTCGAACGCGCCGAGCGCGGCTTCGATCGACGGCACGACGAACACGACCGCGCCCAACTTCTCGGCCGGGTTGTAGTAGTTGAACACCGGCACCGTGGTCGGCGGCGCCTTGGGTTGCAGCAGGGTCATGCGCACGGTGTCCATCGACTTGGGCTTGGGAATGTCGGTGCCCCAGAAGGTCAGCGTCGCGCCCTTGAAGCCAGGGCCGGGGCCCATGACCCGCACCACGCCCTGGTTGTTGGAGAACATCGCCGCGCAGGAGTCGTCGCGGCCGCCGTCGCCCTTGGGGAAGAAGTCCCACTGGCCTTGGACCAGCCGCTTGTACTGCGGGTCGCTGTCGATGCGTTGGCGTTCTTCCAGCTTGTGCTGAGCGTTGAGGAAGCCCTGGCTCACTCGCGCGTAGGCGTCGCCGAGCAGGGCCCGCATCGGGTCCGGCGGCGTCTGCGGGGCGCTGGGCGACGACGGGGCGGCAGGATGGTCCTCGCACAGCGGAACCGCCGCCAGCCCTTGGCCGGCCTGGGTCATGCCGACCATGTCGCGGCCCGGCCCGGCGCCGTTGCATGGGTAAGCGGCCTGGGCCTGCGCGGCGGCGAGCAGGCATAGGCTGGCGGCGGCGAGGCGGGCGAGCGTGCGGCGGACCTGCGGTTTCCTGGCGGCGTGGGTCATGGCGGCGCGATGCGAGTGGGGGAGGCGGCTAGCATTGGCAATCGTGACGCGTCCGTCAATTTCCGGTCGCGCCCGGCGTCGCGGCGACCCCGCGGGCAGTACTTCCGGGACGGGCCGCGCCGCGCCCCGTGGCTATAGTGGCCGGACCATCCCATCGGGGCATCGCTGTGGCCAAGTCCAGCTTTCCGCTGTTCGCGTTGTTGGCGGTTTCCACCGCGTCGGTCGGCGCCGTGCACGGCGTCCAGCCCGGCGATATCGACCGCAACGCCAAGCCGTGCGAGGACTTCTTCGCCTACGCCAACGGCGCGTGGCGGCAGCAGAATCCGATTCCCGATTACATGGACCGCTGGAGCCGGCGCTGGCAGTCGGGCGAGCTCAACAAGGAGCGCGTGCGCGACATCCTCACCGAGTTGTCGGCGCGCCAGGATTGGGCGAAGGGCAGCGCGGGCCAGTTGGCTGGCGATTTCTATGCGGCGTGCATGGACGAGTCGGCGGTGAACAAACTCGGCGCGAAGCCGGTGCAGCCGTGGCTCACGGAGATCGGCGCGATCAAGGACCGCGCCGGCTTGCAGCGCGAAATCGGCAAGCTGCAAGGCGCGGGCATCGCGGTACCGTTCGGCGTCGGCGCCAGCGAGGATCAGCGCGAGCCTTCGCGCACCATCGCGCATATCCGCGCCAGCGGCCTGGGCTTGCCCGACCGCGATTACTACCTCAAGACCGAGCCGCGCTTCGTCGAGGCGCGGGCGAAGTATCTGGTCCACGTCGCGCGCATTTTCGAGCTGGCCGGCACGCCCGCCGACGCAGCCAAGCGCGACGCACAAACCGTGTTCGATTTCGAAAAGCGCTTGGCCGAGGCCTCGCTCGACAACGTGCAACTGCGCGACCCGAAGCTGCAGGACAACCCGACCGCGTTCGCGGACCTGTCCAAGCTCGCGCCCGCGTTCGATTGGGGCGCGTATTTCGATCAAGCCGGCATGCCGCGCGACGCGGTCAACGTGACCGAGCCGAAGTTCCTGCGTCAGTTCGATAAGGAACTGGCGAACACGCCGCTGCCGCAGTGGAAGGCGTACCTGCGCTGGCACTTGCTCAACAACGCCGCCGATTCGCTGTCGCAGCCGTTCGTGGAAGAGAACTTCGCCTTCAACGGCAAGTTCCTCACCGGCGCCACCGAGATGAAGCCGCGCTGGAAGCGCTGCGCCGAACTCGCCGACGCTCAGCTCGGCGACGCGCTGGGACAAAAATACGTGGAGAAGTACTTCCCGCCGGAAGCCAAGGCGCGCATGCAGGACATGGTCAAGAACATCCTCGCGGCGATGGACGACACCATCCGCGAACTGGATTGGATGGACGCGGCGACCAAGAAGAAAGCGCTGGAAAAGCGCTCCACTTTCGTCGCCAAGCTCGGCTATCCCGATAAGTTCAAGGACTACGACGGCGTCGAAGTCAGCCGCGCTTCGGCCTGGGACAACGTGGTGGCGACCCAGCGCTGGAACGTCGCCGACGACCGCAAGCTGGTCGGCAAGCCGACCGACCGCGGCCGCTGGGGCATGACCCCGCCGACCTCCAACGCCTACTACAACCCGCTGCAGAACGAGATCGTGTTCCCCGCCGGCATCCTGCAGCCGCCGGCGTTCGACGTGAACGCCACCGACGCGGTCAACTACGGCGCCATCGGCGTGGTGATCGGCCATGAGATCAGTCACGGCTTCGACGACCAAGGCGCGCAGTTCGACGCGCAAGGCCGCTTGTCGAACTGGTGGACGCCGGCCGACGGCAAGCAGTTCGCGGCCAAGGGCCAATGCGTGGTCGACCAGTTCGAGAGCTATTTCATCGAACCCGGCCTGCACCACAACGGCAAGCTGGTGCTCGGCGAATCCATCGGCGACCTCGCCGGCGCCAAGATCGCCTACCGCGCCTATCTGAAATCGCGCGAAGGCAAAGGCCCGGAACCGACCCTCGACGGCTTCAACCCCGAACAGCAGTTCTTCATCGCCTGGGGCCAGTTCCGCGGCGACGAAACCCGCCAGGAAACCCAACGCACCATGATCCAGGGCGACCCGCACCCGGTCGCGAAGTACCGCGTCAACGGCCCGCTGTCGAACCTGCCGGCGTTCCAGCAGACGTTCCAGTGCAAGGCGGGGGATGCGATGGTGCGGGCGAAGGAGCTGCGGTGCGAGGTGTGGTGAAGGCGGTTTGAGAACGCGTCCGGCCTGAGTCGCCGGACGCGATCGCTCGGCAGGCCGTAGTTGGGCTGTATCGGGGCGTCAATGCGCCATGGCTGCCGGCGCGGTTTGTTCGATGTCGCGGGTTTGCACGGCGCGCTGGGACTGCGCTTGCTCGGCGACGATGCGCTGGTTGGCGGCCTCGAGCTTTTGATCCGACTGTTCCGGCGGCGTCTGCGCGGCCTTCGCGACGTCCACCAGTGCGCGTTTGTGCGCGGGATCGTCGAGGCGGCCTTCCACGGCGAAGAGCGTGTGGCCGTCTTTGCTCAGCACGACGTGATCGATCCGGCTCAGCGCGTTGGCGGCGTACGAGTAGTTCTGCGCGTTGGGATAGCGATCATGGCTGTCTTTGCACGCGGCCAGCAGCGCGTGGCTCACGCGTTCGACGGTTTGCGGGTCGTGCGGCTGTCCGGCGGCTTGCAGGACCTTGAGGCTGCCGGCTTCGATCTGCTTCAGCATCGAGCGGTCGGCATCGCTCATCGGGCTCGGCGCGGCGGCGCGCGTCGAATGCGGATCGGCTTGCGCGGTGTGCGCCAGTTCGGGGCGCTGGTGGATCAGTTGCTGGTAGTCGCGCAGATACGCATCGCGATGGGTGACGGCGCCGTCGCGGTTGAGGTCGGGCGGCGGGTTGCCGAGCGAGTAGCGCGTGTCGGGCACCTGGGCCGCGATCCGTTCGACGATGGCCTGATCGCTCTGTTCGCCCGAGCGCCATTGCTTGTACATCGTCGCCAGTTCGATCCCGTTGAGATAACCGATGGAATTGAACGGGAAGTCTTGCTTGAACGCGGGCTCGTTCTCCAGGTCCTTGAAGATCGGGAACGCGGTGAAGATCGCCTGCGCTTCCAGACCCGCGCGGTAGTGGACATAGTCGTCGGCGGAGCGGCCTTTGAACAGGACGTTGCCGGTGTTGTAGCGGTCGTGGCCGATTTCGTGGGCCAGGGTGCCGAAGAGGTGGCGTTGGGGGTATTCGGAAGAGTCCGGAGATTTCAGCGAGAGCCACTGATGTCGATCGACTACGATGGCCGGCTGCGGGTCGGAGCGGTAATAAGGGAGTCCGCTGTTTGGTTCGAGAACAAACAGTCCGCCGTGCTCGAAGAATCTTGAAAACGCCGAAGACGCATGAGGAGATGTCGCTACCCACTCTTGTACGCGCTTGGGCATCGACCGGAACTGGTCGTTCTCGGAAAGGCCGTCGAGAGGCTTTCCGTCCATGGTCAGGGCCTTTTCCTTGGCTCGGGAGAAATACGTATCGCGGTCACGCAACGATAGGTCATGGGCGTTGTTTGCAGCGCGAGGTAAAAGCCATGGCGGGTCGTGTAGTAGATTCGGCCGCGATCGACTCCGTGAGCATCCTGAAAGACGGGGTCGAGCGTCGCGTGCGTTGTCGCTGCGGCCCAGTTGGGATCCACGCACGGCGCCTCCTCGACTCCGATCTGGATGCTAGGGGATCGCTCCAACGTATAGGCGAAACTCAGAACATGGCCATCCGACAGGAGGACAGGGCCATCGCCCGAGTACTGCGCATCGTCTAGCCGTTTCATGTCGAAAGAGCGATGAAGCGCTGCGAGGATTTTCGCGTTGCCTTCTTGGCCTTCAAGCGACCACTGTAGAAGATCCGCTATGGTCAATGCCTGCTTCGGGCCAAGCTTCGGTGCGGAGGAGTCGATCGTCTTGGGCTCGGCGGGACTGTCTCGGCGGACGTTTTTTTCTGCGTCGCAGGCCGATAGGCTTAGTGCCAGGGCCGCAGCAGACATAATAAAAATGAGCTTCAAGCCGGCACCTCCTTCGCGAGCTTAGCGGCGATGCTAGCAGACAAGTTACGATGAATTGGATGCGGAAAATTCGCGCATGGTGTTTTAGCGATTTATGCGTGCCGCGCTGTGCCCTGAATCGCGCAAGACAAAACTCAAAATTTCGCTTTACGCGGCGCTAACCGAATCGTCACGGCAATCGCTCTGTGCCGAAGGCCGAATGCTACAGCCCTTGCCAAATCGAGAGAGCAAGATGAAACCGCATCCCTACGCCATCGCCTTCGCGCTGCTGCTGCCCATCGCCGCCGCAGCCACCCCCATCACCGTCAGCGGCCACGGCCAAAGCTACGACCCCGGCATCGCGCTGGAAAACGCGCGCGCCGATGCGGTCGGCAAGTGCGCCGCGCAGGGCGGTACGCCGGTCGAAGAGGTGTACAGCCACGTCACTCGCGCCAACCTGTGGCTCGCCGATTCGATCTGGCGTTGCGAGGTGCCGTGACGACGGACGAAGCGTTGCGCGCGTTAGCGAAGCTCAGCGCTTGACCGCGAACACGCCGTCCAGCGCCAGTTCCGCCTTGAAGCCGGATTTCTCCAATCGCTTGGCGACTTCGCGCGGCACATCGCGGCCGGTGGTCAGTTTGTTCGGGCTGCCGGTGTAGTGGAACAGCCGTCCGCCGCGGCGCAGCACGCGCGCGAGGTGGTCGTAGAAGACTTGCGAGTACAGCTCGCCGGCGATGCCGAAGCGCGGCGGGTCGTGCAGCAGCGCGTCGAAGCCGGCGGACGGCAGGTCGGCGATGGCTTTGGAGACGTCGCCTTCGCTGAGCTGCAAGCGTCCGCCGCTGGCGGGCGCGTCGGGGTCCGGCGACCACGGATTGAGCGTGCGCAGCCACAGCACGCTGGGGTTTTTCTCGAACGATCGGATGCTCGCGGCGCCGGCTTCGAGGCAGCACGCGGCGAAGTAGCCGAGGCCGCCGCAGGTGTCGAGCACGGCCTTGCCGCGCGGTTCGATCAGCGCGACCTTGCGCCGCGCGTCTTCGACCGGCGAGGTCTTTGAGGTCGGCAGCATCTTGATGCCGTCGATCTCGAACGTCGGCGCGCCCCAGTCGGTCGGCACCAGCTTGATCAGCGAGCCGGCGAAGCGCGAGACGGCGGCGAAGTCGTCGCCGTCCCAGTAATAGACGGTGCGGTCCTTGAGCGCGGCGGGGTACGGGTAGCGCTGCTCGCGCCACTCCCAGCCGTCGGCGTGCAGGCGGGCGAGGCCTTCGCCGCGGCCGAGGTCGAGCGAGCCGGTCCATGCGCTCAGGCCGGCGTCGCGCGCGGCGCGCAGCGCGTCGGCGTCGGGGCGGGTGAGCAGGGGGCCTGAGTAATGCGGCACGGCGGGCGGTCCGGGGCGGTGGGGAATGGGAGGCGAAGCATACGGGCTGGGGGCGGATATCTCGACCCGGCGCTTGCGTGGCCGGCGACCGCGGAACCTTGATGGCGTTCGCGTAATCGATGCGAAGCTGCTGGCGGTTTCATGAGGCTGAATCAGACCGGCCCGCTGCGAGGGCCGGGCCGGGTAGGGAGGCCGCGCGGCGGGCGCGTTTGCGCCTAAGACCCCGCACGTTTTTTACGCCAAGGATTCAGGCCGGCGGCGGGGCGCCCGGTCTGCCCACCCGCACTGAGGAAACCGCACATCATGATGCGCAAGAATCTGCTTTCGTTCGCGTTGCTGGCCGGTCTGTCGGGGTTCGCCGCGGTCGCCGCGGCCGATGAAATGGGCGCCGAGCCGGTCACCGCCGCGCCGTCGGCCAAGGCCTTCGGCGCGGTCGATTTCGCCACCTCCGGCCAGGCCGGTACGGTGCGCAGCATCGACCTGAGCCTGCCGAGCCAGACCGCGCTGACCGCGCTGGGCCTGCGCCGCGCGGAGCAGGGCCGGCACGGGCAGCCGCTGGAGATCGGCGTCGCCCGCAACGTCGGCCGCAGCCGCATCGATCTGAATTCGTTGAATTGGGAAACCCTCGCCGACGGTTCGCGCGGCGCGCGCTTCAGCCTGACCTCGACCAACGCCGTGGCGGTGCGCGCCGGCCTGCGGTTGCGCGCGACCGGCCGGGCCGACGCCTCGGCGGTGACGCTGCGCTTCGCCGGCAGCGACGGCCGCGTGTACGCGCAGGACGGCGCCGCGTTCGCGAACAAGGACGCGGGTTGGTCGCCGGTGGTCGCCGGCGACACGATCACCGTGGAAATCGTGCTGGCGCCGGGCCAGCGCGCCGACGGCTTCACCCTCAACGTGCCGCAGCTGTCGCACCTCGATGTCGATCCGGGCGCGAGCTCGCGCGATCTGGCCAAGGCCACCGGCGTCGGCGCCAGCCAAGCCTGCGAGCAGGACATCGTGTGCCGGGTCAATCCGAGCGCGGGCTTCCTGGCCGCGAGCAAGGCGGTGGCGCGCATGGTCTACACCAGCGGCGGCAGCTCGTATCTGTGCAGCGGCACCTTGCTCAACAACAGCAACACGCCCAAGCGCCAGCTGTTCTGGACCGCCGCGCATTGCATCAGCACCCAGACCGTCGCCGACACGCTGCAGACCTATTGGTTCTTCGACGCCACCGCGTGCAACAACGACACCGCCAATCCCTCGGCGGTGACGCTGTCGGGCGGCGCGTATCTGCGCCATGCCGACACCAACCGCGACACCTCGCTGCTCGAACTCAAGAGTGCGCCGCCGGCCGGGGCGTTCTACGCCGCGTGGAACAGCTCGGCGCTGAGCTCGACCGGCACGTCGATCGAAGGCATCCACCATCCGGCCGGCGATCTGAAGAAGTACTCGCTGGGCTCGGTGACCAATCTGTCGGCGACGCTCGACGGCCGCAGCCCGCTGACCGAAGTGAAGTGGAGCGCGGGCGTCACCGAGGGCGGCTCGTCCGGCTCGGGTCTGTTCACCGTCGCGACCAACGGCGATTACCAGCTGCGCGGCGGCTTGTACGGCGGTTATTCGGCGTGCAAGAAGAAGGGCTCGCTGGGCCCGAACCAGCCCGATGCGTATTCGCGCCTGGACGGCGTGTGGTCGAGCGTGTCTTCGTACTTCTCGCCGTAACCGAACCTCTGCGCCAACTGCGCCGCGCGTTCCGTCCGGAACGCGCGGCGTTCTTTTGCGCGGTGCGAACTCAGCCGAACACTTCGCCGATGCGCTGGGCGATGTGGCCGCCGTGGGTGGCCAGCGCGAAGTGGCCGGCGTCGAGCAGTTCCACCTGCGCGTCGGGATTGTCGCGGCGATACGCCTGTGCGCCCGGGGGGATGAAGAAGGGATCGTGCTTGCCCCATATCACCAGGGTCGGCACGCGATGTTCGCGGAAGAATTCCTGGAAGCGCGGATACAAGCTCAGGTTGTTGGCGTAGTCCAGGGTCAGATCGAGCTGGATGTCGGCGTTGCCCGGGCGCTGCATCAGCAGGTAATCCAGGTGATAGGCCTCCGGCGCGATCAGGCTGGTGTCGGGCTCGCCGTTTTCGTACTGCCAGCGGGTCGCGTCCAGCGACAGGAACTGGCGCAGCGCTTCGCGGTTTTCCGCGCTCGGGTCGGCCCAGTAGCGGCGCATCGGGTCCCAGGCGTCGCCGAGGCCTTCCAGGTAGGCGTTGCCGTTCTGCGAGATCAAGCCGGCGACGCGCTCGGGTTTCGCGAGCGCCAGACGCAGGCCGGTCGGCGCGCCGTAGTCGAACACGTACAGCACGTAGCGCTGCAGGTTCAGCGCATCGACGAAGGCTTCGAGCGTGCGGCCGAGGTGATCGAAGTCGTAGACGTAGCCGCGCTGCGCGGGGACTTCGGTGAAGCCGAAGCCCGGCAGGTCCGGGGCGACCAGATGGAAGCGGCCGGCGAGCTTGTCGATGAGCTCGCGGAACATCAGCGAACTGGTGGGGAAACCGTGCAACAGCAGCAGGGTCGGGGCGCTCGGATCGCCGGCCTCGCGGTAGAAGACGCGCAGGCCGTCGGCTTCGACGTAGCGGTGGTGGACGGGGTGGTGGGTGGACGACATGGCGGCGGCTCCTGGAAGGTTTGTAACCTTTGTTTATATTTAACAAGGGTTACGAAAGGCTAGTCTCGGCCTGTGTAACTTGTCAATAGTTATTTTTCTGGTTACTTTGGGCGCATGACCACCCCGACTCCCACCGACTGGCCGCCGCTGATCGCCGGCCAACCCGCGCTCGACCTGCTCAACACCCTGACGCTCGAGAACGGCGCCTTGGTCGAACACCTCGGCGACGATGCCGCCGCCGCCGCGTGGCTGAGCCGCGCCACCGGTGCCGCGCAGGCGCCGCAGCCGCATCTGGCCGAGCGCGCGCGCGAACTGCGCGAAGCGGTGCGCGCGGCGGTGGAGTCGCTCAAGCGCGCGCAGCCGGTGGACTTGGCGCCGCTCAACGCCTTGTTCGCGCGGATGCACAGCCATCTGGTGCTGCGGCCCAGCGACGCCGGCTTCGCCTTGCATCGCGAAGCGGTCGGCGATCCGGCATGGCTGGCGTTGGCGCCGCTCGGCGAAGCCGCGGCGCAGCTGCTGGCGCAGACCGATTTCGCTTTAGTGCGGCAGTGCGAGCACGCCGAATGCGTGCTGTGGTTTCACGACACGACCAAGTCGCATCGCCGCCGCTGGTGCAGCATGGCGCTGTGCGGGAACCGGTATAAGGTCAGCGAGTTCCGTAAGCGGCGCGGTGGCTGAGGGCTGTCCGCTGTCGCGCTGGCCAGCGCGGATGAATGCGCGAGATTCGGTCCGGCCCCGGCTTTCGTACCCGCTTCCCGCACTCGGGGGCGAGGCGCGATCCGAGCGCCGGGCCATCGGCTCAGCGCGGTAAATTCAGCCAAAACTCCGCGAAAACCCGCGCCGCCGCCGCGCGGCTTTGCCGCTCCAGTCCATCCGCCCACCCAAACCAACGGCCCAGGACACGCCCCCGCGGCCTGCGCTAGTCTCCACGCCTTTCCACCGGGGACCGCACCACCCATGAATCTCTCCCGCCTGAGCCTGACCCTGGCGCTCGCCGCCGCGCTGGCCGTTCCTTCCGTTCACGCCGCCGGCACCGCCGCGCCCAAGGGCAAGCCCGTGCTCGGCGATTTCGGCGTCGATCTGTCCGCGCGCGATACCAGCGTCAAGCCCGGCGACGATTTCAACCGCTACGTCAGCGGCCAGTGGCTGGCGACGTATCAGCTGAAGGATTACGAGACCTCTTACGGCTCGTTCAACAAGCTGCGCGACGATTCCGAAGCCGACGTGCACGCGATCATCGAAGAATTGGTCAAGCAGAAGAATCTGGCCGCGGGCAGCGAGAAGCAGAAGCTGCGCGACTACTACGCCAGCTACATGGACCGCGCCGCGCGCGACGCCGCCGGGATCAAGCCGCTGCAGCCGGTGCTGGACAAGATCGCCAAGATCGATTCCAAGGACGCGCTGATCGCCGCGTTCGGCGACACCGACCTCGACAACACCACCGCGCCGCTGCGCTTCGGCGTCGATCTGGACCGCAAGGATCCCGACCGCTATCTGGTCGGCCTGCGCGTCGGCGGCCTGGGCCTGCCGGACCGCGATTACTACCTCAACCAGGACGCGCGCTTCGCCGGCATCCGCACCGCGTATCTGGCCCACATCGAGCGCATGCTCGGCTTCGCCGGCGTCAAGGACGCCAAGGCGCGCGCGCAGGCGATCCTGGATCTGGAAACCGCGCTGGCCAAGCCGCAGTGGGAGCGCGCGCAGCTGCGCAACCGCGACAAGACCTACAACGTCGCTACGTTCGCCGAACTGGGCCAGCAGTACCCGGGTTACGACTGGGCCGCGCAGCTCAAGGCGCAGGGCATGACCGGGGTCGATAAGGTCAACGTCGCCACCCCGAGCGCGGTGCAGCCGGTGATCGAGGTCGTCGGCAAGACCCCGCTGCCGGTGTGGCGCGATTACCTGACCTTCCACGCCGTGCGCAACAACGCCGCGCTGCTCAGCCGCGAGATCGACGACGCCGCGTTCGCCTTCAACGGCACCGTGCTCAGCGGCCAGAAGGCGCAGCGCGACGATTGGAAGCGCGCGGTCGCCACCGTCACCGGCAGCGAGGGGCTGGGCGACGCGATGGGCAAGCTGTACGTGGAGCGCCACTTCTCGCCGCAGGCCAAGGCGGCGATGCAGCAGCTGGTGGAGAATCTGCGCAAGGCGCTGCGCGCCAACATCGAGAAGATCGACTGGATGGGCGCGCAGACCAAGACCGAGGCCTACCGCAAGCTCGACAGCTTCCGGCCCAAGGTCGGTTACCCGGACAAGTGGCGCGATTACTCCAGCGTGAGCATCGTCGCCGGCGACCTGATGGCGAACACGATGCAGATGCGCCGCTACCAGCGCGCCGATCAGGTGCGCCGCATCGGCACCCGCACCGACCGCGACGAGTGGTTCATGACGCCGCAGACGGTCAACGCCTACTACAACTCGACCTTCAACGAGATCGTGTTTCCGGCCGGCATCCTGCAGGCGCCGTTCTTCGATCTCAACGCCGACGCGGCGGTGAACTACGGCGGCATCGGCGCGGTGATCGGCCACGAAATGGGCCACGGCTTCGACGACCAGGGCAGCAAGTCCGACTACGCCGGCATCCAGCGCAACTGGTGGACCGATCAGGACCGCGCCGGCTTCGAGCAGCGCACCAAGGCGCTGGGCGCGCAGTACGACGCGTTCTGCCCGCTGCCGGGCCAGTGCGTCAACGGCCAGCTGACCATGGGCGAGAACATCGGCGACCTGGGCGGCGTGTCGATGGCCTACACCGCGTACCAGCTGAGCCTGGGCGGCAAGCCGGCGCCGAAGATCGACGGCTACACCGGCGATCAGCGCTTCTTCCTGTCGTGGGGCCAGATCTGGAAGGGCAAGTACCGCGACGAGGCGCTGCTCAACCAGATCAAGACCAACCCGCATTCGCCCTCGCAATTCCGCGCCAACGGGCCGCTGCGCAATTTCGATCCGTGGTACAGCGCGTTCGAGGTCAAGCCGGGCGATGCGATGTATATCGCGCCGGAGCAGCGGGTTCGGATTTGGTGAGTTCGGTTTGATGCGGCGGGCCCGGTGACGCGGGCTCGTTGAGATCGCGGCCCGGGTGTGTGGGCCGAGGTCGGAAAGCGGGGCGGATCGTCGGCGACGGTCCGCCTTTTTTTTGTGCGGCGGTTTGGTGGGTGTCGCGGGGATCGGAGTTTCGGCGTGGTTGTATTGGCGTGGTCGCGGCTCACGCCGCTCCTACATAGCGCCATGTAGGAGCGGCGTGAGCCGCGACCGCGAAAATAAAGCGCCCGCGCCGCTAAAATCCCGCGATGGTTTACCTCGGCCTGTTCCTGATCGCCTTCATCGCCGCCACGCTGCTGCCCGCGCAGTCGGAAGCCGCGCTCGCGGGCTTGATCGTGCAGGGTTACGCGCCGTGGCTGTTGGTCGCGGTCGCCACCGTCGGCAATGTGCTGGGTTCCACCGTGAACTGGTGGCTCGGCCGCGAGCTGGTCCGCTTCGGCGACCGCCGCTGGTTTCCGGTCAAGCCCGCGCAGCTGGCGCGGGCGCAGGCGTGGTACGCGCGCTACGGGCAGTGGAGTCTGCTGTTGAGCTGGGTGCCGATCATCGGCGATCCGCTGACGCTGGCGGCCGGGGCGATGCGCGAGCGGTTGCGCACGTTCCTGCTGCTGGTGTCGGTCGCCAAGTTCGCCCGTTACCTCGCGGTCGCCGCGCTCGCGCTGCGCTGGCCGTAACCGCGGCGCGCGCGTTCAGCGCGCGACGGCGCAGCTCACGTCCAGCGATACGGACGCGCCGTCGGCCAGTTCGCCCAGCACCACGCCTGGGCCCATGAGTTCGGCGATCGGCACAGTGGCCGCAGGGCAGGCCGCGCCGCTGCACGGCACCGGGTCGGCGCAGTTCAGGCCGGCCAGCGCCGCGTCGCGGACGTTGGCGCCGGCGACGGCATCGGGCCCGTGGTTGCTGACCAGGATGCGGTAAGTCGAGACGGCGCCGGCGACCACGCCGTCGTCCGCCAGATCGTTCGGGCCCTGCGCGGGCGTGTTCGTCACCGCGACCGCCAGATCGGCGTTGCTCGACCGAGTGTTGGTGAACGTGCAGGTCAAGTCGTCGTCGTCGGCAAGCGCGACCGCGAACGAGGTGCCGTCGCCCCGCGGCGTCTGGCCGCCGGCGAGCGCGTTGGTGCAGGCGTACGTCGTGCGATAGCGGCTCAGGTCGGTCCCAGGCGCAGTGACGGCGGCGGTTTCGCTGACGGTGTACGTCGCGCCGCCCGCGCCCGCCGTCAACACCACGGGCGGCGAGGTCACCTGTGCGCCGGCGCCGGTCGTGGCGACGCTCACGGCCGTCGCCGGCGCGGGCGGGGCGATGGTCAACGCGAACTGATCGCCGGCGCCGAAGCGCCCGGAGGCGGCGAAGGCTTTGTTCGCGCGGATCTTCGGCGCGGGCAGCCGGGTCACGGTGATGTCGTCGTGCAAGGCGATGCGGGTGATCGCGGCGCCGTCGGCCGAATGCGAGTCGGGGCGGTACAGCCCCCACTTCAAATAGCCCAGCGTTCCGGCGGTGTCGGGATTGAAGGTGGGGAAGTCGGAGACGGCGGCCTTGCGCGAGTACTGGGTTTCGCCGGGAAGGCGCAGGTCGGCGGTGAAGTATCCGGTCGGCGTGTTCGCCCACAGCACGTCGAAGCGCAGGTCGATCCACTGGTTGTCGTAGGGCCGGATGTCGCCGATGAGCACGATCTGGCGATCCGCGTACCGCAGAATCAGTTGATTGCGCCTGACGCCGACGAACATGTCCGGTTCGCCGTCGGCGTGCTTGAACTGCCAGACGATGTCCACCGGGGCGAGGCCGCCGGTCCAGTCCTGCCAATCTTGCAGCAGCACGCTGAAGGCGTAGCCGCGATGGTCGCCGTTGCGATAGACGCCCGCCGGCACTCTGTGCGTCGCGCTTTCGCTGCGCGGCTTGCCCGCGGACACGTAGGCCGGATCGTCCAGCACGACCTTGTGGCCGATGGCGTAGCGGCCCGCGCGCGCGAACCGTTGGCTGACGAAGGCGGCATCGGCCGCAGTGGCGGCGGTCGCTTCCAGCGCCGGGATGCCGGAGTCGGTGGTTCCGGTTTCGTAGTCCACAGCGAGCAGCGGCGTTTGCGCGGACGTCTGCGGCGCGTGCAGGGCGGCGATGCAGGCGAAGGCGATAGCGAGCGGACGCGCGATCGGTGCGGGAGCGGCGGGCGATGGGGACATAAGCGTCGAGACGAAGGTCGCGGAAGGACGGCGCGCCCCGGATCGCGGCGGCCGCGAGGCTCATGGCCGGAACCGTGCGTGGCCGGATGAGAGAGAAGGGCGCTGTTCGATTTTAGTCCGCCCGGGTTCCGCGGCGCGCGATCCAAGCTCATGACGGCTGGTTATTTCTTCGCGGTCTCCGCACGCATCGATGGGGCGCGAGGAACCGTCGCGACGAAGGGGGGAGGCCCGTCGAGGCGACGGTAGAGCGGCTCATGCGGTGCGGGCGCGGGAACGGCGGCGGCGTCCGTCGCAGCGGCCGGCGTCGCGCGCGAGCCGAGGCGGCGGCGACAGGCCGCGACGCGACGCGCGGCTGAGCGCATGCAGGACAGAATGGGGCCGGGCCGCGATGCTAAAGTGGCTGCCTCCCCTGCAACCGCGAGCCGCCGTCATGAGCACCGCCACCGCCTTCTATCCCGTCGGCACCCCCGGTCAGCCTTGGGGCCCGGCGGAAGTCGCCCAATGGCGTTCGCGCCAGATCCGTCACCGCAGCTACGAAGAACAGGTGCTGAGCGAGATCCAGCGCATCGGCGAGCGCTTCGAACTGGTGCGTTACGGCGAACTCGACTACGGCGCCGACGGCCGCTTCCCCTTGTTCGCGCTGAAGAGCCGCAACTGGAACGACGCGCTGCCGACGATGCTGGTCACCGGCGGCGTGCACGGCTACGAGACCAGCGGCGTGCACGGCGCGCTGCTGTTCCTGGACCGTTACGCGGCGAACTACGCCGGCCGCATCAATCTGCTGGTGGCGCCGTGCGTGAGCCCGTGGGCGTACGAGCGCATCCACCGCTGGAACCCGGAAGCGATCGACCCGAACCGTTCGTTCCGCGAGAACAGCCCGGCGCAGGAATCGGCCGCGCTGTGGGCGCTGGCGACGCCGTTGCGCGACGCCACGCTGATGCACATCGACCTGCACGAAACCACCGACAGCGACGAGACCGAGTTCCGTCCGGCGCTGGCCGCGCGCGACGGCAAGCCGTGCAAGCAGGGCGAGATTCCCGACGGCTTCTATCTGGTCGGCGACAGCGAGGACCCGCAGGCCGAGTTCCAGCAGGCGATCGTCGCCGAGGTCGAGAAGGTCACCCACATCGCGCCGGCCGACGCGAACAACGAGATCATCGGTTCGCCGCTGGTCGCGCACGGCGTCATCAATTATCCGGTGCGCTCGCTCGGCCTGTGCGCCGGCATCACCCACGCGCGCTACCGCACCACCACCGAGGTCTATCCGGACAGCCCGCAGGCGACGCCGGAGCAGTGCAACGAAGCGCAGGCCGCGGCGGTGCGCGCGGCGATCGATTTCGCCTTGGCGCGGGGCTGAGCGCATGAAGACGCGCGCGATCCTGGTGGCCGCGGTGTTGGCGGCGGCGTTCGGCGCGAGCGGCTGCATGCGTGCGCCGGACGTGCCGAGTGCTGCGGTGGAGCCGTTGAAGAACGCCAAGCCGGTGCGCGGCGATGTCGCGTTCTATCTGGTCGCCGACGGCGATGCCGCCGGCGCCAAAGTATTCCCGGTGCTGCGGCCTTACCCGGGCCAGGAAGCGCGCGTGGCGGTGAAGCCGATGCCGGTGATCGCGCGCGGCCAGGTCGCCTTGGTCGCGGTGAGCGCCGACGAAAGCGGGAGCAGCGGTCTGGATCTGCAACTGAGCGACGAAGGCGCGCAGCGTCTGGCCCAGGTCACCCGCGACAACATGGGCAAGCGCATAGCCGTGGTGGTCGGCGGGATGGCGGTGAACGTGGCGACCATCCAGGGCGAGATTCCCGGCGGGCGCTTGCGCGTGAGCGGTCTGACCATGGCCGACGCGGAAGCGTTCGAGCGCGAGTTGACCGTCGCCAAGTAAGCCCAGCCGCGCCCGCGGCGCGCGGGCGCATCGCCGCGATCAGGCCGGCCGGACCAATCCGGCCGAACGATAGAACGCATTCAATTCCCGCGCGCTCGCCAGGCGCAGCTTGGGCAGTTCGATGCGTTCGAACAGCTCGCGATAGCGCCCGCGGTTGGCCGGTGTGGCGATCAGGATGTGGTGGACCATCTCCCAGCGGACCCGCTGGCTGGCGCCTTCGAGCGAGCCGCGCCGGTCGCGTTCGAACCACGCGCGGCGCAGATAGCGCAGCAGGCTGGTCGCGGTCGGCGCGTCGAGCACGATGAGGCCGGTGGCGCGGTTCAGGCGCTGCGGCAAGCAACGCGAGTAGTTGCCGTCGATGACCCAGGCCGGTTCGAGAATCGCGCGGTCGTGCAGGGCGAGGAATTCCGCCTCCGGGCGCGGGCGCCAATCGGTGTGGGGCAGATGATGCAGCTGGTCGAGATGCACCGCCGGCACGCCGCGCGCGCGGGCGATGGCGTCGGCCAGGGTGGATTTGCCGCTGCCGGACGGCCCGAGGATGCAGATGCGCGGTCCTAGCTCGTCGAGGTGCATGGGCGGAGCGGCGGTGGGGGTGCGTTGAAGTGCGTCGCGGCCGTGGCGGCGATGCGGTCGCGCCCGATGGTAGCAGCGAGCATCGACGGCGCGCGCCTCGCCGTTTCAATCGCCGGGCGCTTGCACCAAGCGCAGCGCTTCGACTTCGTCGCTCGCGGGCTCGCGCGCCGGCGCTCCCGCACGCGTCACGCTCAGGCGCACGCGCAGGCGTCCCGCGCGCACCGCATCGGCGGGCACCGGCAGCACGAAGGTTCCTCCGCCGTTCCCGGCGCGCACGCCGTACGGCGAGACCGTTCCCAACGAGCGGCCGCGCGCGTCGCTGACTTGCAGCTCCTGGCCCGGCGCGAGCGCGCCGAGCCGGACTTCCAGATACAGCCGCTCGCCCGGCCGCGATGCCTGCGGCAGAGCGAGCTCGCGATAATCGCCGGCCGCGGCGCAGCCGCCCTGCAACAGCAGGGCGGCGAACCCGCACGCGATCGCGGCGGCGCGCATCGCGGTCACGTGCCCGGCGCGACCACGGCCGCGCGCACCGGCGCGGCTTCCGGTGCCTGCGTGCCCGACGAGGTCACCAAGCGGATCTTGAGCTCGGCGCCGGCCTTGGCGCCTTCGCTCAAGGCGTTGGTGAACACGCGCAGCTTCTTGCCCAGCGGCACGGCGAAGGTCGCGGTGTGCGACATCTTCATGTTCGGCATGCTCGAACCGAAGAAGGCCACGGTGCCGCCGTAGTACGGGCTGTCGGCGTCGACCCGGTCGACGCCGTCGGGCGCGTTGACCAGCACGTCGAACTCGCGCGCGCCGCCGACGCCTTCGGGACGGTCGAGGGTGATCTCGGCGACCAAGGGCGCCGGCAGCGCGTCGGCCATATGGCCTTGCACCAGCGCGGCGGGCAGCGACAGCTCGGCTTCGTCGTCTTCGATGCGGGCGGACACCGCGCCGTACTTGCCCGACGCCGCGCGCCGCTTCGGCTGTGGGCCGGCGAACCCGCCCGGGCCGTAGTCGTAATCGAACGACGCGGTGTCGAAATAGCGCTCGGCCTTGCTCGGGCCGACCGGGGTGCCGTCGGCGTCGACGAAGAACAGGAACGGCTCGCCCATGAAGGCGTCGCGCGCCTCGCCCTCGGTCGGCATGATCGGCAGGCCCAGCGCCAGCTGCTTGCGCGTCCACACGTCCCACAGGCGGTCCATGTTGGCGTGGTGCAGGAAGAAGATCGGGTCCACCGGCGAAAGGAAGTTGGTCATGTTGCCGTAAGGGCCCGGATCGACCGCGCCGACGCCGCCGATGTAGTTGTGCACCTTGTTGTGCGGCAGGCCTTCCAGCATCGAGAACTGGGTGGTGCCGTCGGGCTGCATCAGATGCGAGACGGTGCGCGAACTGGTGAAGCTGGCGCTGATCTTCTCGTCGTGGAACAGCCGCGGTTCCAGCCCCGAGGCGATCACGCTGGGCGAGACGTTGTGCGCGGTCTTGGGATCGAGCTTGGGATTGTCGCGCGAGAGATAACGCGCGCCGCAGGTGATGGCGTAGGACATGTTGCCGGAGATGCCGGTCTTCTGCGTCGTGCTGTAGCCGGTGACGTCGTTCCACACGTTGTCGAAGTTCTCGTAGCCGCGCGCCAGCAGCTGCGTGCGCTGCATGTCGCTGAGCTTGCCCCAGTACGCCTTCATCGGCGGCTGGATGAAATCGGTGAAGCGCTTGAGGTTGCCGGTGTAGGTGGCGTAGCTCGCGTCGGTCGGGGTGAGCACGCCGTCGAACATGCCCGGCGGGATTTCCGGCAGCCGGGTCCAGTCCCAATACGGCAGGGCGAATTCGGGATCGCCGCTGAGTTCGCGGATGGTGCGCTCGAAATAGCCGATGTAGCCGCGGTGCCAGACGTAGAACCACCAGTTGCCGTGCGGGCAATCCAGGAAATGCACGAACGCGTTGCGGAACCAGTTGCGCGGGTCGCTGGGCGGCAGCTTGAGCATGGCCTGGACGCCGCGCGCGTAGCTGGCCAGCATTTTCTGGCCTTGCGGGGAGGTCACGTCGTAGCGGTGCCAGCGCGCGGCCTTGGCCGGGCCCGGGCCGCCGGCGGCCGCGGCCAGGGTCGAGCCGAGCGGCAACATCGCGGCGCCGGCGGCGCTGGCGGCGGTGGTCAGAAACTCGCGGCGGGTGTAATGCATCCTGCGCTCCTCACTTGGGTGGCGGTGCGGGCGCGGGCGGCAGGGCGGACGGGCACGGCCGGACGCGGCCGGCACGGCGCGAAGCGTGTTTGCGATGGCCCCTGTCCGGTCGGCCGTCCGGCGCGCCGGCCGCAGCGATGCGGCGTAAATGTGAACGCGGCGACTGCGCGGCAAAGGCCAGCGCGACGGGGGCAATCGCGCGATCTGCCAGGCGGATCACAAAAGCCTGAATGCGCGGCGGCGGGAGGCGGGCGCGGCGCTGCGTTCAGGTCGCGCTGGCGGCGGGCTCGGAACGGCCGATATCATCACGGTTTATGGCGGGTCGCGGTTCGAGGCGGGCACGGTTTAGGTCGGGTCGCGGCTTAGCGTAGGCACGAGTTAGGGCAGGCCCGAGCGGGGCAGCACGGTTCAAGGGCGGTCGCGGTTTTTGAAGCGGGGCTCGGTTTGAACGCTGCGTTTTTGCGGCGGGCGGCCGTTGCTGGCGACCGCCGTCGGACGTTGCCGAACTTCGGGCGACCCGCGATTTGAAGCGGTTCGGGTTCGATCCGGGCGGACGCGCGACACCGGCGGCGCTTGGGATGCGGATCGTTCGCGGCGGGCCGTGGCCCGGCGCGCGATCGCTTGAGGCGAGGCTCCCGGCGCGGCATCGCCGCGCGCGGGCGGCCACCGAAGACAGCCGGCCGCGGTCACGGCCGGATCGGCCGGCGCGACCATCGACCGCCTCCGTGCGAACGGCGCGGCGGGAGGTCGCGGCCGGATTGCACAGGGGGATGACGGATGCGCGGGTGGGCTTGGAAGATTTGGATCGGTGTCGGCTTCGCCGGACTGGTGGCGGTGTTTTCGTGGCCGCGCGCGCCGGCGGCCGCGGCGGCGCAGACTCCGGCGCCGGCCTCCGCGCCGGAGGCCGCGCCGATCGGCGGCGCGCCCGCGCCCCAGCGCGCCGCCGACGACCCGCGCGCGCCGTCCGCCGCGCCGGCCGGCGGCGCCGGCGGTTATGCCTTGGTCCCAGGGCCGCGCTATCGGTCCGGCGTCGCCGATCCGAATTCGAGCCGAGGCGGCGGCGAGCGGGCGTTCGTCTCGGTGGCGGTCGGCGATGTCGACGGCGACGGCCGCGACGATCTGGTCGCGACCACCGAAGACGGCAGCGTCCAGGTGTTCGCGCAAAAACCGCAAGGCGGGCTGCGGTTTCCGCCGCGGGTGTGGAGCGCTCCCAATGGCGGCGGCCGGCCCGCGACGAGCGCGCTGCTGGTCGATCTCAACGGCGACGGCGCGATGGACGTCGTCGTCGCGCGCGAGGCCGCGCCCGCCAGCGCGTTGCCGGCGGGTCTGGACGTGCTGCTGTCCGACGGCCGCGGCGGCCTGAGCCTGCGCCGGGTGCCGGTCGAGATCGGCGCGGCCGACGAGTTGAACGCGATGGACGTGGATCAGGACGGACGCGAAGACCTCGTCGCCTTGGTCCAGCGCGCGGGCGCCGCGGGCGAATGCGCGCGCCGGGCCGGCGACGCCTGCACCCGGGTGCGCACGCTGTACGGCGACGGGCAAGGCGGCATCCGCGAGATCGCTGAGGCGCCGCTCGGCGGGCCGTCGGCGCGCGTGGTCGGCGTGCTGGACTTCGACGGCGACGGCCGCCGCGACCTGATTTACCGCGAACCCGACGCCGCGCGCGGCGGCAGCCGCTTGCTGTGGCGGCCGCAATTGGCGGAAGGCGGGTTGGGCGAGGCCTCGCCGATCGGTTCGTTGCCGGCGTGGCCGGCGGCGATGCCGGCGCTGGGCGATTTCGACGGCGACGGCCGCGCGGACCTGCTGGTCGGCAGCGCCGAGGCCGGGATGTCGTCGCTGTCCTTGCGCTCGGCCGACGGCGGATTCGCTGCGGCGCGGCCGTATCCGGGCTTCGCCGCGATCTCGCCGCCGCAGATCGCCGATTTCGACGGCGACGGGCGCGCCGACGTGGTGTCGGTGCAGCATCCGGCCGGCGCGCCGGGCGACGCGGGCGTGCTGGCCTATCAAGCGCAGCGCGACGGCGCGCCGGCCGCGCCGCAGTGGCGCGGCGCTTCGCGCGCGTTGGCGCGGATCGGCGCGCACGGGCTCGTCCACGGCGATTTCAACGGCGACGGTTGCCGCGACGTGGCGGTGGCCGCCGGCCGTCAAGGCGTCTGGTTCTATTACGGCCGCGGTTGCGCGCCGGCGCCGATGGGGCTGCAGAACTACCGGTTCGACGAATCCGCGCCGCGCGCGGCCCCGGCGCCGGCCCCGGCGGGCGCCGCCGCGCCGATGCAGACGCAGGCGCAGGCGCAGAAGCAGGTGCGCCAGACCGTGCTGGTGCAGCGGCAGGCGCGCGGCGGCGGGCAGACCCAGTTCCAGCGGCAGATGCAGGCGCGCCGGTCGATGCAGTACCAGCGTCAGGCGCAGACGCGCCGGTCGCCCTCGCTGCAGCAGCGCACGCAGTTCCAGCGCCAGGGCCAGGGCCAGACCCGCCGCGGCGGCGGGCTGCCGCGGCGTTTCACCACCGCCCCGGCGCGCACGCCGATGCGCTTGCTGCGGGCCTGGCGCAAGCGCTGAAGACGGCGGCGATTTGCCGAAATAGGCGGCGCGGCCGAATTAGCGGCCGCGCTGCGCGGGATTGTCGAAATCGGCGCTGCGTATTCGTCGTCTCGGTAAGAGCCCGATGGTCGGGCTCTCTCGAGCCCACTTTACGGAGCCTGCATGCGCTTTCTTTCCCTGATCCGAATCGACGAAACCACCGCCGCCGCGCCGGACGAGCGGCTCATGGCCGACATGGGCCGGCTGATGGAGGAGATGACCCGCGAAGGCGTGCTGATCCAGACCTCCGGCCTGCTGCCCAGCGCGCAAGGCAAGCGCCTGCGCCTGCGCGGCGGCAAGATCAGCGCCACCGACGGGCCGTTCACCGAAAGCAAGGAAGTGATCGGCGGCTACGCCTTGTTCGAGGCGCCCGATCTGGACGCGGCGATCGCCCACACCCGCCGTTTCCTCGACGTGCACGGCGACGGCTGGGACATCGAATGCGAAGTGCGCCCGCTGGTCCCCGGCGGCGGCTGCGGCGTGTAACGCGTCCTAGGGATCCGCCTGTAGGAGCGGCGTAAGCCGCGAACACCCGAAGCGACGCACGAAAGCGCCCCGACCGAAGCCAAGATGCGCGGACGCATTAAAGCGTCCTTAGCGCTGCGGGCTTCGGACGCCACGCGTTTTTGCGTCGCTTCGGGTGTTCGCGGCTTACGCCGCTCCTACAGCGAGAAACCGCGCATCGCCGATGGTAGGCTGTCGCGCCGCCCGCACCGGGCGAACGATCGCGATAAGGAGATCCCCCGATGAAAGCTCCCCTGCTGTTGGCCGTGCTGGCCTGCGCCCTGTCGCCGCTGGCCGCCTTCGCCGACGACGCGGCGCTGGAGAAAGGCCTGACCGAGGCGATGCGCTACGACCGCGCCAAGGGCGAGCGCGCCGCGCCGTCCGGCCCCGCGCTGCAGGCCTACATCCAGGCCGGCTACTTCGACCTCAAGCCGAACGTGCGCGCCGATTACACCGACTACCGCGTGCTCAAGAAGCCGGCGCCGTTCATGGGCCAGAGCCTGGTGCTGGTGGAAGAGGAGTACATGACCCAGTACGTCGGCTGCTGCGTCGACGAAGGCGTCAGCGCGGTGGTGCGCGTGTCCGGCAGCACCGCGGCGATGGAGAAGTTCGCCAAGGCCAATGCCTGCACGTTCGAGCCGAAGTACGACCCGGTCGAGGCGCTGAGCGACCGCCATCTCGGCGTGAGCCTGCCGGCGGGGCGTTACGCCAAGCTGAGTTGCCACGAGAACGACGTCAACCGCTGAGCCCCCGCGAAGCACACCTGTAGGAGCGGCGCGAGCCGCGACCGCGACAACCCAACCGCGTCGAAACTTCCGTCGTAGCTGCGTTGTCGCGGTCGCGGCTCGCGCCGCTCCTACAGGGCTTCGGCTAGCGGCTCAGGTGCCGCAGATCTGCGGCGTTCCGGCATAGCCGCAGCACAGCTTGCCGTTCTCGTTGACCAGGTTGCGGCCGCCGAAGAAGTCGGAATAGCACTGGCTGAATTTATTCATGTCGAAGCTGGTGTTGCGCCAGTTGCCGTCGCGCTGGCGGCAGCTCGCTTCCAGGGTGCAGCCGTTCATGCGCACGTCCTTGCAGCTGTTCCAGAAGGTGAAGGGATCGCGCTTGGGCGGCAGGCTGCAGGCCGAGGCGGCGGCCTTGGGGAACGCGGAGAGCGCGGCTTTATCGGCTGCGGGCTTGGCCGACGGCGGCGCGGCATGGGCGACGCCGAAGCACAGCAACAGACAGACGGTCGATGCGATCGAACGATTCATGAGACCTCCTGCGTGACGCGGGCGGGCGTGCCGGCCCCGCGCCGGTGGGCGATGTCCGCGCGGAACGGGTCCGCCGGCGTTGGCGTGCGTGCCGCGATGGGCGCGGCGCTAATGGCAACGCGCTGGCGCGCCGGCGCCGGTCATGCCGGCGCGGCGGAATCGGGGTTGCGCGAGTGCCGTCACGAATCGGCGGTGAGCCTCGCGGGTGGTTTCGCGCGCGGCGCACGAGTAGCGCCCGGTCGATGCGCCGGCGCGCGCTCAGGACTGAACGGGTGTCCGATCCGATCGGCGGCGCGATCGGACCGGACTCGCGGGCGCGTGGCGCTCAGCGATTGACCGCCGGCCCGTTGACGCCGGCGTAGCCGTTGGCGCAACCGGTGGTGCAGGTGGTCGCCAGCATGTTGTAGACGATGCGCCCGGCGTTGGTCTTGGAGCGGAAATGGCCGACGCCGTTGCTGGTGTCGCCGCCGCCGATGTTGTACGGGCTGCCGTCGCTCCAGTTCCAATCGTAGCTGTAAGCGGCCGAGCCGAAACCGATGTCCACCTGCGCCTTGAGGTTGCTGGCCGCGGCGAACAGCGCGCTGTCGGCGCAGCCAGCCGAATAGCTGGTGGTGAAGCACTGGATCTGATCGTAGGTGCCGGCGGTGATGGTGTAGAAGGCGATCGAGGAATACATCGTCGGCATCGCGCGCAGGCTGTTGCTGCCGCTGCCGGTCCAGCGGTTGTAGCCGTAATAGGGCACGCCGCTGCTCGGGAACAGGCCGAAGGTGTAGTAGTCGTACGGGAACACGTAGGCCTCGGCGTTGCAGGTCGGCGCGTACGGCGACTGATAGCCGGTGCTCAGGCAGGTCTGCAGGCCGCGCAGGCCGCCGCCGATGTTGACGAAGCGGCGCACGCTGGCCTGATAGCCGTAATAGCGCAGCGTCGCCAGCGCCATCGACGAGCCCAGCGAATGGGCGACGATGTCGACCTGACTGCGGCCGGTGTAGAGCTTCACCTTGTCGATGAAGGTCTTGAGGATCTGGTACTTGGACGGCTGGTGGTAGTTGTACTGCGGCGAGCCGCGTTCGTCGGCGTCGAGATAGGTGATGCCGAACAGTTCGCAATCGTTGTAGCCGCGCGCCTTGAGCTCGTCGTAGACCGAGTTCGCCGGCGTCGCGTAGCCGCTCACCGCGGCCGGCGGCATGTCGAAGCTGATCGCGCTGTCGCCGTTGCCGGCGATGAACACCACCGGCGTGCGCGTGGCGACGCAATCGCCGCCGCCGAACCCGCCGCTGCCGACGCCCGGCGCGAAACCGCCGGCGTACTGGCTGGCGGCGCCTTGGCAGGTGTAGCCGTTGTTGGCGCCGCAATCGAGCGCGTAGGCGTCGGTGGGCGCGAGCGCGGCGAAGCCGCCGGCGGCGGCCAGGGCCAGCGTCGCGGCGCTGGCGGAAAGCCATTGGAGCGTGCTGCGGAACATGCGCGTTTCCCTCCCCAGGGTGTGTGCGCGGCCGCGGCGGATGCCGGGCCGGTCCGAACATCGCATCGATGCTGGACCCGGGCGGGGGGCTTGGGTATTGCACCAAAGGGAAGGGGTGGATGCGGCGGTCGCGGTCGTCGGCGCGCAGGCGGCGGAGCGCGCGCTGCGACGTTCGACCCGGTCCCGTTCGGGTGCGTCGCCGCGCGCTCGATGCGAGCGGCCGCCGGGCCGCGGGCGAGGCTTCGCACGCGGTCGCCAATCCCGGCGACATCGCCTACCATCGTCGGCGCGCCGGGGATCGCGGCGTATTCAGGACTTTTCGCCGCATGACCACCTCGCTGATCGTCGTCGACGATTTCTTCGGCCAGGCCGAAGGGCTGCGCCAAGCCGGGCTCAAGCTGACCTATCCGGATCAGCAGGGCGCGTTCCCCGGACGCAATTCGCAGGAGCGCATCGAGCTGGACGGGCTGGAGCATTACGTTTCCAGCATCGTCGGCGAGCGGCTCAAGCCGCTGTCGCCGCAGGGGTCGCACGCCAAGTTCCGCATCACCCTGGGCAGCGACGAAGGCCGCGGCAAGGTGCACGTGGATCCGGGCTATTGGTCCGGCGTGTTGTATTTGAGCCGGCCGGAAGATTGCCGCGGCGGCACCGAGTTCTTCCGCCATCGCCGCACCAACACCGACCGCCGGCCGATGAACGAGCGCGAGTTGGCGGATCTGGGCTACGCGTCGATCGACGAGGCGCATACCGACATCATCGAACGCGACGGCATGGACGACAGCTGCTGGGAGCCGACCATGACCGTGCCGATGCGCTTCAATCGCCTGGTGCTGCTGCGGCCATGGCTGTGGCACACGGCCGGTCCGGGATTCGGCGATCGCCCCGAGAACGCGCGTTTCGTCTATCTGATGTTCTTCGCCGCGGCCTGAGCCCGGCGCGGGGCCGGGCTCGGCTTCGCGAGACTCAACGCGCCGCGGGCGGCTCCTGGGTCAACGGCCGCACGTACGTCACCAGACTCATCAACAGCTTGCCCGGCTCCTCCCACTGCATCATGTGTGAGGAGCGTTCGAACCACACGCCGCGCTTGTACGGCGCCTTGACCCGCTTGAGCCACGCTTCGGTCGGCTGCGAGGGCGTGGTGTAGTCGTGGCGGCCCATGAACATCAGCACCGGGATCGGGAATTCGCGCACGCCGCTCAGGTCGGTGGCGAGGAATTCCGGCAGCAGCTTGCCCAGCGAATAGACGTTGCCTTCGTCGACGGCGGCGCGTTCGCAATCGCTGGCGTAATCCGGCGACAGGCGCGGGGCGCGGTAGAAGTACGGCGATTCGTCGCGGTAGGCGGTCAGGCCGCCGTAGTACTGCGCCCACTTGCGCGCGGTGATGATGCGTTCTCGGGTCACCGGCCGGTCGCCGGGGTAGGGCGCGATGGTCTTCATTTCCTCGACCGCGGCGGTGTTGCCGTGCGCCAGCGCCTGCTGCATGCCGTAGTCGAAGCTGAGTTTCTCGTTCTCCATCACCTTGATCGCCTGGCCGATGCCGACGTAGGCGTAGAACAGGTCGGGGCGCTTGAGCGCGGCCTGCATGCCGACGATGGTGCCCCAGCTGTGGCCGGCCAGGACGATCTTGCGCTTGCCGTAGCGCTTGCGCACGTACTCGGCGACCTGGATCGCGTCGTCGACGTAGGTGGGGATGTGGATGCTGTCGGCGTAGCCCTGCGGGTCTTGCAGGGTGTAGGTCTTGCCGGCGCCGCGCTGGTCGTAGTTGACCACGGTGAAGTATTCCTCCAGCGGACGCTGGAACTGCCACATCGTCGGGATCAGCGGCGAGGCCGGGCCGCCGTGGACGAACAGCAGGATCGGGTTGTCGCGGTCCTGGCCGCGCACGTTGATCCATTGCTGGATGCCGCCGATGGGCGCGGCGTAAGCCTCTTGCACGCCGTTGGGCGCGACGATGCGGCCGAGGTCTTCGATCACCGCGCGGGCGTCGGCGTACTTGGCGGTGTCCTTGCATTCGGCGGCCGCGGCCGGCGCGGCGGCGCAAGCGGCGGTCAGCAGCAGGGCGAACAGGGCGGGGGCTTTGCGCATGGCGGTGATCCTGGCCTCGGGTTTGAGGTCTTGGATACGCCCGCCGCCCAGATGGTTGCAGTGCTTTTCGTAGGAGCGGTGTAAGCCGCGACCGCGCCATCGAGCTTACGACGCAAGTGCGGTTCCGCGGTCGCGGCTTACGCCGCGCCTACGCGCAAAACGCCGGCCCCGGATCGCTCCGGGGCCGGCGAGCGAACGGCCGGCGATGGGATGGGAATGGATCGCGCGGCCGCGCAAGCTCAGTTGTCGATGGCCGAGGCGCCGTACACCACCGCGGCGCCGCCCCCCGGCAGCGTGCACAGCACCGAGACGTAGCCCCAGTAGCTCACCGTCGGCAACGACGCATAGCCCGGCAAGGTGGTGCTGGTCGAGCTGAGCAGGGTGCCGTTGTAGTCGTAGGCGTACAGCCCGCAATACACCGGCGAGCCGCTGGTGTTGCTGCCGTCGACGAAGAAGTTCTGCCCCGGCCCGGTCACCGGATGGCGCGCCACCGGGCAGATCACCGAGCGCGCGCTGGCGTTGATGTTGCGCGCGCCGGAGGTGAGGTAGTCGATGTCCAGCGCTTCGCTGGCGTTGTAGTTGCGGCAAGCGCTGCCTTGCAGATTGATGTTCTGAGCGGTGGCGGCGCGCGCCGGCGTGGCGCAGAGCGCGCCGAGCAGGCCGGCCGCGAGCGACAGGCCGAGAAGCGATGCATTAGCGTTCATTGGGTCACCTCATGGTTGTGGATGGACGTCCCGTTCCCCCCTAGGTCCGGCGGCGCGCGACCGCCGACCCCGGTTCTTTGCCGCGCGATGCTCATCGGCGCGGCGCCGCGGCCGCGGGTTGCGGCCCCAGCAAATACAGCACCAGCGCGCGTTCGCCGTTCGGGCGAACCACCGACTGGCCGACCATGCGCGGCAAGGCGTCGGCGAGCTGCAGCGACCACAGCGGCAAGCGCTTGTCGACCGCGCCGGCGGCGTCCAGGGTCAACTCGATCCGGCAGCTGCTGGAGCGGCATTCCACGTCGCGCGCGGCGCCGCGCAGCGCATCGTCGCGTTGCAGCGAATCGAGCAGGCGCGCGGAGGTTGCGGCCGACCAGCGCGGATCGGTCGGTTCGAGCCGGAACGAGGATTGCAGCCCGGCGACATAGGCCGCGTGCCGCTGCCGATCCTGTTCGGCCAGACGGCGCGCCTGGTCCGGCGAGGCCGTCGCGGGATCGGCGCCGCGGCGGCGCTCGGATGCGGCGATCTGCGCTTGCATCGCTTCGACCTGCTCGCGCAGCCGTCGCAGTTCGTCTTCGCGCGCGGGCGCCGCATCGGCGACGGCGGCGATCGGTGCGGGGTTGCCGGCGGCGGCGTCGATGCGGCCGGTGCGGGCGGACCATGCCCATGCCAGCGCGAACGAAGTCAGCGCGGCACCGCCGATCCATAGCGGGTAGGAAATTTTCATGGGCGAAGATGTAACCCAAGCCGCGTCCGCGCGCACGTCGCTTAAACAACGACAGCGCCGAGTCCGCGCAAAGCCTCCGACCACAGCGCGGCGACCAGCTTGCGCCGCGAATGGCGTCCGCTCTTTTGGTAGATGCGTTGCCACAAGGTGCGCACGGTGGAGATCGAACAGCTCAGTTGCGCGGCGATCTGCTTGTCCTCGGCGCCGCGCGCGGCGGCCAGCAGCACCGCGCGTTCCATCGGGCTCAATGGCGGGCAGACACGCGCGGCGGCGGCCTGCAGCAATTCGTCCTCGCCGTCGGGCGCGGCACGCAGGGGGATCGTAGACATCCGATGTCCGCGAAGGGTGGGGGCATTAATCGAACGTCGCCGTGCGCGGCGGCAGGACAACGCGGGCGCCGTGCCGTTCACGAGCGCGCGATTCGCGTTCCTCGCGCGCTGCGCGCAGTGCGCGGCGCACCGGGAGGTTTCTCCGTCGCGCGCGAGAAACGCGGCCGTGCTGTCCGCTTTCGCGACGGGGCCGCGTTGTGGCCGGCGCTTTCGCGGCTCCCGCCGCGGCCGGGGAAAACGCGAAAAAAGGCGGCCGCGGGGCCGCCTTTTTTCGTGGCGCAGCGGAATCAGGGCAAGCGCGTGCCCTGATCGGCGATGGCCAGCCACTTGGCGCCGTCGTGGGTGTAGGTCACGCCGGTCAGCGCGCGCTGGCGATAGCCGATGCGTGGGATCTCGTACACGGTCTCGTACAGGATGTACGCCGAGCGGCAGCCGTCGACCACGCGGTAGCGCTCGGTCCAGCTCCACTTGGCCTCGCGGTTCTGGAAGTGGCCGGCGAGCGCGGCCATGATCGCGTCGATGCCGATGCGCACGCCGCCGCTGTCGAACACCGTCACCGCGCGTTCGTCGTGGCCGGCGCGGAAGGTGTCGGCGTCGTAGTCGCGGAACGATTCCATGTCGGCGCGTTGGGCCGCTTCGAACTGGCGCGCGCAGCCGCGGGCGCGGCCGTTCTGCGAGGCGTCGGACGCGGACGGTTCGGCGGCGGATGCGGCGCCGGCCACGGCGCAAAGCGCGGCGGCGCAGGCGAGGACGAGCGAAAGACGGCGGGTGGCGTGTTGCGGGACGGACATGGCGCGCTCCTGTGGGCGGCGGATGGTGCGCTCACGCTAGCGGCGCGGATCGCGCGGCGTTGTCCCGCGATCGCGGCGCCGCGCGCCTTCGTGCGACATTGCGCCGCTTGCGCAAACCGGGTCAGACGAACGCGCAAACCCGGACAAGCCGCCGCGCCGCCGTCGCGCGACCGCGATCACAACCCGGAACACAGGTGACAGCCACCACTAGTGCGGCATGACGCGGCCGGCTGCAATGACGTGCGCGCCGCCCCTCCGTCCGGAGCCGGGCCTGCGAAGCCGGGGAGTCCCACGTCGCTTCGTTCCCACGCCGCGCGCGCCGACACGCACCTTCAGCAGGGGAATCGCGCTTTGAGCATCGAATCGACATCCGTCCGCACCCGCCGCCCGTCGTGGCTGGCGGCCTTGAGTCTGACCGTCGCGCTGGCCGCGCCGATCGCCGGCATCGCCGCGCCGCCCGCCGCGCGCATCGGCGGCGCGGGACAAGCCCACCTCGGCCTGGCCTGGCCGGCCGCGCCGACCGCGCATTACTGCGACGCCTTGCGTCCGGGCCCGACCCAGGCGCCGGAAGGGGCGATCATCGTGCCCGCCGGCGACAACAGCCATTTCGATTTCGCCCGCAACGGCACCTTCTGGTTCGAGACCGGCGAACACACCTTCGGCGACGACGTCTACGGCCAGATCATCGCCCGCGCCGGCAACCGTTACCTGGGCGCGCCCGGCGCGATCCTCGACGGCAAGAACAAGAATCTCTACGCGATCACCGGCGATGTCGCCAACGTGATCGTGCGCAACCTGACCATCCGCAACTACGGCCGCGGCCGCGACAACTTCGACCAGGGCGTGGTCAACCACGACGCCGGCGAGCATTGGATCATCGAGGACAACCTCATCGTCGACAACGACGGCGCCGGCGTGTTCCTCGGCAGCCGCAACGAAGTGCGGCGCAACTGCCTGAAGAACAACGGCCAGTACGGTTTCAGCATGTACCGCCCGCCGCTGCAGAGCGAGCCGGCGAGCGAGACCAATCCGGTGCCGGGCCGCTCGGCGATCGTCGACATCGTGCTGGAAGACAACGAGATCGCCGGCAACAACACCGACGATTGGGAAGCCTCGACCAAGTGCGGCTGCACCGGCGGCGGCAAGTTCTGGGACGTGCGCGGCGCCAAGGTGACCGGCAACTACGTCCACAACAACCGCGGCACCGGCCTGTGGGCCGACACCAACAACATCGACTTCCTGTTCGAGAACAACTACGTCCGCGACAACGACGGCGTCGGCTTGTGGTACGAGATCAGCTACAACGCCACCGTGCGCGCCAACACCTTCATCGGCAACGGCTGGGTGTCGGGCAACGCCGACCGCGGCTCGCCGGCGCCGGCGATCTACCTGTCCGAATCCGGCGGCGATTCGCGCCTGCCCTCGGCCACCAGCGGCTCGGACAAGCTGCGCGTCTACGACAACTACTTCGAGAACAACTTCTCGGGCGTGTCGATCTACGAGAACGCCAACCGCTTCTGCAACTCCAACGGCAACACCAGCCAGGGCTACTGCACGCCGTTCGTGCATCCGGTCAAGATCGTGCGCCCGGATCCGCAGCATCCCACCGTCTATCCCGATCCGGTCAGCAACCTGCACCCGTGCTACACCCAGATCGGCAGCGATCCGGTGCTGCAGCGCGATTGCCGCTGGCGCGCGCAGAACATCGAAGTGACCGGCAACGAGTTCTACTTCGACCCGGCCGTGGTGCCGTGCGGCCTGTCCAGCTACTGCGGCGCGCAGGCGCTGTACGCGACCGGCAAGGACAACATCAGCTGGTCGCCGTACACGGTGAAGCAGGTGCAGGACGATGTGATGTTCCATAACGGCAACCGCTTCGCCAACAACCACTACTACGGCCCGTGGCGCTTCGCCAAGCGCTTCGGCGAAGGCATCGGCTTCAGCGCGTGGCAGGCCGCGCCGTATCTGCAGGACGCCGGCAGCACCACCGACGGCGCCGCGTTCAACCTGATCGATACGCCGACCGCGACCCTGGAAGAATCCGCCGGGCTGTGGACGGCGTGGTACGGCAGCTCGGTGAGCCGCGCCGACGTCGGCCACTCCGGCGCGCACAGCCTGCGCGTCGTCGCCGAGGGCGGTTATTGGGGCGTGTCGGTCGCCAATCATCCGGGTTATCTGGCCGACAACGGCCTCAAGCGCCTGAGCTTCTGGGTGCGCCACGCCGCCGGCACCGCGCCGCTGCCGTCCAACGCGCGCGTGCGCCTGCGCTGGCTCAAGGAAGACGGCACCGCCGCCACCGGCGACGACGACACCTCGTACAGCGACGTGTTCTTGAACGCGAACAGCGACGATTGGCAGCAGGTTTCGGCCACCGTGCAGCCGCCGGCGCTGACCGCGAGCGTGTGGGTGCTGCTGATCGGTTCGACCGATTCCAGCGGCCACGAGAACGCGACCTTCCTGCTCGACGACGTGGTGCTGGAAGACGCTTCGCACTGACCCATCCCAAGCCCCGCCACCGGCGGGGCGGTTTTACGGCCGCGCTCATGCGCGGCCTTTTTTTTGCGGCCGGCGGCGTGCGCGCGGCGGACCCTTGTCCGCCGCCGCCGCCGTTTGGCGTACATACGAATGCCGCGCGGACGGCAAGCCCTCGCCGTTCCGCGAAATCCGTCACAAAGGACGTGGGTCCATCGCGCGCCGCCCGCCGTAAGCGGGTCGCGGCCGGCGCGCGCCTCCGACCGCTTCGATCCCTCTCCACAGACGGAACGCGCTTATGAACGCCAGCAACGCCGCAGTGCGCGCTGTACCCCAGGCCGGCGCTTACGCCGCCAACCCGGTGCTCGACACCGATCTGACCTTGGCCTTGGCGGTCGCGTCGAAGGCCGCCTACACCTATTTCACCGATCCGCAGCAGCCGATCGTGGCGCCCAGCGGCTACACCTGGCGCGACAGTTGGACCGGCTGGGACGCGATTCTGCTGACCGGTTCGGTCGAATCCTTCGGCCTGGTGTTCCAGTCGCAGGCCGAGCCGGGCACGTATATCTTCGCGTTCCGCGGAACCGATTCGGACCTCGACGCGTGGGAAGACGTGCACTTCATTCCCACCGATTTCGTCCCCACCAGCAACAGCGTCAGCCCGACGCCGCGGGTGTCGTCGGGCTTCTACGGCATCTACGACGGCATCGGCGGCGACATGAGCGCGTCGATGCGCCAGCAGTTGTTCGCGCTGCTGCAGAAGTACCAGCCGAGCCAGCTCTACATCACCGGCCACAGCCTCGGCGCGGCGCTGTGCCAGTTGTTCTCGCTGGACGTGGCGGTGAGCAAGCCGATCTCGACGCTGACGGCCTCGCTCAACCTCAACTTCTCCAGCCCCATGGTCGGCACCGACAACTGGGCCGAGGCGTACGCGAGCGTGATCGACGCCAGCCAGAGCATCCGCGTCTACAACTATTGGGATTACGTGCCGTCGCTGCCGCCGTCGGCGTTCGACTATCAAGCGGTCGGCACGGGCTTTCGCACCGCGTTCTACGTCGACAAGGAATGGTTCCCGCATTTGTTGGCGCGGCACGCGCTGTTGAACCTGACCGCGGTGCTGGAGAACGCGCTGCCGTTGTCGCCGCAGCAGTGGCAGGGGACGTTCCAGGATCAGGTGCCCGGCGAAACCCAGTGGACGATGATCAGCACCTATCCGCCGAGCGGCGCCGATGTGCGTTGGGCCGATCAGGCGCAGACGCTGATGAAGGCCGAGGCGGCCACGGCGGTCAAGCTGGGTTGAATGCGGCGCGGGGTTCTCGGGCCTGAGGCGTTTCGCCCGGATCGCCGCGATCCGGGCGGAACGCGCCGGGCCCGAAGGCCGTCGCGCGCGGCCTCCGCCCGGACCCGCATCGCGCCGATGGCCTTCACCCCGGCATCAATGCGCGCGGCCTTATAGTGGCCGCCGTTTTCGCCGCCGCAAGGAATCCGCCATGACCGTTCGCCTTCTCGCCGCCGCGCTGCCGTTCGCGCTGCTGACCCTGAGCGCCTGCAGCACGCCGTCCGAACCCGCCGCGCCCAAGCCGGCGCAAGCCGACGCCGGCCACAGCGCACCCAAGGGTGTGGGCATGGCCAACCCGGCTTCGGTGCATTGCCAGAAGCTCGGCGGCACCCTGGAGATTCGCACCGGCAAGGACGGCGGCCAATACGGCCTGTGCCATCTGCCCGACGGCCGCGTGTGCGAAGAATGGGCGCTGATGCGCGACGGCAAGTGCGAGAAGCCGGCGGAGTAACCGCGGCTCTCGCGATCGTCGGAGGCGCGGCGGTACCGCGCCCGATGCCTTAGTTCCCATGCATCGCCCGGGCGCGAAACCCGGGCGACGGCATCGATCAGCGGCCCAGCGCCGCGCGCAGCCCGGCCACTTCCAGCTTCAGGGTTTCGTTCTCGGCCGTCAGTTCGGCCACGCGCTGGCGCAGCGCCTGCAATTCTTCGCTCTCGTCCGCGTTCGGCACGAACTTCGCCGGCAGCGCTTCTTCCTCGATCTCGACCTCGGGCTTGGCCTCGCGCGGCTTGCGCTTGGACTCGCGCACGCGCTTGGCCGCCTGCTTGAGTTCGCTGCCGCCGGCCAGGGCCGCGGCGCGCTGCTCGTCTTCCGGCAGCGTCGCCACCGCGGCGGCGGCGTTGATCGAGATCGCGCCGGATTTCACCGCGGCCACCACTTCGGGCGCGGCTTGCTTGTGGATGGTCTCGATCATGCCGACCTGGCTGTTGCTCAGGCGCGCGGCCTTGGCCAGCGCCTGGCGGCTGTCGAGCGCGGGCGCCTGGAACGCGGCGTCGTCCGACCACGGCGGCGCGTCGCCGGCATCGCCCGCGGCTTCGGCCGGCGCGGCGGCCTCGGCTTCGGCGGCGCGTTCGGCCTCGGCGCGGGCGCGCCGTTCGGCCAGGATTTCGCGCTTGCGCAGCGCCAGCACGCCGCGCTGGAAGTCGGAGACGCTGCGGCGGCCCAGGTGCTGGTCGATCATCCACAGGTGAACGTCGTCGAGGGTCTTGAAGCGCTTGTTCTGCACGGTCTGGAACGGCAGGCCGTGCTGCTTGCAGATGCCGTAGCGGTTGTGGCCGTCGACCAGCACATCGCCCCACAGGATCAGCGCGTCGCGGCAGCCTTCGGCGAGCAGGCTGGCTTCCAGCGCCGAGTGCTCCTCCGGGGTGAGCGGGTCGATGTAGGCCTTGAGCGATTCGTTGATGACGATATCCATGCGGCGTGCGGCGTTCCGAACGGGTGGGGGGCGGGCATTGTAGGCAGTCGCGGCGGCCGCGTCAGGTCGGCGGCCGCCGCGCGCGCGGATCGGCCATACTGCAAGGGCCGCGCCTTCGCGGCGCCACGTCGGGGGACGGATGCGGCAAAGTCGGTTGGCATGGGCGGCGCTGGGCGCGTTGGCCGCGGGCGCCGCCGGCGCGCACGGCCTGTCGGTCGGCGCGGGCGAGGTGCCCAAGGGCTGGGCGGCGATCGCCGCGCCCGACAGCATCGAGCAATGGCAGTGCGCGATCGACGCGCTGCGCCCCTGGGACGTGTTGGCCGACACTGGCGGCCGCGTGCGCATCGCGCCGCAACAGCCGCCCGCGCCGCTGCGCGTGGCCCTGGCCGACGGCGCGATGGCGGTCGGCGAAGACGGCCGGGTCGAATGGATTCCGCGCAAGGGCGCGGCCGGTTTCGCGCTCAGCAACGCCGACCTGCGTCCGCGCGCGGCGACCGGGTACGCCGGCGAGGTGTTCGTCGCCGAAGGGCGCAACCGCGCCGGCCGGCGCGAGGGCGCGATCCTGCGCTTCGAGCGCCGCGACGCGCAGCGCTGGCGGATCCACCGCATGATCGAGCTCGACGCGGTGCCGGTCGCGGCCGCGCGCGACGGGCGCAACGACTGGGTGGTGCTGACCGATACGGGCCTGATCCGGGTGGATCTGGCTGCGCGACGCCAGCAGCCTTTGCACAGCAATCCGCGCTGGGCGCGGCTGGAGCCGCAATCGCTGCAGGCCTCCGGCGCGGGCTGGCTGATCGGCACCGACCACGGCGTGATCCGGTTGATGCCGTTCGGCGAACGTTTCAGCGAGCAGTGGCTGGTGCCGGAGAATTGCCGCCGGCTGGCGGCGCCGCAGTGCGAGTGCCGGCCGCAGCGGTTGCAGCGTTAGCGGCGCGGCGGGATTTCACGGTCCAACGGGAGCGGACGATGGCGGGGATGGCATGGATGCTGGCGGCGATCGGGGCCGCGGTGGCGGTGGGGGTCGATGGGGAGCCGCCGAAAGGTTGGGTGGCGGTGGAGCCGCCGAGGACCGAGGCGGGGCGGTACTGCGCGAACTATTCGCGGGAGAGTTGGGCCGTCGAAACCGCCGCGAACGGGACCCTGCGCTTACGGTCCGCACGCCGCGGCGACGGCGATCTGACGGTGCGCGAGGTGCTCGCCGACGGCGCTTTGCTCGGTTACAACCACGGCGAGTTCGGCGGCCGGATCGAATGGCTGCCGCGCGACGGCGGCGCGCGTTTCGAGATGAAAGACGTCAATCCGGTGGCCTCGACGCAGTATCGCGGTCAAGTGATCGTCGCGCAGGGGCTGGCGCACCTGGGCCTCAACGACGGCTCGGTTCTGCGCTTCGAACGTCTCGATGGACGCCGCTGGCGCATTCATCGGCTGGCCGAACTCGACGCGGCGCCGGTCGCGGCGTTGCGCCGCGGCGACGATGCCTGGTGGTTGTTGCTGAGCGACGGGTTGGCGAAAGTCTCTTTGCAAAGCGGCAAGCTGGAGAGGGTGTATCGCAACGACGATTGGCGCTTCGTGCGTCCCGATACGATCCAGGCGCTCGGCCAAGGCTGGCTGCTAGGCGCGGCCCGCGGCGTGATCCATCTGCAGCCCACGCCCGACGGCGGCTATCGCCAACGCTGGTGGATACCGGCGCAGTGCGCGGCGTTGGAGCCGACGTGCAGCTGCGCCGATCCGCCGTACTGACTCGGGCGAGGGCGTGGGTCTCACCCGATCCGCCGATACCGCGACACCCAATTGGTCTCCCACGTCTTCCCGCCATCGGCCGAATACGCTTGTTCCCATTGCAGGCCGTCGGCGCTGATGTCCTTCCACAACCCGCGCACCTTGACCTTGCTGCCGCGCAAGTCGTCTTCACCAAAGAACGTGCCCACACCGTCGGCGAAGCCGCCGATCATCGGCGGATCGATGCGCTGCGGGTTGCGCGTGTCCAGCCACCAATCGGCCCAGGTGCGCGTGGCCGGATCGAAGCTGCGCAAGCCCAGGCCGTGATACGGCAAGCCCGGGCGGTGGACCGTGCTCTCGTCGAAGTTGGACAGGCCGCCGAACAGCGGCAGGGTCTTGCAGGTGCCCTCGAATTCTTCCCACTCGTGGTTGTCCATCAGCCGTTCGCGCAGGCGGCGGTAGCGCACCTGCCAGGTGCCGAGGAAGAAGTCGAACGCGTGCGCCGGGTCGGCGGCATCGGCCGGGTGCGGCTTCGCGGCGGGCGCGGCGGCGAAGGCCGGCAGCGCGGGCAGGGCGCCGGCGACGGCGGCGAGCAAAGGCAGGCGCAGCAGACTGCGGCGGGACGGGTCGTGCTCGGCGTTCACGGGGACTCCTGGGGCGGTGGAAAATCGGGCGGAACATCCTGCGCGGGGCGCGGCGCTCAACCGGCGCCGCCGCTCAATCGCGTGTCGGTGGCGAGCCAGTTGGTTTCCCAGCGCTTGCCGCCGTCGTCGGAGAAGGCTTGCTCGAACGAACAGCGGTCGGCGCGCGGGCAGTGGATGCGGAAGCGCACCCGGATCGGCCGTCCGTCCCAGGTGTCGTCGCCGAAGAATTCGCCGCGGCCGCGCGCGAAGCCGCCGGCGATCGAGGCGGTCAGCGCGCCGTCGCGCAGGTTGGCGTAGTGGATGCGCCACTGCCGCGCGGCCGGTTCGTACAGGCGCAAGGAGATGCCGTCGATGCGCCCGGCCGGGCCGGCGACGGCGAGTTCGGCCAGATTGGCGCGGCCGCCGTGCAGCGGCACGACGCGGGTGGTGCCGGTGTAGTCGAGCCATTCGCGCGAACCGCTCAGCGGCCGCGCCAGACGCCGTACTTCGGTGCGCCACAGGCCGGTCTCGAAATCGAAATCGCGTTGGCCGTCGCGGGCGGGCGCCGCCGCCGGCGCCGGCGCGGCCTGCGCGCGGGCGCGCTGCGCCTGCGAGGGCGCCAGCGCCAGCAGCGAGGCCAGGGCGCCGGCGCACAGGGACCAAGTCAAGCAACGGGTGGCTTCGGGGCCGGGCATGGCGTGCGCTCGCGGAAAGTCCGCCGCGACTGTGCGGCGCGCGGCGGCGCGGCCTCAAGGGCCAGTTAGGCGCTCGCGGGCAGGCCACTTCGCCGCCGCCGCGGCGCGGGTTAGGCTGGCGGCGAACGCAAGGAGAGGCGCATGCGGACGAACAGGAAGGCCGGCTGGATCGCCGTCATCGCCGCCGGCGCGTTGTGCGCGGCCTGCTCGGGTCCGGAGCGCGGCGCCGCGGGCGCGCCGCAGGCCGCCGCGCGGCCCGCCGCCGAGAAAGCCGTGCCGCTGCCGCCGCAATCGCGCGAATACCGCACCGATCACTACGCGATCTTCAGCGCCGCCACGCCCGCGCAAACCCTGCACGTGGCGACCGCGGTGGAAGCGCTGCACCGCGCCTACGGCCAGTTCTTCGCGTTGCCGCCGGCCGCGCCCGAGACGCGCCTACGCCTGATCCTCTACCGCGACCGCGCCCAGTTCTCCGCCTACAACACCTCGATGCCCTGGGCCGAGGCGTATTACCGCCGGCCGTACTGCCACGCCTATTTCGCCGGCGGCGCGGACAACCCGTACCACTGGATGCTGCACGAGGCGACCCATCAACTGCATACCGAACGCGCCGGTTTCTCGCGCGCCCGTTGGATCAACGAAGGCGTCGCCAGCTATTTCGGCGCGAGCCGGTTGGAAGGCACGCGGCTGCGGCCGGGTAGCATCGATGCGGGCGCCTATCCGATCTGGTGGCTGCCCGATCTGCCGCTGACGGGTTCGCTGGAGCGCGATCTGCGCTCGGGCCTGCTGATTCCGCTGCGCCAGTTGATCGACGGCAGCGGGCCGCCCATCGGTGGCCGCCATCTGAACGTCTATTACCTGGAGTACTGGAGCCTGTCGCACTTCCTGTTCCACCACGACGGCGGCGCGCATGCCGCGGCGTACCGGCGGTTGATGCGCGGCAACGGCAGCGCGGCAGAGTTCGAGGCGGAGCTGGGGCCGATCGAGCAGGTGCAGGCGCAGTGGTACGCGTATTTGCTGGAGAAGCGCGCCGAAGTCGCCGACGGCGGCGAGTTGGCGCAGGTCGTTCCCGCGCGGCGTTGAACGCGCGGGCCGCGCGGTTGGGCGGCTCGGCCGTTGCGCGGCGCATACACCGCGCCGCGCGACCGCGACGCTGAATCCGAGCGCGCCGCCTGGGCGTACGCGGCACCGACGCAAGCGCGGCGCGCGTTGCGCGATCTGCCGGCCTTTTGTCGTTGACAGCCCGCGCTGCGCGGATTTGAATTCTCCCGTCCGGCCGGCGCGCGAGCAGCGATTTTTTCTTTCGCCGGCCTCAAGTTTTTCTAAGGACGGCCCGCGTCGCTGCGCGAATCGTCCTGCGGCCTCGGCCGTTCTACCAGCCACCGGAGCGGCCATGGCCCATACCCGCATCAATCTAGGCGCGCTCAAAGCCTTCGAAGCCGCCGCGCGCGCGCTCAGCCTCACCCGCGCGGCCGACGAGCTCAACGTCACCCAAGCCGCGGTCAGCCATCAGGTGCGCTTGCTCGAGAACCAGCTCGGCGTCGAACTGTTCCGCCGCCTGCCGCGCGGACTGGCGCTGACCGACGAAGCCCTGAGCCTGTTGCCGGCGATCCAGGAAGCCTTCGACCGCATCGACACCGCGCTCGACCGGGTCGGCGACGGCCTCGCCCGCGAAGTGGTGCACGTCGGCGCGGTCGGCACGTTCGCCAGCGGCTGGCTGCTGCCGCGGCTGGCCGAATTCGCGCGCGTGCACCCGTCGGTGGACGTGCGCCTGAGCACCCACAACAACCGCGTCGATCCGGCCGCCGAAGGCCTCGACTACGCCGTACGCTTCGGCCGCGGCAACTGGCCCGGCATGGAAAGCCGCTACCTGATGCCCGCGCCGCTGGCGCCGCTGTGCACGCCCGCCATCGCCCAGCAACTGCGCGCGCCGTCGGAACTGGCGCGCTTCGCGTTGCTGCGCTCGTACTTCGTCGACGATTGGCGGCTGTGGTTCGAGGCCGCGCAGGCGGTGCCGTGCGGCCCGATCAACGGCACCATCTTCGATTCCTCGCTGACCATGGTGCAGTGCGCGCTGCAAGGCCTCGGCGTGGCGCTGGCGCCGCCGTCGATGTTCGCGCGCGAACTCGCGCAAGGCTTGCTGGTGCAGCCGTTCGACACCGCGCTCGACGCCGGCGGCTACTGGCTCACGCGGCTGGCGCTGAAGCCGGCGGGCGACGGCGCCTCGGCGTTCGCGACGTGGCTGGAGCGGGCGTGCGCGGAGTACGCGAGCGCCTGACGGCGCGCATCGCACCGTCGCGGCTCTTCATTCCGGCGCGGGCGAAAACACCCGCAGGCGATGCCCGTCCGGATCGAGCGCGACGAAGGTGCGGCCGAAATCCAGATCGACCGGCTCCTGCAGGATCTCCAGGCCGCGGCCGCGCCAATCGGTGCAGGCCGCATCGACCGCGGCGCGGTCGGCGAGCGCGAACGCGAGCTCGACCCCGCCGAACGCCGGCGGCGCCGCCGGTTCGACGGTATGCCGCGACCACAGCCCCAGGCGCAGGCCGGAATCGAACCCGAACAGCGCGAACGTCGGCGAAGCCTCCAACGGCGCGCGCCCGAGCAGTCCGGCGTAGAACGCGGCGCTGGTTTCGGGGCTATCGACGTAGAGCAAAACCAGATGGCAGTCGGGCATGGCGGATTCCTGTCGGCGGAGCCGGTGGCTGAGGTCGACGGGAAGTGTGGGGCGGGGTGCTGACAGGGCTTGTCAGCAGACTGGCCGGGGCAGAACGGCGCGTTCGCAAGTCGCGGGCGATTCGCCGTCGAAGCGGCGGTGCCGTCGCGTTTCAAGCCAGCAGTTTGTTTATCGTCCACAGCATCGTCTGGCGAATGCGCGCCGCATCCCCGCCCGCATCGATCTCCAACGCCGCGCGATCGAACGCCGCCGACATCAGCCGCGCCAGCGCGTCGCAATCGACGGCGTTCTCGCCCAGCGCTTCGGCCAATCCCTCGCGCAGGGTGCGGCCGGCGTTGGCGTCGTCGATCGCCAGCGCTTCCTGCGCGCCCAGCGCCGCCGGGCCTTCGATCAGCAGCAAGCGGGTGCGGCCGGGCACGGTCATGGCTTGCAGATAGGCCTGCGCGCCGCCGATCAAGGCCGCTTGCGCGCTCAGGCCGGGGCGGTCGGCGGCGAGGATGTCCTCGCGCACGGCCGCGGCTTCGGCGTCCAGCACTTGCCGGAACAGGTCGCGCTTGTCGGCGAAGTGGTGATAGAGCGCGCCGCGGGTGATGCCGGCGGCCGCGGCCACTTCGGGCGTGGAGGTGGCGCCGTAGCCTTTTTCCACGAACAGCGCCCGCGCGGCCTCGAGCAAGGCGCGGCGGGTGGTTTCGGTGCGTTCGCGGTTGCTGCGCGCGGCCGCGGCGGCCCGTCGGCGGGTCTTGGAGGGTTCCATACATGCAGCCTGTATGTTAATTTGCGAATACATACAGACTGTATGTAAAACCTCCCACCCCCACAAGCCAAAGGCCGCCCGCGATGAAAGTGACCAGCTATTACCCCGTGATCATGACCGGCGACGTGGCCGGCACCGCCGCGTTCTATCAAGCGCATTTCGGCTTCGTCGCCTTGTTCGCGGCCGATTGGTACGTGCATCTGCAGTCGGCCGCCGACCCCTCGATCAATCTCGCCGTGCTCGACGGCGGCCACCACACCATTCCCGAGGCCGCTCGCGGCCGGGTCGGCGGCTTGCTGCTGAACTTCGAAGTCGAGGACGTCGACGCGGTCCACGCCCGTCTCGTCGCCGCGGGTCTGCCGGTATTGCTGAGCCTGCGCGACGAAGCCTTCGGCCAGCGCCATTTCATCACCGCCGATCCGAACGGCGTGCTGCTCGACATCATCACGCCGATCGCGCCGAGCGAAGAGTTCGCGGCGCAGTACGACGCGAGCGCGTTGCCGGTTTGAGATGCGGACGCATCGCGCCGTCCGTGCGGGACGCGGCGGCGCGAGTAGTCGGGCGGGGCAGCGAGCGCGGTCCGGTCGATAGTGTCGTCCGGCTCCGCGAATGCCGCGGCGTTCGCGGCGGTCCGTCTTTCGCCGTCGCGGCGCGCGGGCCGAACGGCCGCGCGGCGACGGATCAGCCCGCGCTCACCACGCCCGTCGCCAACGCCGCCGCTTCGTCGGCGAACATCGCCATCGCGGTGTTCATCCGCTTGAAGCCCAGGTGCAGATAAAAGCCTTCCTTGCCCGGATTGGCGTAGAGCAGGATCTTGCGGTGCCCGTGCGCGCGCCGCACCAGCGCTTCGACGATGGCCTTGCCCAGGCCGGTGCCTTGTTGCCGCGGACGCACGGCGATGTCGCTGAGGTAGGCGCAATCCACGCCGTCGGCCAGCGCGCGGCCGGCGCCGACCAGGCGGCCTTCGGCGTAGACCAGAACGATGTAGCGGCTGTTGCCGTACGCGGTGCGCAGATAGTCCGGGCTTTTTTCGCCGAGCGGCGCGATGCGGTACAGCTCGGACAGCTCGTTCCAATCGACGTCGCGCAGGTGATCGATCCATTGCATGGGGCGGGTTCCGGGTGAGTTCGTGGCGATGGGCTCGGGTTCGGGATCAATGCGCGTCGCATCGCGCCAGCCATCGAGAGGCGTGGTTCCACTGTAGGAACTTCATGGTTCCGTCGATGAGCCAGATTTTTCTAATTCGACCGGTCCAGTTCGGTTTGAAGCGGCGGGCGCTCGGGATGGCCGCGCATTCCCCGAAGCGCGCGTCGCTGTCGCGCCCGTTCGCGCGAACCGAACGCGCCGCCCGCAAGCGCGTCGCCTCTAGCGCGATCCGACACCGCGCTGCCAGAATTGCGCGGCGCCGTACGGGGGCGGCGCGGGCGACGGCGAAGGACGCCGGCCGCTCGATGCGGAGGCGCCGCTTGCGCGGCTCCCCGCGATCCAGCGTCGCTTGGATTCCCATGCCCGCGCCATCGCGCCCCGTCGCCGCGTTTCCCACTCTCAAGCAAGGATGCCCGTATGCACGTTCGACTCCGCTTCGCCTCCGTCGCGCTGCTGGCCGGCCTGACCGCGCCCGCGTTCGCCGCGGCGCCCGCCGCGCCCGCCATCCCGCCGCAATGGCAGGCCTATTGGGATCAGGCTTTGGCGGCCGACGCCATCGCCGACGACGAAGCCCGGTGCAAGGCCTACCCGGATCTGCCCGACAACCGATGGCTGCCCGGCGCCGCGCAAGGGCGTTGCAGCCTGCTGCGCGCGCCGGCCTGGTCGTTGGACCAGATCGATGCCTTGCTGCGCAGTGAAGGCGGCGCGGCCGAGCTCGACCGCCGCTTCGCCAAGCTGCTGGACCAGCACTACCGCGATCAGGCGCAGCGCGAACAGATCTTCCGCGCGTTCAAGGCGTTCGATGCCAGCGCCCGCGCCGGCGAGACCGCGCAGCGCTGGCTGCGCGATTCGCCGCGCAGCGCCTACGCGCGCGTCGCTCTGGCCAGCCACTACCAGACCATCGGCGAGGACGCGCGCGGCACCACGCGGATGAGCCTGGTCGGCCAAGAGCGGCAGCGGATCATGCACGAGCAATTCGCCAAGGCCGTGCCCCTGTACGAAGAAGCCTTGACCCTACAGCCCAAGCTCAGCGTCGCCTGCGTGCAGGAATTGGCGATCGGCCGCAACGTGTCGCAAGAACTGGAGGAAAGCGCGAGCAAGCGTTGCCGCGCGATCGACCCGGATTCCTATTACGTCGTCTATGGCCGCATCCTCGCCTCGCAGCCCAACTGGGGCGGCTCGATGGAGGCTCTGCGCGAGGCGGTCGAGGACGCGCGCAAGCGCGCCAAGCGCAATCCGATCCTCGGCGCCGTGGTCGGCGAGGCCGAAGGCTTCCCGGTTTCGCCGATCTCCGGCGCGCCGATCTCCGGCGCGCCGATGGTCGCGGCCGAGTTGGCGCGGGTGTCCAAGCTCGCGCCCAGCGGCACCTTGATGAGCTATGCCGCGCGCGCCTACGGCCAGCAAGACGACCATTGGCAGGCGTTCGCGTACGCCTCGCAGGCCACCCGCTTTTGGCCGCACAACACGGATTTCCGGGTCCTGCGCGCGACGGCGCTGATCATGGCGCAGCAGCGCGATTGGGCCTTGCGCGACCTGCGCCAGGCGGTGAAGGACGAGCCGGAGAACGGCGAAGCGCTGACCCAATTGGTGAACCTGCTGCTGATGGAGCGCAAGACCGGCGAGGCGCGCGAGTACGTGCCGCGCATGCGCACACTCGCGCCGGAGAACGCCGGGCGCGCGAAGTACTTCCTGTGCTCGCAGCTGGCGCAGCCCAAGCAGATCGGCGCGGAGGCGGTCGCCTGCGTGAACGAGCTGGCGGCCGAGCAACCGGAGGTCGTGGACGTAGTGCAGCTGCGCGCTTACGCCTTGCACAAGGCCAAGGATCCGGGCGCGCCGGCGGCGATCGAAGCGCTGCTGGCTTGGCCGAACCCCGACGACGATCCGCGTCTGCGCGCCGCGAAGGAACGGGCGCGCGGCTGGAAGGCCGAATCGTCGCAGCCCGCTAAGGCGCCGGCCCGCTGACGGGACGGCTCAACGCGCCTGAGCCGCGCGCACCGGCTCAGGCGCCCGGCGGATACTTCTCGCCGTACTTCAATTCCACCGGCACATACGTGGTCAAATTGATCGGGCAGTTGTAATAGTCCGAATGCGCGCACAAGAAGCTGTAGAGCGTATTGAAGTTCAAGCTCAGCGAGCGCGGCGGCTGGCCGGCGGGGAAGTGCGCTTCCAGCGAGCGGCCGCCGCCGTAGCTGGTCTTCTTCGAGGTCTTGTCGGTGAAGAACAGCAGCAAGTGGTCCATCTTGCTCCAGTCCTGGTTCTTGTTGAACGCGCGCAGGGTGTAGGTCTTGCCCTGCAGCGGCAGTTCGACGTCGCCGATCCAGTACATCGTGCCGGTGTGGTTGCGCGAGTCGAGATGGCTCACGGCCTGCGGCGCGTCCTTGCGGGTGAACGTGGCCTGGATCACGCCCTTGGGATCGTAGGGGAAGAACGACAAGCCCTTGAAGCGCTGCTTCACCAGCGCCGGGTTGTACAGCCACGCCTTGATCGAGTCTTCGTAGACGGTGGCGCGCACGCTCAGGCCGCCGGGCAAGACTTGTTTCTGATCGGGCGCCTTGAGCAGATCGACCGCTTGTTTCAGTTCCGGCGCGTCGATCCGCGCGCGGCCGTCGCGCCAACTCACCCGCACGTCGTTTTGGCCGCCCGCGCCGGGCGACCAGCGCAGCGCGGCGGCGTTCGCGCCGGCGGGCAAGTGCGCGGACGCGCCGGGAGCGATCACCGCGACGTCCTGGATCGCGTACATGCCGGTCGGGCCGCTGGCTTGTTCGATGAGGCCGGCGCGGAACGCGTCGTAGTCTTCGCGCGGCCCCGCGGCCGCCGCGCACGGCAGCGCCAGCGCGAGGACCAGGGCGAGGGTTCGGATCGGCAGGGCTTGCGGACGCATCGGACACTCCGGACGAAGGCAGGACGCCAGGATGGCGGGACGGCGGGACGGCGGGGCGTGGGGCAACGGCAGTGTGCGCGCCGGGCGCCGCGCCGATCCCCTGAGGATTGTCAGCCAAGCGGGCCGCGCGGCGCCGGCGGACGCCTGAATCGGGGCGAGCGGCGGCCCCAAGGCGCGAGGCGTCAGCGATGCGCGGCGCCGAACGCCCGCATTCGCGCAGAGCGCGGCGTCAGCGCGGCGCCGCCCATCGCGCGAGCGCTCAGCCCTGCAGCCGCCCGATCGCCTCGATCGCCGCCGCCATCCGCCGCCGCGCCGCCGGATTCGCCGAATGCACCGCCATCCGCGGCGGCACGAAGCCGCGCTCGGCCACCGCGCGTTCGATCCACAGCAGCACGTCGTAGCCAGTGCCGCGCGCGTCGTCGCCGAGATCGTGATCCAGGCTCAGCTCGGTCACCGCGCCGCCTTCGAGCAGGGCGATGGTCTCGTCCGGCCAATACGTGCGCACCCAACCGGGCGGCGTGTCGCGTTCGTCGTCCAGGTAAACGCGCATGCTCGCGGTCCTCGCTCGAAGGGGTGCGGGCGATGCTGACAGCGCGCGGCGGCGCTGGCAAGGATCGTGCCCAACGCAGCGGAACGGCGCTTGCGGCGGACGCGGATCGCGCGGAATGAGCCGGCCGGCACGGATCGCGATATCCGCGCCGCGACGCTGTCCTCCGCGATGCGCCAGCGAGCGTTAGACCTAGCGGATGCCGCCGCGGCGGCATCGCGAAAACGCGGAAAAATACCGTTTCAAACGCCATCCGTGTTCGTCATCGAATCTTCGCAGGTCCTTCATGCCCGCTCCGCTTTCGCCCGCCGAATTGGCCTGGTACGTCACCGGGCGCTTCTACGTGTCCGCGCAAGACCAGCACGTCGCCGACTACGGCTATTTCCTCCACCTCGGCGGCGTCGCCGGCGAGTTGTTCGACGGCCGCGTGCACGAAAGCCGCGCGCACTTCACCTTCGCCGCGCAGCCGTTCCTGCCGCGCACCGCCCACAACGGCGCGCTCGGGCTCAGCCTGGACCCGGCCGGCGAGTTCTCGGTCTATCTGCAGCGCGAACCGGCCGGCGATTTCGACCGGCCGGAAAGCTTCGCGCAGGGCGAATGCATCGCCACGTTCCAGCGCGTCGGCTTGGTGGTCGATACCACCGTCGCCGCGCAGGCCGGCGGGACGACGGCGAAAGTGCTCACCGACAACGTGTTCTCGGCGCGCCTGATGCAAAGCCGCGCGTTCGAGTTCGCCGGCGGCCGCTACGACCTGGCCGCGATCCTCGGCCGCGGCGTCACCCAGTTCGGCACCGCCGCGGCGGTGCCGGTCGCGGCGCATCCGCCGGCGTATTCGCTCGTATTTCCCTTTACCGGCTCGGCCTTGGCGCTGGGCGCCTGAGCCGGCCACGACCCCGGGGAGAGGCCGGCATGCACACCCACCGCGAAGAATTCCCGCGCCGGCCGTCGCAATGCGCGCAGCGCGCGATCACGCCGGCGCCGCTGCGCCGTTGTCCGGCATAGGCGCGATCGGGCCGAAGGAGGCTGACGATGACCCGTTACTGGATCCAGGCCGGCGACACCACCAGCGGCGGCGGCCGCGTGCTCGGCGAAGCCGGCGTGGCCGCGGGCGGGCGGCCGCGCTGGGCGCGCATCGGCGACGCGGTGCAGTGCGGCATGCACGGCGCCACCGTGATCGTCACCGGCGACGCCGAGCAACTCATCGACGGCCGCGCGCTGGCGCGGCACGGCGATTTCTGCGCCTGCGGCTGCATCCTGATTTCGCTGAGCCAAATCCAATCGATCGTCGAGTTGGGCACCGACCTGATCGTGCTGCCGCAAGCGCGGCGCGGCTGAGCGCGGCGTCGCCGGCGGCGCGGCCGGCTACACTGCGCACGGGCCGCTGCCGGCCCGCGCTCAGGACGTCGCAAGGCATGGATTTGGCTCTGTTCGATTTCGACGGCACCATCACCGAACGCGAAACCTTCGCCGGCTTCGTCCGCGCCAGCATCGGCCGGCGCCGCCGCTGGCTCGGCGGCATGGCGGTGATGCCGCATTACCTCGGCTACAAGCTCGGCTGGCTTTCGGGCGAGCGCGTGCGCCGGCGCGTGGTCGCGGTGGCGCTGCGCGGGCGGCCCGAGCGCGAGGTGCGCGCGGCGGCCGAGCGCTATGCGCGCGAGGTCGTGTCGGCGCAGATCCGGCCGCAAGCGGCGGCGCGCATCGACTGGCATCGCGAACGCGGCGACCGCGTGGTGGTGGTGACGGCGAACCTGGACCTGTTCGTCGATCATTGGTGCCGGCAACAAGGCTTGGAGTACATCAGCTCGCGCCTGGAAAGCCGCGACGGCGTGCTGACCGGGCGCTACCTCGGCCGCGATTGCTGCGGCGAGGAAAAGCCGCGGCGGGTGCGCGAGCGGATCGCGCTGGAGGACTACGCGAGCATCTACGCCTACGGCGACACGCCCGAAGACCGCGGCCTGCTGGCGCTGGCGGACCGGCGGTTCTACTGCTGGCGAGAGGAAACCTGAGCGCCGCGCGGTCCGCGCAAATCCGTCGCGGTGCCCGCGCGGTTCGCGCCGCGCGTCACGCGCGGATCGCGATGCGGCGCTGAACGCGAACGCCGCGCGAGGCCGCCGAACGATGCTCGGACCCGTGCCCGCGCGCGCCGCGACGCGCAAGGACGGCGATTCCATGACCGCCTAAGCGCCGCGCGCATGACCGCGCGCACTGCGCTTAACGCCGCCGTCGCGCGCATAGCCGCGCGCTATCGCAACCATCGGATCAAACGATTTCCGCGCATCGATGCGCCGGCCTAGCGTCGCTGCGGGTCTTCGCGGCCGCGAAGACCGTCCTCCATCGATGGGAGAAATCCGCATGAGGCACCGCCAGTCTCCGCGCCGGCGTCCGTGGGCCTTGCTCGCCGCCGGCGCGCTCGGCGTCTGCGGCATCGCCGTGGCCGCCGATCCGCCGACCAGCTACATGCCCGTAGTCATCAAGGAAACCTTCGCCGCGATCAAGGCGCGCATGGAACGCGACAAGCCCGCCATCGAACAGCGCCAGCGCGGCCTGCTCGAACAACGCTACGACCTGTCCGACCAGCCGGTGCGCGGGCTGAAGATGTCCGGCGGCAAGCCGGTGCAGGGCGGGGTACGCGTGCGCCTGCCGTCCGGCACGAGTTGGGAAGAACTCGCGGCGATGGCGCCCGAACAAGTGCGCGAACGCGGCCTGTTTCCGGCCGGCTTCCTGCCGTTGCCGCATCCCAACCACGCCGAAGGCGGCATGCTGTTTCCGAAATTCCACATCGACGCGGTCAAGCGCGCCGAGCAGCGCGACCTGACCCGCTTCGATCTGGACTTCGATCTGCCCGACCGCTTCCTACCCGATTTCCCGGCGCCGATCTATCTGACCACGCGGCCGGACCTGGGCGATGTGTCGAAGGGACAACTGGTCACCATCAACAATTACTTCGAGCTGTTCAACGGCGTGCTCAATCCCAAGCAGCTCGAAGGCCTGCGTTTGCTGGTGACGCCGTTCGCGCAGCAGCAGTTCAATCAGACCGAGGACCGCCGCTCGGCGCTGCCCAGCCGCGGCGTGGCCTGCCTGGATTGCCACAGCAACGGCCACACCGTCGCGGCCACGCACTTGGTCGGCGATATCCGCCCGCAGGAATTCCGTCATCGCATCGATACGCCGACGCTGCGCGGGGTCAACGTCCAGCGCCTGTTCGGCTCGCAGCGCGCGCTCAAGACGGTGGAGGACTTCACCGAGTTCGAGCAGCGCGCGGCCTATTTCGACGGCGATCCGGTGATCGCGACCAAGAAGGGCATCAACATCCTCGACCGCGGCCATCAGGTGCACGCGATGGGCGAGTTCCAGGCGATCCTGGATTTCCCACCCGCGCCCAAGCTCGATCTGCTCGGCAAGCTCAAGCCCGAGGCGAGCGAGGCGGAGAAGCGCGGGCAGGAACTGTTCTTCGGCAAGGCGCAGTGTTCGGCCTGCCATCAGCCGCCGTACTACACCGACAACAGCATGCACAACCTGCAGGTGGAACGCTTCTTCAAGCCGCAGACCGTCAACGGCCGCTACGCCAGCGCCGACGGGCCGATCAAGACCTTCCCGCTGCGCGGCATCAAGGACTCGCCGCCGTACCTGCACGACGGCCGTCTGTTGACCTTGGAAGACACGGTCGAGTTCTTCAACGTGGTTTTGCAGACCCGCCTGGAGAAACAAGAGAAGGACGATCTGGTCGCGTTCCTGCGCGCCTTGTGAGCGCGCCGCGCCGCCGCGCTCAGTACGGCGGCGGCGCGGCCTGGTTCCAGCCCGCCCGTTGATGCGAGGCCGCGCCGGGCACGGCGTAGAGCCAGATCCGCGCGTCTTCGCGCAAGCGCAGCACATCGGCGGCGAAGGCGCCTTCGGCGAAGCGGATGGTCTGGCTGCCGTGGATCGGGCAGGCCACGGCGTGGACCTGATCGAAGCCCTCCAATTCCAGCTCGCGCCCGAGCGCGGCGCGGTAGCTGCGCCAATCGGCGTGGCCGCTGAGCTCGCGCGCGTCGGCGCAGCCGACCAAGACCAACACCGACATCGCCTCGGCCGCGTCGTCGAGCACATGCGTCTTGTGTTCGGGCCACCACAGCTCGCAGCGGCCGTTGGACATCGGCAGCGGGCTGGCGCCTTCCAGGATCATCTGGATCGCGCGCATGACCGTGGGGTGGACGGGCTCCAGGGTGACGATGAGGTACATGGCGGCCTCCGGCGGCTGAGAGATCGTGCCAACGCCGGACTGTGGCGAGCGTGAAGCTCCGGGCGGGCCGAGGCCGCGGACGCCGCCGCGCAAACGAAAAGCCCCCTTCCGCGAACGGAAGGGGGCTGCGCGCACCGGCGTCGGGATGAGGCGAGGTCGGGATGGGGACCTCAGGGGCTCGGCGGCCGCCGGTGTCGCGCACTGATCAAGAACGCAGCGGCGGCACCGCTGTGAAGCGCGCGTTTCAGCGGCGATAGCGTTTGCTGCGGCCGTCGGCCAACTGGGTCTCCAGCGCCGCGACCCGGCCGTCGGCGGCGCGCTCGAAGCGCACGCGCACGCGCGGATCGTCGCTGAGGCAGAACAGGTCGGGTTGCAGCGCGGTCAGCGCCTGCGCCGGGCGGCGGCCGTCGCGCAGCGTCAGGTGGCCGTCTTGTTGGTCGACGCGCAGGCGCTCGTACTGGCCCAGGTAATCGGCAGGCGCCGCCGGCGCGGCTTTCGTTTGCAGCGCTTCCAAGATCCAGCGCGCTTCCGCGGCGGCGAGGCCGTCGCCGCGTTGGGCGAGGATGCGTTCGAGCGCGCGGCTCTGCGCGGCGCTGAGCGCCTGCGCCTGATCGACGGCGACGTCGGGCTGCACGCCGCGGCCTTCCCAGTTGTCGCCGGTGATCGGATTGGTCGGCGAACCGGTGGAGACGAACATGCTGTAGCCGGCCGACAGCGGGAACTCGCCGCCGGGATTGGCGGCGCCGGCGCTGGTCTCGCCGATCACGGTGGCGCGGCGCGCGGCCTGCAAGGTGTAAGCCAGCGCTTCGGCGGCCGAGCCGGTGCGCGCGCTGGTCAGCAGGTACAGCGGCACGTCCAGGCGCGGATTCGGATACCACTGCTCCGGCGCTTCGCTTTCGTTGCGCAGTCGGCCGCCTTCGCGCGAACGGAAGATGTTGTAGACCGGCGCGCCGCGCGCGGTGAACGCGCTGGTGAGGTAGCCGACCGCGGCCGGCGAGCCGCCGCCGTTGCGGCGCAGATCGATGATCACCGCATCGCGGCCGGCGAGCAGCGCGAGCGCGGCGTCGAGCGCGCGCCGGGCCGGATCGGCGGCGTCGGCGAAGTCGATGTCGGGCAGCTCGCGCAGGTCCAGATAGCCGAGATTGCCGGGCAGGGTTTCCAACGCGCGCACGCCGTAATTGGCGCGGCGCGCGGCGTCGGCGAAAGCGGTGTTCGGACCGGCGGAGCCGGGGCCGGGGCCGCGCGCGCCCGGCGGCGCCTTGGCGGGCTCGCGCCATTCGACCCGGAAGTGGTTGTCTTCCGTGCGCAGACGCTCGCTCAGCGCGGTGGCCAGATCGCGCGGGTCGCGGTACGCGTCGTAGCGGCCGGAGTCGGCCTCGGCGCGCAGTTGCGCGGCCAGCCGCTGGGCGCGCTGCGGATCGTAGAAATTCTTGTCGATGGCCGCGGCGACTTCGGCCACGGTGGCGCGCGGGCCCGCCGCCGCGGGCGACGCGGCGACGGCGGGCAGAGACAGCGCGATCAGGCACAAAGCAGCGACGAGCGAGCGAAAACGGCGGCGGGGCGGGTGCATGGCGGCTCCAAAAAAAGGCGGTCGTATCATAGTGGATGCGCCCAGGCGCCGCCGCGTCGCAGCGCGCCGCCATGCCGGGTGTCACAAGCTCGCGCTGACGTCGACGCACCACGGGCCTTCGGCCGGCATCACCGGCACCGACGGCCAATCCTTGGCGCCGACGCTGCCGCCGCCGAAGTCCAGCGCGCTCAGCTCGACCCGATGCACGGTGGCGTTGAATGCGGTGCTGAAGTAGTAGGCCGCGTGGGTGTGATCGCGCGCGACCTGCCACATCGTCCAGTCGCCGACCTGCGGGTGCGGGTGGAGCTTCTTGTGGACCAGCGCGGTGCCGTAAGGCGTGGCCTGGATCATCGTGACCATCTGTAGGGCGACGTTGACGATGGTTTGAGTGCTGCCGGTGACGCCGTCGAGCTTCGCGGTCGGCAGCCAGCCGTTGCCGTCCTGCGGCAACTTGGCGAAGCCTTGGCGCAGCGTCCAGGCCTTGACGTAGCGCGAGATCGAGGTGATGTCGCCCGGCAAGCCGACCAGTCCCGCGCCCACCGGCACGCCCTCGGCCTTGCGCGAGGTGCCCGAGCCGACCACGTCGAGGTGCGCGTAGTTCTCGATGTTGGTGCGTTGCCAGTCGTAGGTCGGCGCGTTGGTCAGCACGCCGTCGTTGGTGGCGCCGTCGCGGTAGTCCGGGCCGTAGACGACGGTGGCGCCGTCGATGCATTCGATCACCGCGCTCAGTCCTTGGCTGTCGGTGGCGATGAAATGCAGCGGCAGATAGGTCGGCGCGCCGACCTCGGGCCCGACGATGCGCACCTTGGCCAAGTCGGCGACGAGCGTGGGCACCGAGTCGTACTGGCTCATCACCCAGGCGACGAAATCCTGATACGCCACCGCTTGTTCGCCCGCGCCGGCCTTATCGGCGTACTGCGTGCCGGGCAGCCACAGCGCCGCGCAGGACAGGCCGCTTTGGTTGATGCCATCCATGAACGCGGTGAACTCGGGCATGGTCTCCGGATCGGACAAGCCGACGAAACCGTACTTACCGGTCCACGGCTGCGAGCGGTTCTTGAACACCGGAAACTGTTGCTGCGCCGGCACGCGGTACAAGCGCGTGGCCAACGTGCCGGTCAGTTCCATGCAGCGCGCGGAGATATGCTGCAACGAGGGCTGCCCGGACGCGGCGGGGACGTTGGGAACGGACAGCAGGAAATTCGTGCACATGAGCGGCTCCTTGGTTGTCGTCGCGCGCGGCCGGGCCGCGCGGGTACGCGTGGCGGACGTGGGTCGTGCGGATGGCTTGTCGCAGTGGTGGCGCTGAGGGCTTCGGCGGCGGGACGATGCACGCCGCGAAGGCGGTGTTGCAGATAACAACGCGACCGATGCGGACGGCAGGTCACCGGTTCTGTGACGGTTCGCGCGCAACGAACATTTGCGCGCTCGTGAATTGCAGAGGCGGGCAACGACGCGGCGATGATTGCGGAGTAGGTCGTCACGCAGCCTGCACATGCGGCGACGCGCAGCGTTCGGCCGTGCAGGAGCGGCGTAAGCCGCGACCACCGAAGCGACGAAGCGCTCAACCCGGCGGCGCACGACACCGGATGCGAGTCCCGCGCGACGCTCGCCGCATCCGCCGATATGACAGATCGACGCCTTACCCGATGACAACGCGAGCGGGACGCCGCCGATTCCGCGGTTTATGCTTCGCTCCTCGAACGCCGAGGAACCCCGCATGGCCCGCATCCATCCGCACCGTTCGCGCCTGGGCTGGCTCGTTGCCGCCGCGCTCGCCGCCGGTTGCACCGCGCACGCCGCGGCGCTGACGCCGGCCGCGCCGCCGCAAGACGCCGCCGCGCAGCGCCGTCCCGCCGGTTTCGGCGAGGCCTGGCCCGATTACCGCCAACGCCTCGCGCGTCAGCCGCTGCGTTACGAAGCGATCGAGCGCGTGCGCCTGGACGGCGCGGAAAAGCGCAGCTATCGGCTGTACTCGCAATCGTGGCCGGAAACCGGCGGCGCCGAACCCGCGCAGTGGACCCACCGCGTCGATCTGTACGTGCCCGACGCCGCGCGGCCGAAGTCGGCGCTGCTGGCGATCAACAACGGCACCAACCGCGCCAACGGCAGCGACCCGCAGCGCCCGCCCGGCGATTTCGACGAAGCGCTGGCGCTGGAAACCGCGGTCGCGACGCAGACCATCGTCGTCTCGGTGTCCGACGTTCCCAATCAGTACGTGACCTTGCCGGGCGAGGCGCCGAAGAAGGAAGACGTACTGGTCGCCGCGACCTGGCGCCGTTTCCTCGACGATCCCAGCGCCGCCAACGCGACGTTGCCGCTGCACGTGCCGATGGCCGAAAGCGCGGTCAAGGCGATGGATCTGGCTCAGCGCGAGCTTGCGCCGTGGAAGCTGCGCTCGTTCGTGGTCACCGGCGCGTCCAAGCGCGCCTGGGCCGCGTGGCTCACCGCCATCGGCGATCCGCGCGTGAGCGGCATCGTGTCCTACGTGATCGACATGCGCATCGCGCCGCTGATCGGCCACATCGGCCGCGCGTACGGCGGCGGCTGGCCGATCGCGCTGCAGCCTTACTATCAAGAAGGCATCACCAGGCGCTACGAGGAGCCGCAGTTCGCGCAGTTGATGCAGGTGGAAGATCCTTACGCGTATTTGTCCGGACGCCATCGCAGCCGGCTGGCGATTCCCAAGTATCTGGTCAGCGCCAGCGGCGACGATTTCTTCCCGCCCGACGCTCAGCGCCTGTACGTAGACGATCTGCCCGGCGCCACCGCGCTGCGCGCGGCGCCCAATTCCGATCACGGCGGCATTCGCCGGCATATCCGCGAGACCTTGATTCCGGCGCTGCAGCGTTGGAACCGCCATCAGCCGCTGCCGCAGGTCAAGGCGCGCCTGAGCGAACGCGGCGGGCAACTGAGCCTGAGCGCGCGCGCGTCGGAGCGGCCGGTGTCGGCGAAGCTGTGGGTGGCCGAGAATCCCGACTCGCGCGATTTCCGTTTCGCCTGCGGCGTGCGCTACCGCGAGCAAGCGTTGCAGACGCAGCGCAACACCGCGCAGGCGGCGCTCGCCCAGCCCGCGAGCGGCTGGGGCGCGGCCTTCGTCGAGTTCTCCTTCGCCGACGGCTTCGTCGCCACCTCGCCGGTGTTCGTCTATCCCGAAGGCCGGTTCCCGAGCAAGCCGCCGGCCAACGGCAGCGGCGCGTGCCTGACCCTGCCGCCGCACGCGGCGGCTGCGTCGGCGCCGGCGAACCGGTAGGCTGTCGGCGAATCGGGGATGGCTCCAGGAAAAGGATCTTTCATGAACTCAGGTTTTTTCGCCGGCGTCCGCGTTCGCGGCGCCGCGGCGATCGTGTTGGCCGCCGGTTTGAGCGCTTGCGGCGGACCGGCCGACGCGCCGCAGGTCTCGGCCAAGGCGGCGAAGGCGCCGGCCGCGCCCGCGTTCGATTTCGAGAAGTGGATCGCCGCCAACGCCGGTTGCAAGGGCGATTACATCGCCGATTTGCAAGACGCGCAGTTCGCCCAGCGCTTGCGCGAGGCGGGCGTGGACATCGGCGAGGACAGCAGCGTCGGCGAAGTCGGGGTCGGTTCGGGCACGCTCAAGCCCGGCCGTCCCGCGCGCTTGCACGGTTTTCCGGTGAAGCAGGTGACGTATTTCTTCGACAGCGGCGCGATGTTCGCGGTGCAGGTCGAGGCCAGCGCCGAGCAGGCGCGCGCGGCCATCGGCGCCAAGCCGCTGCCGGCGGTGTACCGCGAGGAGTACACCGAAGGCGTGCCGACCGCCGAGGCGAGCGAGAACGTGCCGATGCCGGACATCCAGTTCGTGCGCGCCGGGGAACAGCCGGGGACGCAGGAGATCGGGTGCGCGGCGTTCGATGGGTGAGGGATGCGCGCGGGTAGGTGGAGTTCGCCGTAAGCGTATTTTCGCGATCGCGGCTCGCGCCGTGTAGGAGCGGCGTAAGCCGCGACCGCGACACCTCGACTACGACGCAACCGCGCCCGATCGTCGAAACGACCGGGCGCCTTGCCTCAACACTCCAGATTGCCGCCCGTGGGCACGCCCAAAATCGCGGTAAAACCGCGGTAGTTCGAAACCCGGTTGAGCATCTGCTGATGCCCGATCCCGCTGGCGTTGCACTCGATCCCGCCGTTGATCGCGCGGATCGTCTCGCCGAACGCGCGCAGGTTCACCATCGCCTGATGCGGCGTGTTGCTGGCGCCGCCGCGTTGGGTCATCCAGTACCACAGCGCGGTCTGCCACGAGATCGCGGCATTGGTGGCGACCCAGTCTGGGTTGTTGAGCAAATCCAGCCCCAGCGCGTTGCCGGCGGCGGAATAGTTGTAGTTCCAGCTCAACTGGATCGGCCCGCGCCCGTAGTACTGCTTGCCGCCGCAGCTGCCGGCCGGCTGGCAGTAATGGTCCCAGTTGGCTTGGTTCTGCTCGCGGATGTGCACCAGCCCGCCGGTCTCGTGATGCACGTTGGCCAGGAACGCCGCGGCTTCCTGGCGCGCGACGGTGTCGCCGCCGTCCTTGGCGAAATTCGGATACGAACGCAGCGCCGCGAGCAGGCCGGCGTAGGTGTAGAACGGATTGCGGTTGGGGAACATTTGGTTGAACTGCGCTTCGCTGACCACGAAGCCGCCCGGCGCGGGACCGCTGTCGCAGGTGGTCGGCTGCCAGTACCAGGTGCTGATGGTCGGGTCGGTGCCGTCGCTGCCGTTGGTCCCGACGTTGACCAGCTTGTAGAACTGGCCGTTGGGCGGAAAGCGCACGATGGTGCCGAGGGTGTAGTTCACCCCGCGGGTCCATTCGACGTAGGTGCAGGCCGCGGCCGCCGATGCGGACGGCGCGGCGAGCGCGGGTTCGGCGGGCGCTTGCGGCGCGGCGAAGGCGGCGTGCGCGCACAACAGGCCGAACAGGCCGGCGGCGCGGGCGAGGGCGGTGCGCCGGCGGCGCGAAGACGCGGTGCGGTGCGTGGGCGTGGCGGATGCGGACATAAGGATTCCTCAAAGGGTTCGAGTGCTCGGTCCCCCCGAGGCGCGCCGCGGCAACGCGCGGCGCGGCGACAGCGTTGGCGATGTGTCGTTATCGGTATGCGGCGCGCAGCAGGCCCGCCGCGGCCGGTGCGATATCCGGCCGTCGCCGCGCGAGGCGGCGGAGCGGGCGCGTTGGGTTGCGCCTGAGGCCGAATGTAATGGCGGCGCGAATCTGAATTCGTGCCTGGGTCGCGGAAGCGGCGCGGCGGGCGTTGCGGATTCGCAAGATGCGGCTATCGATGCGCGTTACAGCGAACCGCGTCGCATTTGCGCTGCGATGCGACAACCGTTTTACGCCGCGGCGCGGTATAAGGCCGCTGTGGCCCCGCGGCGTCGCCGCCGGGGCCGACCCCAAGCCAGGCCGCGCGGCGGCGAGGTGCAGCGATGAAGCGCAATGCGATTTCCGGAATGGCGGCGTTGACGGCGGCGGTGTTGGCCGGCGCGTTGAGCGCATGCGGCGGCGGCGCCGACACCGCGGCGCAAGCTCAGGCGCAACCGCAGCGCGCCGGCAAACCGCTGGACCCGACCGAGACCGCGGCGCGTCTGGTCAAGATGCGCGCGCAAGCGCTCGGCGGCGATCAGCAAGGGCTACAACAGAACCTGCAAGCGCTCAATCAGGACTTCAACCGCTCGATCAAGCTCGCCGACCCGAGCAAGCGCGTGGATCGCGAGAACGCGCGCATCGCCGCGCGCAGCGTCAAGGGCGTGCGCTCGGTGGTGTGGATCGACAACGAAAACCTGTTCGCCATCGTCGGCCGCAACGCCGACCGCACTTACGACACGGTCGATGCGATCTGCCGCCAGCTCGAACCCTTGGGCGACACGCTCGGCGTGGTGGTGAACCTGCAAAGCGGCGCCGCGCGCAACGGCGACGAACTGGAAATCCTCAGCCGCAACTGCCAACTGCCGCCGGGCGAGCGCGCGCTGCTGCAACCCAATCGCCAAGTCGACGCGCTGCCGCCGCAGATGCGCGCCCAGCACCGCGCCAACGCCGATGCGGCGCGCAAGGCGGAAAAGGCCGAGGATCGAGCGGAGAGCGATCGGATCATTCAGGCCAATACGCCCGAAATGTAGCCCAGCCCGCGAACCGGCGCGGCCAGAAAGACGAATCCACCCAATATCCCGACGTGCCGCACTGCGCACGGCGCCTTCCGCGCACCCGCGCACCGACCTCGCCGGACGTTCTGCTCCCCCAGGCGCCGAACCCCGCCCACGCGCCGCGTCGATAAGGGACAATACCCGCCCCACACCAGCGAGGCGAAACCCATGATCCAGCGATTCGACGTAGGCGCGCGGCTGTCGGAAATGGCGGTCTACAACGGCGTGGCCTATCTCGCCGGGCAGGTGCCCGACAGCGAAGACCTGGACATCGCCGGCCAGACCCGCGAGACCTTGGCCTCCATCGACGCCTTGCTGGCGCGCGCGGGCACCGACAAGACCCGCATCCTGATGGCGCAGATCTTCCTCGTCGACATGGCCGACTTCGCCGGCATGAACGCGGTGTGGGACGCCTGGGTCGAACCCGGCCACACGCCGCCGCGCGCGACCGTGCAGGCGCCGTTGGCCAACCCGAAGTATCGGGTCGAGATCGTGGTGACGGCGGCGGTGACGGGCTGAGAAATCTGCGGCGCGCAGCCGTCGGCGCGCGCCGTTCGTTGGAGTTTCCGGCGCCGAGCGCGCCGGCTCTCGCGGCGCGCTCCGAAAGACGGAGCGCGCCGTCGCACGCAATGTTCACACCTGCATCGGCTGCGGCGCTTTCGTCTCCGCATGCGGCCGCGCGGGCGCTTGCGCGGGCGCGTCCTGCTCGAGCGCGCGCGTGCTCTCCTGCACGCTCTGCGCGACCGCCTGCGCCTTGTCCGCGACCGCATGCCGGTGGGCGGGGTCGTGCGGGTCGCCTTCGACCGCGAACAAGCGCTGCCCGTCCGCGCTCTGCAGCACCTGATCGATGCGCTGCAGTCCGCCGGCGCGCGCCTCGCAGGCCAGCGTCGCGGCGGCGCGTTCGAGTTGGTCGCGCGATCGGAAGCCGCCGAGTTTTTCGAGCCCCGCGGCGGCTTGCAGATACAGCGCATGATCCGGATGACCGCGCTCGTCGATGCGCGGCGTGCGCGGCTCCGGCGGGGTGCGCTCGGCGACCGCCGCGTCCAGCGCCTGCAAGGTCGCCTTGCTCAGCCGTCCGTCGTCGTCGAGCCCGTGCGCGCGCTGGAACGCCTGCAGCGCTTCGCGGCTGCGCGCGCCGAGCCGTCCGTCGACGTCCAGCGGGCGGCCCTCGCGATCGCCGATGCCGAGCGCGTTGAGCGCGTTCTGCGCGCGTTCGACCTCGGCGGAGCGGGGCGTTCGCGTCGGCGCCTCGCGCACCGGCTCGCGGCCTTCGGCCAGCGCGACCAGATCCTCCTTCTCGTGGCGGGCGCGGTTGAGCAAGCCGCCCCAAGCTTCCGGCGAACGGCGGAACAGGCGCTCGTTGTGCTGGATCTTGTAGTCCTGGATCGCCTCGACGATGTCGCGGTCGCTCAAGCGGTCGAGCCGGTAATCGGGGCCGAACTTCTCCTCGAGCCCTTTCTGCACGATCTGCGGAGTCAACGCGCGCAACTGCACCGAGGTGCTCCACAGCGCGTCCTGCACCGCTGGGCCGCGCTCGCTCAGGTCGATGCCGCGCGCCTTGAGCCGGTCGCATTGGACTCGGTAATGGCTGTCGCGGATGAAGTCGTGCTGATCGGCGGCGAAACCCGGATCGGTGCGCGCGAGTTCCCGCCAGCGCGCGTTGAACGCGGGCGTGGCCGGCGTCAATCCGGCGAAGCGCTCGCCGTACCTGGACTGATCCAGGTATTCGCGCAGCGTGCCGACGCGCGAGGACAGCTGATAGGCGCCGTAGGACACGCCGCCGTGATCGCCTTTGCCGGTCGAGATCGTCGCCGCGCCGCGGCTGCCGGTTTCGTAGCGCTCGGAGGTGCTGCCGAGCGTCCAGTCCGTGGTCATGAGTCGCACTCCTGTGTCGCGTTGGGGATTCCTGGGCCGCGGTTGCGCGCTCAGCGCGCGCGGTCGAGCCGGACTTGCAGTTGCGCCGCGCGTTCGGCGGTTTCGCGAACCAGACAGCCGTCGGCGTCGAGCGATTGCCCTTGGCCCGGCGACGCGCCGGCATCGCAGTCGCGATCGCGCTGCTTGATCCAGGCGCGCTGGCGTTCGCGCAGGCGCGCGGCTTCGGCCTTGGACAGTCGCGCGATCAGACGGCGATAGACCTCGTTGAGGCGACGGTCCTGATAGGCGTATTCGGCGTCGATGCACTCCTGCATCGTGGGCCCGACGCCTTCGCTGTCGTCCAGACAGCGCTGGTACTGCGGGCGAGTGGGCGATGCCTTAGGGGGCGCGGCGACGGAGATCGGCGCCACGATTGCGAGCGTGGAAAGCAGCAGCGAGAGCGGCAACGAGCGAACGTAGCGATTCACGGGCGTGGGATTCCGCGGCGGAGGACAATGGGGGCCGCCGAACGCGCGGCGGCCGGTTCGGAAAGCGTCAGAGCTTGCTGCAGGCGCTGTACTTGAGCTCGCATTCGCGGCCTTGCGCATAACCCGCGCAATCGGCCCGCGCGGCATCGACGGCCTCTTCGCGGGTCGGTCGAACCAGCGCGGCGGCGGTCGTGCCGTCGCTGGCGATGGCGATGCAAGCGTCGCCATACGCCTTCACCAGCCGGCACCGGCTGCCGCCGCGTTCGCGACATTGCCGCTTCGCTTCGCGGGTGGCTTGCAAGCGGTAGCGGCGCGATTCGGACATGCCCCAATGGCCGTTGTCGTCGCTGGCGACCGCGCCCCATCGCAGCACCCATTGCACCGGCGCGCTTTGTTCGGGAATCGGCGCGCAACCCACCGTTCCTTGACCGCCCTGATTGCTCTGAAAGTAGCCGGGCGGGCATGCGCCTTCGGCGTCGGCGGGCCAAGCCGCCGCGAGCGAGATCAGTGCGAGCCCGGTCAGCGCGAGCGAGAGCATGAGGGGTTTCATCTCAATTCCCGAAGTTCGGGCGAAGACGGTTCGATGAGACGCACCGCTGCGGCGACCGCGCAAAGGTCGCCGGATACCTTCGATCCGAACGGCCTTCATAACTTGCTGCAAGCGCTGTACGTGATGCGGCATTCGCGGTCTTCGGCGTAGCTGGCGCAGTCTTTCAGCGCGGCTTCCGTGGCGGCTTCGCGGGTAATGCGGGCAGGGACGGACGCGGTGATGCCGTCGCTGGCGATGGCGACGCATTGATCCCCATAGACCTGGACCAAGTGGCATTTCTTTGGACTGCGCTCGCGGCACTGCTTGAGCGCTTCGCGCTCGGCCAGGACGCGCAGTCGACGCGAGTCGGACATGCCCCAGTTGCCCTCGCCATCGCCGGCGACCGCGCCCCAGCGCAAGGTGTATCGGATCGGCGCCGCCTGCTCGGGGATCGGCGCGCAACCGACGGGGCCGGGCGCGCCGCGATTGGTTTGGAAGTAGCCGGGCGGGCAGGCGCCCTCGGCGACGGCGGAGTCCGTCAGTAAGCAGAAGATCAGCGCCAACGCCCATGGTATGGATTTCATCCGGTCGCTCCTGGATATCGGGGTGTGCATTGCGGAGTCGGTTCTGCGCGGCGTTCGGCCGCTAATGGGGCGTCGCGCCGCGGTTGCCTTCGCGCGGCATGCCGGGGTCGTACGCCCTGGGGACGCCGCCGGATCCCGAATCCGCTGGCGGTTTTCCGCCCAGTTGCGAGTAGCTGTTGAAGCTCCCCACCGTTCCCTGGAAGAACATCGCCGCCGCCGGCGGCACGCTGATCAGCAGCACCGACATCAGCAGCCCGATGCCGCCTTGCTGCATCGCTTGCGCGGACAGGCCCTCGCTGGCGCTGCCGAGCAGGCCGGTGGCCTTGGACAGCCACAGCGCCACGGCGATCTTGCTCAACAGCTTCATCGTCATCGCCGTGACCACGCTCAACGTCGCCATCGAGAACAGCGTGCCCAGGCCGTACATGAGCCACTTGCGGAACAAGTCCTTGGTCTGGTCGAAGATCAGGCACAGCACGAACAGCGGGCCGAGGCCGATGAACAGCGCGAGGGTGAACTTGTAGAGCAGCAGCATCGCGCCGGCGACCATCGGTGGGCCGGCGGTGCCGAGGCCGGCGAACAGCAGGGCTTGCCGCTTGCGTTCCTGCAGGGCCTCGTCGCCGCTGGGCACCTGGATCGCGTCGATCGCGTTCAGCGCGACCTGCATATAGGCCAGATTGCGGTCGATGGCCTCGGCGCTGGAGCCTTCCTGCGCGGTGAACAACGCGTGTATCTCGCGGTCGAGGTCTTGGGTGAAAAAGCGATGCAGGCTGGCGCCGCCGAACGACATGCCGGTGGCGACCGCGACGATGACCGCGATCCGCGCGCCGCCGACCACCAACCCCATCATCGGCTCGCGCGACTGCCCGGTGACGATGCGATAGCCGGCGATCGTCAGCCACAGCGTCACCAGAATCTGCGCGATGCCCGCGGCCCACGCCATCGTTCGCCGCATCAGGCTCAAGCCGAACTGGTCGATTTCCTGGTTGAAGTACTCGTTGATCAGCTTGAAGAAGACGTAATCGCCGATGCCTTGGGCTTGCGGGAGCAGCCAGTCCAGCGAGGTCGCGATGAGGTGCATGAGGTCAGTCCGTTGATCGAAGCGTGGGGCGCGGCGGGCCGTCGTGGCGGCCGGTCTCGGGCGAATTCGTCATGCGTCCTTACGGGTGGCATGAGTGCGAATTCGGATTGCTGTTTGTGGCGCAATTAAACCCGCAACTTCGGCGAAATCAAGAGGCAAATTAGAGTTGCGTTGCCCGCAGTGGATTGGCTGTGCCGGCGGGGCGGATGCGCGTTGTGGTTATCGCGCGGAGATTGCGCATCGGCGCTGTGAGCACCGTGGGGAAGGGATGCGGAATCAGGCATCGCACGGGATGCGGGCGGAGTTTGTCGGCGGGCGCGATCGCGCGACCCGTGAAGGATGGAATACGTCGCCGCGGATAGTCCACAGCGAGATTCGCGCGACGATCATTCGCGACGTGCAGCATCGCGGCGCGTAACGGTCAGCGTGAAGCGAGAACGAGGCGGTCCGGGACGATGCAGTCATCGATGCCGCTACGCGGAGCGTCGGCATCGAGGACAAGGCGCCGACATCGCGTATCAGCTACTTGCGCAAAAAAGTTCGTTGGTCTGGTTGAGCATCAGGTGCAGGATGAACAACGGGCCGGCGCCGACGAGCAAGGCGAGGGTGAGCTTGTAGAGCAGCAACATCCCGCCGGAAGGCTATTTGCTTGCGAGGCTGATGCCGGTGTCGGCACCGGCGAATAGCAAGGGACGGATCTTATCCCTGCACAGTTTTCGTTTCGTCGGAAACCGGGATGCTCCGATCACGCCAACCCATGAGTGTGTTGGTCAAGTGAATCCGAGGCACGGGAAAAAGCGCGTTTAGATCCCTTTCCTGGCCAGGCTGCAGCCAACATAGAAGACCTTGCAGTCGCTGTCGTCCATCTTGCATCGGCTCATCCCATGGGAGATCGCCGCCTGATCGGAGATGCTGCTTTGGAAGTAATTCATCCGACTCCCGGTGATCACGCTTACGCATTCATTCTTATAGGTGAACTTGATCGCGCAATCGACCCCTCGGTTTTTCTTGCATTCCTTTAGTGCCTTTCTCTCGGCGGAGTCTTTGCGCGCGACCCACTCGGCAACGCCGAACGCTCCGTTCGATTCGTCGGTCGCAATGGCGCCCCAACGGTCGTAGTAAACCGTGGCGGCTCCCGACTGTTCGGCGCAGCCCTGCCAGCCGTTTCCGCGTTGCAGGTCGCAGGCGGCGATTGAATCGCCAAACAAGAACAAACAGAGGGCGAGCATCGCAGAGGTCGCTGTTTTTAGCTTGTATGCCATAACTGTATGCATTGTTTCGTTGGGGAAGGGCGGTTTGGAAGTTCCTACATGCTCACGCCGTAACTGCAGCGTGTATATACGACCCTGCAGTCTGTGTCTTTATCTTTGCATCTGCGCATCGCTATCGATATGGCGCCGTCTCTGGCTGGGTCGCCCTGAAAAAAGCCCCGCTCCTTTCCCGAGACCATGCTCGCGCATCCGTTCCTATAGGTCAGCCTGATCTCGCAATTCATTCCATTGTTTTTCTTGCATTGCTTTATTGCCTTCTTTACGGCTCTGTCTCTCTCGGAAACAGTGTCCGCTGCGCCGAATGCTCCGGTGGATTTGTCGGTTGCGACGGCTCCCCATCTGTCGAGCCAAACGGGTTCGCGCTCGGGTGTTTCGGCGCAGCCTTGCCAGCCATTGCCGTGCACTATGGTTCAGGCTTGCGACTTGCAGGGAGTGACGGAGACAAGGATCAGAAGAAGCGCAGGCGCTGTTTTCATGTCAATGCGCGCAGATACGTGTGGCTTACCTGATTCGCTTGGGGAGACTGCAGCCCGAGTAATACTCCCTGCAGCCCGTTTCGCCGGCGATTTTGCAGCGCTCGAGTCCGTCGGTAACTGCCTCATCCTGATTTTCGGCGCTCTGGACAAAAAAGAGCCTGTCGCCAGATATCAAGCTCGCGCACTGATCATGGTAAGTGAGCTTTATCTTGCAGTTCTTTCCTCCGTCTTCCTTGCACAGCGTTAGAGCAGATTTCTCTGCAGCCTTTCTTGAGTCGATCTGAGTCGAAGTGCCGAGTGCGGCGTTGGCGCCGTCGGTTGCGATAGCGCCCCACTGTGATTTCCAATTCGGGTCAGAGTCAACAGATGCGGCGGAGGTTTGTACGCATCCTCCCCACCCGTTGCCCTTCTGGAGAACGCTCCCCGGCGGGCACGCCGAGGCTATTCCGGGAAAAAGAGTCGCGCCAAGAAGAAAGGATATACGGATCATTTGCAGGGGGCTCAGGCGTTGTCGCTCGGAGTCGCGTAGGATCTCAGGGGTGCGCCGTTCTTTTTCTGTCTTGAGGCGGAGTTGCGAGAACGTCTGATGGTTGTGTTCTCTTTGTTCTTTTTGGTCGTATTCGGAACTGTGGCTGAATACCCCTGTCGTACCTTGAAAACATCGCCGCTGTCGGCGCTTTGATCGCGATGTTGATGGTGTCTCGCCGAGCAGAGGTTAGCGATCCATCTCCGGTAAGCTGCAGTCGGAATAGAACGCGTTGCACTCTTCGTCTTCCGAGGCGCACTTACTCATTCCTCGGGCGATTGCCTCGGTGATAGTGTTGTGGCTTTGTGTATAGTTCCATTTCTTCCCGGTGACTACGCTTGCACACTGGTTCATATATACGAATTTTACTGCGCATTGATTCTTTCCGGATTCGCCGCATTGTGTAAGCGCCTTCTTTTCCGCTTTTTTCCTCGATGCCTGTCGGCTGGAAGCGCCAAACGCGCCTGTATTTACATCCATGGCGATGGCGCCCCAGCGATCAGCCCAGGTCGGACCCGATTTTGTCGCAGAGCCGACGCACCCCTCCCAGCCATTGCCCTTCTGCAACACGCTGCCTGGTGGACAGGATTGAGCCTGCGCAGATGCGAGCAGAATTCCGATGGATGTGAGCAGGCATTTCCGAATTTTCACGCGTAGCTCCCGAGTGGAAGTTTTCTAGCCCGACTTTTACGGGTGCTGAAGGTTTCGTCTACCTGTGCTTTTGCGACTCTTCGTGTGTCTTGATTCTGTTGTGATCGATGTTGTCGCTCGGAGGTGCGTGAGATCTCAAAGGAGCCGATGTTCTTTCGCCGTCCTGAGGTGGGCGTTGGGGGGGGCGCGCCCGAGGGTTGCGCTCCCTGTTGTTCTTTCGAGCCAAATGCGGAGCTATAGCTGAAACTCCCCACCGTCCCCTGAAAGAACATCGCCGCCGCCGGCGGCACCGTCACGATGATGGTCGTCATCAGCAGCCCGATCCCGCCCTGCTGCATGGCCTGCACGCCAAGCCCCTCGGCGTCCGTGCCCGGAATCCCGACCGCTTTCGCCACCCACAGCGCGACCGCCACTTTCGCCATCAACTCCAGCGCCATCGACACCACCACGCTGAGCATCGACATCGAGAACAAAGGTGCCGATGCCGTACATCAGCCACTTGCGGAACAGGTCCTTGGTTTGGTCGAACATCAAGCACAGGATGAACAAGGGGCCGAGGCCGATGAACAGGGCGAGGGTGAATTTGTAGAGCAGCAGCATCGCGCCGGCGACCATCGGCGGGCTGGCGGTGCCGACGCCGGCGAACAGCAGGGCGCGTTCTTTTTTCCTCTGCAGTTCGAGGTTGTCCTCGGGGATCTGCACTGCGTCGATCGCGCTCATCGCCACTTGCATGTAGGCCAGGTTCTTGTCGATCGCGTCGGCGCTGGAGCTGCTGTCGTCGGTGAACAACGCGTGCACTTCGTGGTCGAGGTCTTTGGTGAAGAACCGGTGCAGGCCGGCGCCTCCGAAGGACATGGTGGTGGCCAAGGCGAGGATGAAGGTCACCCGCGCGGCGTTGGTGACCAGCGCCATCATCGGTTCGCGCGACTGGCCGGTGACGATGCGGTAGCCGGCCAGCATGATCCACAGCGTCGCCAGCACCAGCGCGATCTGGCTGGCCCAGGCCATCGTGCGCCGCATCAGCGCCAGACCGAACTTGTCGATCTTCTGATCGAAGTAGAGGTTGACGAGCTTGAAGTAGAGATAGTCGCCGACGCCCTGCGCCTGCGGGTTCAGCCAATCGTAGAATTCGGTGGGTAACTGCATGTTCGGTCCGTCGAATCGAATCGGTCGGTGAGCGGGCGTGGGGTCAGAACGAGAACGCGCTCTTGATCGCCTCGCTCTGAATGATCTTGCCGACACCGCCCTTGGGTTTGCCCTCCAGCGCGCGCCGCGCCAGTCGGGCCTGGTCTTTCTGCAGGGCGACGATGTAGTCGTCGTAGGCCTTCATCCGCGCCTGCCAGTAATCCAGGTCCATGCGCGTGCGGACCATGAAGCGCTGGGTTTCGTTGTCGTTGGCGGCGAGCTTGCCTTGGCTTTCGCCGACTTGGTTGCGCTGGCCTTCGACCTGCGAGAACTCGCGGTTGCGCTGGATCAGCTGCTTGAGCATGCGCACCGATTCGTTGTACTTGGCGTTGTCGGCCAGGACCATGCGCTGGCAGAGTCGACGCTGCTCGGTGACGAGGTCGGAGTCGAGTTGCGGGTTGAACGCGCTCATCGCGCCGCCGAGTCCTTCGCCACGCGCGCCAGGGCAGAGGTCTTCCATGCCGTAGGCCGGATCGCGTTCGGGGAAGTCGTCGCGCATGTTCGATTGCTGCATTTGCAGTTGCTGCAGCTTGATCAGTTGCTGCTTGTAATGGTTGTACTGCGAGGTCCAGCGGGTGGCCTGTTCGCCGTATTGGATGCCCTTTTCGATGAGGTCCTTGATCGCGAGGCCGAGGTTGCCCGGATCGGTGACGACGAGTTGCGCGCGCGCCGGCAGCGCTGCGATCGGGCCGAAGGCCAGCAAGGCCGCGGACAGCGCCGCGGCGATGAGCGACTTTGATTTCCGGCCGCGGGTGCGATGCGTATGGCGAGTCATGATCTTCCCTGTCGTGCGTGAATTGGCTGCGTTCGCAAGCGCATGGAATCCCACAAAAATCGGGAAATCAATCTTCTTTTTTCTGTGGATGGAAATTGTCTTGATGTTTTCAGCATGCGCTGCGCGTGGAATATGTTTGCGTTGTGCGCGGGGTGGGTAAGTTCTCTCTGTGTTGCTCAATGGGCGTGCGATTTACAGGTTAAGAAATGCGTGTGTTTGGGTATTGGGCGACGCCGAAAACCTGAACGACCGTTCGCAAATTGCGTGCCGAATCGCCTTGCGCCCGACTGTTTCGGAGTTCTGTGATCGCCCGCAACAGCCTGATCTGCGCGCCGTTCGTCTGCGCATGGACGCGCCGCGCGCGGGCGAGGCAGTGTCGTGCTGGCGTTCCGGCGACGCAGGCAGCCCGGACGCGGCTGTCCGGTGTATCCACGATCGATTCCCTCCCAACGCCGTCCGCGCGGACGGCGAAGGCCGAACTTTTTCTGGAGATGACCGCATGAACCGTCGCAACACGCTCACGGCGCTGGCCGTGGCTCTGGCTTTGTCCTCGTCGCTGGCCGCCGCGCAGGCGTCCGACCACGCGCTGAATTACGAATTGGATCTGGGCGGACTGCGTTTCGATCCGCTCAAGCAGCAACCGGTGCAGGCCGCCAGCGTTTGGGGCCGCGCGCGCGCGGACGGCGAGGATTGGCGTCTGGTGCAGTTCCAGGGGCCGGTGCGTCAGGCTTGGCTCGATGAGCTGCGCAGCAAGGGCTTGGAGCCGGTGCAGTATCTGCATCCCTACACTTACATCGTGTGGGGCAAGCGCGATGCGTTGGCGCGCGTGGCCGGGCAGCGCGAGGTGCGTTGGAGCGGCGATTTCCTGCCGGCGTACAAAGTGCTGCCGCAGTTGCGTCAGACCGCGGCGAAGAGCGCCGGGCCGCTGGAGGTGCGCGTGATCAGCCGCCGCGGCAGCGCCGGCGTCGCCGCGACCTTGAGCAAGATCGGCGCGGCCGACGCGGGCGGCGGTGCGCAGATCGTCGATCGCGCGCTGCAAAGCCAGAGCGTGCGCGTGCCGGCCGATCAGATCGCGCTGCTGGCGCAGGCGCCGGGCGTTTACAGCGTGCAGAGCGTGCCCACCGACGGCGGCCTGCGCGGCGAGATCAGCGGCCAGATCAACGCCGGCAACGTCAACGCGAGCAATCTCGCCGTGCCGGGTTATCTGAGCTATCTCAGCGGCCTGGGCATCAACGGCAGCGGCGTGACCATCGCCAACGTCGACGGCGGCATCTACCACACCCATCCCGACCTGGCTGCGCGCATGGCCGCCTGCACCGGCACCACCTGCGGCGGTTCGGCCAGCAGCGCGCACGGCACCCACACCGCGGCGATCATGGCCGGCGACGGCGCGTCCAACGTGCGCGCCACCGCGTCCACCGGCAGCTTCCTGCGCGGCCTCGGCGTCGCGCCCGGCGCCAAGTTGGTCGAGCAGGTGTATTCGCCGTTCTACACCCAGGCCGGCGGCATGTTGCTGCTGATGACCCAGTCGGTGCGCAACAACGCGACGATCTCCGGCAACAGCTGGGGGCCGGCCGGTTCGCCGCGCGGTTACGACGGCGACACGCGACAGGTCGACGTCGGCGTGCGCGACGCCGATCCGAACGCGCCGGGCGATCAGCCGCTCAACTACGTGCTGTCGTTCATGAACGGCAATGGCGGCACCCAGAGCCAGGGCTCGCCGGACGAAGCCAAGAACACCTTCACCGTCGGCTCGACCAAGGGCCAGAGTTCGGCCACGGTGCAGATCGCCGCGATCAACGACTTGTCCAGCAACACTGCGCACGGTCCCGCGCTGGACGGCCGGCGCATTCCGGGCATCGTTGCGCCGGGCTGTTCGATCGATTCGGCCAACAGCGCCACGGGCCATGGGCTGATGTGCGGCACCAGCATGGCCTCGCCGCAGGTCGCCGGCGCCAGCGCTTTGTTCACCCAGTACTACCGCAGCAAATTCGCCGGAGCGACGCCGAGCCCGGCGCTGACCCGCGCGGCGTTCACCGCGGTGTCGCTGAATCTGGTCGGCAAGCTCGACGCCGACGGCGGCACCCTGGCGACCGCGCCCGACAGCAAGCAGGGCTGGGGGCGGATGCTGATCGATCCGGTGCTGAAACCGGCGCAGACCGTGCAATACGTCGATCAGACCCACGTGTTCAACAACAGCGGCGAGAACTGGAGCCGCAGCTACCGCGCCGCCGACGCGACCAAGCCGGTGCGGATCATGCTGGTGTGGACCGACGCGCCGGGCCACGGCCTGGGCGGCACCACGCCGGCGTGGAACAACAATCTCGACCTGCGCGTGAGCGCCGGCGCCAGCACCTTCCTCGGCAACGTGTTCGCCGCCAGCGGCTGGTCGGCGACCGGCGGCGCGGCGGACGCGCGCAACAACAACGAGGGCGTGTTCCTGCAAGCGGCGCAGCATGGCGGCAACGCGTTCACCATCGAGGTGCGCGCGACCGACATCAACTCCAACGGCTTGCCGAACTCGGGGGACGACACGGATCAGGATTTCGCGTTGGTTTGCTACAACTGCGTCGCGGGGTAAGCGGCGCGGAGTTCGCGACGAGGGCGGCTGCGGCCGCCTTCGTTGTTTGCGCGGCCAGCGGGGTGTCGCGGTCGCGGCTCACGCCGCTCCTACAGGTGGGGCGGTAGGAGCGGCGTGAGCCGCGACCGCGAAAACCCAACCACGCCGAAACTCCCGTTCGCCCGCGCAGGCTTCAACCCCCGGCCCGCTCGCGCTGCCGCGCCGCCTCGATGAACGCCATCAACAACGGCCGCCCCGACAACAATTCGGGGAAACGATGATCGTGGAACTCCGGATGCCATTGCACGCCGACCACGAAGCCCTCGTCGCCGCGCACGCATTCGGCGATGCCGTCCTCGGACCAGGCTTCCACTTGCAGACCGTCGCCGATTTGCTTGATGCCCTGATGATGGATCGAATTGACCTGCGGCTGGGCCACCTGCGGATACAGCGACGCCAGCCAGCCGTCCTCGCGCAAGCGCAAGGCGTGCTTGTGTTCGTCGTACTGCGCGGGAATGTAATGCTGCGCGCGGGTCGCGCCGCCGCCGACCAAGTCTTGGTACAAGCTGCCGCCGTGGGCGACGTTGATGAGCTGCATGCCGCGGCAAACGCCGAGCACCGGTTTGCCGACGTCGATGAAGGCGCGCAGCAGGCTCAGCTCGAAGCGGTCGCGATCGGGATCGGTCGCCATCAGCAATTCGCTGGGACGTTCGCCGTATGCGACCGGGTCGATGTCGGCGCCGCCTTGCAGGATCAGGCCGTCGAGCGCGCCGGCGTAATCGCGCACCGACAGGTCGCTGGCCTGGACCGCGCCCTCGGCGTCGACGGTGGGGATCATCACCACCAGCGCGCCGCTGCTCATGACCCAATGCGCCATCGATTGCTCGAGGTATTGCAGGGTCTTGTTGCGGAAGCCGTATTCGGGCGGCAGGTTGCGCATCATGCGCGGGGACAGTCCGATCAATAGTTTGCGGGCGGCGTTGGCCATGGCGGGCTCGGGCGGATCAATTCGGGGGAGTGTCGGCGTCCGCGGCGGGGACGGTCGCTTGCAGCAGCCAATCGACCACGGCCTTGAGCGCGGTGTTGCGGCTGGCGCCGTTTTGGCGCCGTTCGCGGTAGATCGCCAACTGCGCGTGCGCGCTGGTGCCGCGCTCGGCGATCACGTCCAGATGCGCCAGCGCGGCGGTGCAGTCGAGCGCGGCGGCATCGTCGGCGACGAGTTCGCGCAAACGCCGCAGCTGCGCCAGCGCGGGTTCGATCCGGCCGCTGGCGTCGAAGAATTCGGCCTGCAGGCCCGAGCGCTTGGCGCGCCAGCGGTTTTCGTCGATCAAGCGGCGCGTGCCCGCGTCGCACGGCGGCGCTTCGGCGGGGTGGCGCGAGATATGCCGCATCAGGCAGCGGAACAGCGCGGCGATGGCGAGGCTGTCGTCGAGGTGGGTGCAGGCGTCGCTGATGCGCAGCTCGACGGTGGGGAAGTTCGGCGAGGGCCGGATCGCCCACCACAGCGAGCCCGCGTCGCCGATCGCGCCGGCGCGCACCAGCAGCGCGGCGAAGGCGTCGTACTCGGCTTCGCCGGCGAAGAAATCGGGAATGCCGGTGCGCGGCCATTCGTCGTACATGGCCTGACGGTAGCTCATCAGTCCGCTGTTCAAACGGTCCCAGAACGGCGAGGACGTGGACAGCGCCAGCAGCAACGGCAGCCACGGCATCGCGCGGTTCATCGCTTGCACGCGGTCGACGTCGTCGGGCAGTTGCACGTGCACGTGCAGGCCGCAGACCTGGCTGCGCCGGGCGACGATCTGGAAATCCTCGACCAACTGCCGGTAGCGCGGCTTATCGGTCGGGCTTTGCTCGCGCCATTGGCCCAGCGGGTGGGTGCCGGCGGCGAGCAGCGCCAGCCCGTGCTCGTGCGCGAGCGCGGCCAGGCCGCGGCGCAGTTCGCCGAGTTGGCGCCGGGCCTGGGCGGGGTCGCATTGCACCGGCGAGGCGATTTCGATCTGCGCTTGCAGCAGTTCGCTTTCGATGCTCTCGCCGAGTTCGGCGCGCGCGCGCTTGAGCAGGCGCGCGGGCACTTGCGTGGCGAGCAGGCGGCTGTGGGGACGGACGAGGAAGAACTCTTCCTCGATGCCGAAGCTGTAATCGCACTGCGCGCTCATCGCGGGCGATCCGGGGACTGCGGGCTTGGATGCGTCATGGACGCACGGTAGCGGTTGGAACGCTAAAAATCCGTTGATGCGGCGCGATGGGGCGGGTGCGATCTGTGAGCGCGGTGCGAGTTGGCGCTGTGCGTAGGAGCGGCGTGAGCCGCGATCCACCGAAGCGATCGAATACCACGCGATAGCCGAAGCCGGAAAAGATCGACAAGAAAAAGCCGCCGAAGATCAGGGCTTCGGCGGCTTCGCTTGCGTGCGTCGATTGGGTGGATCGCGGCTTACGCCGCTCCTACAGGCGCTGCGAACGGATCATTTCAGCGGCAGGCAGATCGCGGTTTGCCATTGCTCGGGCGGCAGGCTGCGGCTGTCGTTGAGGTATTCCTCGTACACCGGCGCGTCGCCGGCTTCCTCGCCGCTGGCCGGCAGCCATTGGCAGAACAGCCAGTCGTAGGCGCGGTGCAGTTCGCTGTAGGGACCGGTGTGCACGACCACGGCGTGGCGGCCGCCGGCGATCTCGATCCAGCGCATGCCGTCGCCGGGCGCGGTGTTGGCCGGCACCGCGAGGCAGGCCTCGGAGCGCAGTTCTTCGGCCGGCGTGTCGTTGGGGCTGTCGTAGTAGATGCCGAACGCGCGCACCGGCTGCGGGCCGAGCAGGCCCGACGCGCCGGCCCAGCCGTACAGGCGCTCGAACACGGGGCCGATGCCGTTGTAGTCGCCGCGGTGCGGCAGGGCGACGGCGCGGTGCGGGGCGAGGGTGGAAATTTGCGCGGTGTACATGAGGCTCTCCAGAGTCGGGTCGAAGTCCGCGCGGGCCAGCGCGGGCGGGGCGGCACGACGCTTGCGGAACGCCGCCGGAGTCTGCTCGTAGGCGGCGCCGAACGCGCGGGTGAAGGCGGCGACGCTGGCGTAGCCGGCGCGCTGGGCGATGCGCGCGATGCTGTGCGGGCTGTGCAGCAGCTCGTGCGCGGCGCGGTGCAGGCGCAGGCGGCGCTGGGTGCTGGCGATGGTCTCGCCCATCAGGCCGCGGTAGACGCGGTGGAAGTGATAGGGCGAGAAATGCCCGGCTTCGGCCAGTTGCGCCAAGGTCAGCGGCTGGTCGAGGCGTTGCGCCAGGAACGCCACCACTTTCTCGATGCGGGCGCTGTATTGCTCGAAGGTGGTGCTGCGAACCAAGGGCATGCTCCGTCGTCGTCGTGCCGGGAGAGGGTGGCAGGGGGGAGTTGATCGAGGTTGCGCAGTTGTGGGGGATCGCGCTTTCAGCGCTAGGGAAAGAAGGGAATAGGGAATGGGGAATGGGGAATGGGGAATGGGGAATGGGGAATGGGGAGCTCCGCACTCGCCATGTTGCGGCGGGCGGGAGGATAGCGCTTTCGGCGAAAGGAACAGAGGAAAAGAAGGATGGGGAATGAGGGCTTCACCTGCGCTCCCTCCCATTCCCCATTCCCTTCTTTCCCCATTCCCTTCTTTCCCTAGCCTCAAAACACAATCGCCCCGCGTCGTCGCCGACGCGGGGCGCTGCGGACGAACTACGCCGCTAACGAACCAACTCAATCCACGGTGACGGCCGTGAACGGCGTACGGCCGGTGACGTTGATGGTCTCCGGGCTGACCGCGGCTTCGACGTTGACGCCGACCAGGCCCAGGCCGCCGACCTGCACGCTGCCGCCGAGGGTCAGCTGCGCCGGCTTGTGGGTCACGCTGACGTTGCGCGTGCCCGCGCCCTGGGTGGTGACATGGTTGAGCTTGAGCGCGCCGCCGACCGGGACTTCGATGGTCAGGCCGAGCACCACCAGACGGATGCTGCCGCCGACCGGCACGGTGAAATCGCGCGGCAGCGGCGAGGGGACGGTGATGACGTTGCCGCCGGCGATGCGCACGTCGGCGACGTTGGCGGCGGCCTGGCACTGCAGCACGGTGCTGCCGGTCAGCGAGTCGCAGGCCAAGGTGCCGCTGGCGCCTTCCAGGCTGACGAGGTTCTGCACCAGGCTCAGGCCCGCGGCCGAGGAGCGCGCGTCGAGCGCGGTGGCGCCGGCGAGGTTGGTGTAGTCGGCGCGCTGTTGGGCGACGTCGACCTTGACCACGCTGACCAAGCCGAGCAGGCCGATGTCCAGACCCAGCGCGCTGTTCTCCTTGCTGCCCGGCGCGGTGACCTGGGCTTGACCGGTGCACGGCAGCGGCAACGTGGTGTTGAGGCCCAGCAGGGTGACGGTGACGCCGCCGCTGAGCGCGCAGGCCTTGCTCCCGGCCGATACGACTTCCGCGCTTTGCGCGCTGGCTTGGGTGGCGACGAAGGAAAGGCCCAGGGCGCAGGCGAGGGCGCTCAGGCGGACGGAGCGGAGGATGCGCTGATTCATGGTAAGTACCTGCTTCGGTGGAGGTGTGTGTGGAGACAGCGATGCCGCGGCGCGGCCGCGCGCACGCGCCGCCGTCGACGCGCATGCGTCGCGGCGTGGGCGAGGAACGAGGCCGCCGACGACTCCCCTGGAACGCGGCGCGGCCATGGCCTCGCCGCCAATTGCGGTCATGGCGCGGCGCCGGAATGGCCGGAGTCGCGCAACTGAACAACGGCCCGCGCGGGGCCGGGAGGGAAGGGCGCATCCGTTGCGTCGCGGCGCCGCGCCGGGGAGAGGCGGCGCCGCTCGGTTGGAGCGCGCACAGAGTAGAAAAGCGCGCGCCGGCGAAACTTTGATGTTTCGCGCATTAGCCGCCGTGCTTATTACCGATTTGCCGATCTGCGATGAACTCGGCGCTGCGCGTGTGCGCGCGGCGCGCTTGCGAGTTCTTCCGCGCTTGCAAATTCGCCCGGACGCCGCGCGAACGCGTGCGCTCGGTCCGCGCAGGCGCGTGACGCGCGGCGCGCGCGTTCACGCTCGCGCGGCGAAAACGCGAGCGGTTTTTTTCTTCGTTGGAATCGCGCTTTCGCTTTCGCGCAGTACGTGGCGGTACGCGCGGCGCGATCGTTCATCACGCGATGAGCGACGGTGAGTCCGGCTCAGCCTCGCGCTTGCGCGGCCTCGCGCTCGCGCGCGAACGCGGCGCGCTCTTCTTCGCTCAACGCCGGCGCCAACGCGCGGCCTTGCGCGGCCGAAGCCTCGGCCGCTTCCAGCACCGCCATCAAGGCCACCGCTTGCAGCGGCGAGACGGGGTTGGCGCCGCGGCCGGCGACGGCGTCGCGCACTTGCGCGTAGTAATTGCGCTGATCGCCGACCGGCGTCGGCCAGCGTTCTTGCGCGTCGGCGCCGAACCATCGCAGTTCGTCGTCGTCCTCGCCCCAGCCGGGCGCGCCGGGCTTCATGCCGGCGAGCAACTGCGCTTCCTGCCGGTCGGCGCGCGCTTTCGCCACGCTGCCGGCGCTGCCGTGGACGAGGAAACGCGAAACCCCGCCGGCGGCGAGCATGCCGGCGTGCAGGATCGCCCGCAGCCGCGGGTACTCCAGCACCACGTGCGCCCAATCGGCGACCACCGCGCCTTCGCGCTGCGTGGCGAGGCTGGCGAACACGCGCTCGGGCAGGCCGAACAACTGCAGCGCCTGATCGGCCAGATGCGGGCCCAGGTCCCACCACACGCCGGTGCCGGGACCGGCCTGCTCGCGCCAGCGCTCGCGCACCTGCGGGCGGAAGCGGTCGATATGCGATTCGAAGTGCGCGATCTCGCCGAGCCGGCCCGATTCGATGGCGCGTTTCACGCCGAGGTAGTCGCTGTCCCAGCGCCGGTTCTGGAACACCGACAGCAGCCGGTCGTGGCGTTGCGCCAGCGCCGCGAGTTCGCGCGCTTCGCTCAGGTCCAGGGTGAAGGGCTTGTCGACCACCACGTGCTTGCCGGCCGCGAGCGCGGCGCGCGCGAGCGGGGCGTGGCTGTGGTTGGGCGTGGCGATCACGATCAGGTCGGCGCGCGGATCGGTCGCGGCTCGCAGCGGGTCGGCGACGACGGCGGCGCCGGGAACATCGGCGGCGACCTTGGCCGCGTCGCTGGAGCCGACCACGCTCAGCGCCAGTCCCGGCGTCGCCGCGATCAAGGGCGCGTGAAAGGTCTTGCCGGCGAAGCCGTAGCCGATCAAGGCGACGCGGAGAGGGGCGGATTCGCTCATGGACGCGGGGCTTCGCGGCGGGGGTGCCGCCACCTTGCCGGATCGCGCCGTGCGCGGCCAGCGGCTAAGACCATCGGGGCTTTGCCGAACCGGCCCGGGATCGGGTATCTATGCAGCACCTCCCCCCGACAATCCGGACATGCCGATGAGCGCAGCCGCCCAGGCCACGGTCAATTCTCCCTCGCGGGTCCTGTTCGCGAGCCTGATCGGCACCACCATCGAGTTCTTCGACTTCTACATCTACGCCACCGCCGCGGTGCTGGTGTTCCCCAAGCTGTTCTTCCCCTCGGCCGATCCCAACACCGCGACCTTGCAATCGCTGGCCGCGTTCGCGCTGGCGTTCTTCGCCCGCCCCGTCGGCGCGGCGATCTTCGGCCATTTCGGCGACCGCATCGGGCGCAAGGCGACGCTGGTGGCGGCGCTGCTGACCATGGGCCTGTCCACGGTCACCATCGGCCTGCTGCCGACCTACGCCAGCATCGGCATCGCCGCGCCGATCGCGCTGGCGCTGTGCCGCTTCGGCCAAGGCCTGGGCCTGGGCGGCGAGTGGGGCGGCGCGGTGTTGCTGGCGACCGAGAACGCGCCGCCGGGCAAGCGCGCGTGGTACGGCATGTTCCCGCAGCTGGGCGCGCCGATCGGCTTCTTCCTGTCCACCGGCATCTTCCTGGTGTTGACCGACCTGATGGGCGACGACGCCTTCTTCGCCTGGGGCTGGCGCATCCCGTTCCTGGCCAGCGCGGCGCTGGTGTTCGTCGGCCTGTGGGTGCGGCTGCGGATCAGCGAGACGCCGGCGTTCCGCAAGGCCATGGATCATCACGAGCGGGTCAAGGTGCCGATGGTCGGCGTGCTGCTGCGCCATCCCGGCGCGCTGATCGCCGGCACCTTCGCGGCGCTGGCGACGTTCGTGCTGTTCTATCTGATGACGGTGTTCGCGCTGAGTTGGGGCACCGCGCACCTGGGCTACACCCGCCACGAATTCCTGCTGCTGCAACTGGGCAGCGTGGTGTGCTTCGCCGCGACCATTCCCTTGTCGGCGATGTTCGCCGACCGCAGCGGGCGGCGTTTGGCGATGATCGTCTCGACCCTGGCGGTGATGGTGTTCGGCGTGCTGTTCGAGCAGTTGTTCGTCGGCGGCAACGCCTGGGGCGTGTTCGCGTTCCTGAGCCTGGGGCTGGGCGTGATGGGGCTGACGTACGGGCCGTTGGGGACGATTCTGTCGGAGATGTTCCCGACCGCGGTGCGCTACACCGGCGCGTCGCTGGCGTTCAATTTCGCGGGGATCCTGGGCGCGTCGCTGGCGCCGTCGATCGCGACCTTCCTGGCGCAGAGTTACGGGCTGGCGTACGTCGGGTATTACCTGGCGGCGGCGGGCGCGCTGACCTTGATCGCGCTGTTGATGGTGCGCGAGGAAGAGCATCACGATTGACGGCGGATCGGCGGGTTTCGTCGTGGTTGGGTTTTCGCGGTCGCGGCTCGCGCCGCTCCTACAGGGGCTCCGGCCGGTTCGTTTCCGAGTGTAGGAGCTGCGCGAGCTGCGACCGCGAAAACGAAGCGACGGCGGAAATGGGGGGAGGTCGCGGCTTACGCCGCCCCTACAGGGCTCCGGCCGGTTAGTTTCCGAGTGTAGGAGCTGCGTAAGCTGCGACCGCGCAAACGAAGCGACGGCGCGAATTGGGGAGAGCGGTCGCGGCTTATGCCGCTCCTACACCCAGCCTCAGCGCTTGGAGGCCGCCTCGGTTTCCTGCGCGGTCAGATACAAGCGCAGATCGAACTCGAGCTGGTGATAGTCCGGGCTCATGTGCGAGCACAGCTGATAGAACCCCTTGTCGTGGTCGCGATGCTTCAGATGCGCCAGCTCGTGCACCGCGATCATTTCCAGGAACGGCGCCGGCGCGTCGCGGAACAAGGTGGCGATGCGGATCTCGCGCGCGGCCTTGAGCTTGCCGCCGTGCACGCGCGAGATCGCGGTGTGGGTGCCCAACGCCTGGCTCACCACGTGCAGCTTGTTGTCGTAGACGACCTTGTTGAGCGGCTCGGCCTTGCGCATGTAGCGGTCTTTGATCGCCACCACGTATTCGTACAGCGCCTTGTCGTCGCGCACGTCGTGGCCGCCGTGGTCGTAGCGCTTGCGCAAGACCTCGCCGAGCTTGCCGGCGTCGATCAAGGCTTGCACTTGGGTCAGGACGTGCGGCGGGTAGCCGCGCAGGTAGCGGAGCGGATCCATGGCGGGGACGATACGGCATGGAGGGGCGGGGAGCGAGGAGATAGCGTACAGAAGCTAGGAGATAGCAAAAGCCGGCCTAAGCTATCTCCTATCTCCTATCTCCTATCTCCTATCTCCTATCTCCTATCTCCACACGCCATCTCCCATTCCGCCTCACGGCCGATACTCGACCCGAAGCTTCGCGCCGGCCCCGCGATCGATCCACAAATAGTTCGTGCCGACAGGGGCTTGCTCGAAACGCAGCCGCAGCTGGGTGCGGCCGGCGGGATCGATGGCGCTCAGGCCCGCCGCGTCGAAGGCCCCCGAACTCTGACGGCCGCCGGTGAAGCGCGCGAGTTCGGCGACCGCGTCGGCGTCGGCCGCGGCGGCATAGTCGCCGGCTTCGATGGCGCAGCCGCCGAAGCATCCGCGGCGCGCGTCGATCAGCAGGCGGTTGCCGGCCGGCGAACTCCACGGGTCGCCGTAAGCGCTGCGGAAGGCGACGCTGAGCGTGGCGGCGACGATGCTCGCGCCGTCGGGCAACGCGGAGGTGTCGAACGAGAGCAGGCTGCGGTTGAGCTTGGCGTCGGCGCCGCGGCCGCTGGCGAGGCCGTAGCTGGCTTCCAGCGTGCCGGCCGCGGCGGCGCTGCCGTCGGCGTTGGCCTTGACGTAGCCGTCGTTGGCGTCTTCGTTGTCGAACTCCATGACCAAGGTCGCGGCGCCGCCTCCGCTGACCTGGATCGTGACCGCCGCCGAGGAACCGGTGTTGCCGGCCAAATCAAAAGCCCGCGCCTGCAAGCGATGCGCGCCGTCGCTCGCGTTCGCGCTGTTCCATTGCAGCGAGTACGGCGCGCTGGCGTCGCTGCCGAGCACCGCGCCGTCGAGCAGGAACTCGACCCGCTCCACGCCGACATCGTCGCTGGCTTCGGCGGTCAGCGTCACCGTGCCGCTGACCGCGGCACCGTCGGCCGGCGCCGTCAAGACCGCTTGCGGCGGGTTCGGGTCCAGATCGTCCAGCCCCCAGAAACGCGCGATGTAGTAGCTCGAACAAATGTTCGCGTCGAGAACGTAAGCGCCCGCCGTGCCGCACTGGCTTTCGCCGTTGCCCGGGTCGACCGGCACGCCGTGGCCCATGCCGGCGACGGTATAGGTCTCGACCAAGGCGCGGCCGGCCGCGTCGCGATAGACCTTGTGCGCGACGCCGGCGACGGTGTCTTCGACCTCCGGCGTTTGGTCGATGCCATGGACGTTGGTCCATTGCTGCATCAGCTCGGTCTGGTTCATCGGCCGCACGAGGTAATCGGCGTCGCCTTGCCACAACGACACGATGGGCCACGGGCCGGCGTGCGAACTCGCGGCGCGCACCTTGTCGCCCCATTGCTGCGGGCTGAGATCGGTGCCGGGCGACATGCACGAGAACGCGGCCGACGACGAGGTCGCGCAGCGGTACGGCAAGCCGGCGACGATGGCGCCGCCGGCGAAGGTGTCGGGGTAGACCGCGAGCAGCGCCGCCGCCATCGCGCCGCCGGCGGACAGGCCGGTGACGTAGACGCGGCTGTTCGAGGTCGCGTGATCGGCGCGCATGCGGTCGATCATTTGCTTGATCGACAGCGCTTCGCCCTGGCCGCGCGCGGTGTCGCCCGGCTCGAACCAGTTGAAGCAGGTGCTGGAGTTGTTCGCGCTTTGCTGCTGCGGCAGCAGCAGGGCGAAGCGCCAGCGCTGAGCCAGCATTTCCCAGCCGGTTTCGGCGTCGTAGCTGGCCGCGCTTTGCGAGCAGCCGTGCAGCGCGACCACCAGCGGCGCGTCGGCCGGCAGGTTCGGCGGCACGTAGGCGAACATGCGCAGATTGCCGGGGTTGCCGCCGAAGCCGGTCACTTCGCTGGAAGCGAACGCGGGCGCGGCGCAGGCCGCGGCGGCGAGCAGGACGGACAGCAGCGGCCAGCGACGGGCCGCGCGGCGCGCGGGCCGGCGGAGCGGGCGGAATGCGGCGGACATGCGGCGGCTCCCCAGGCCGGAACGGGCTCCGGCGTGGCCGCAGTGAAGCGCCGCGCGGGCGACGGCGCCATCGTCCGATGGGGCAAGCTGCGGCGCAGCATGGTGGCGGACGATTGCCCGATGACGCGCGCGGCGGGGGGCGTCGTGGTTGCGGTTTCGCGGTCGCGGCTCACGCCGCTCCTACATGGACGACCTGTAGGAGCGGCGTGAACCGCGACCGCGCGGCATCGGATCGCGCCGTAAATGCGATGCCGACTCAGAAACTCGACAACCCGCTCGCCTCCGCGATGCGGTACCAAATCTTGCGCAGCGTCGATTCGTCGGCGTATTTGGCGTAATCGGCGCTGATGGTCTGCCCGTCGCCGTTGCTCCAGCTGTGCTCGAAATAGGCCTTGGCCTGCTGCGCCACCGGCGCGTCGTCCAGGGCCACCACGCGCGCGCTGGATTCCAGGTTGTAGTCGTCCAGATTGCGCCGCGTGTAATTGGCCGAACCGGCGATCAATTCGATCTTGCCGTCGCTGCCCGTGCGCAGCAGCAGCTTGGCGTGGCATTGCTCGCCGTGGGTGTCGCACCAGCGCACCGGAACGCCGGCGGCGACCAATTCGGAGGCGACTTGCCGGTTCGGCACGCCGTTCTTCTTGCGGCCGAAGGCGTCTTCGTTCGGATCCAGCAGCACGCGCACGCCGACGCCGCGCTTGTGCGCGGCGACCACGGCATCGACCAGGCGCCGGTGCGAGAAATAGAACACGGCGATATCGAGCCGGTCGCCGCCGCGCGCGCCGTCGACCGCGGCGAGCAGGGCGTCGCGGATCTTGGCCTCGGTCAGCACTTGCACGCGCGGCGCGCTGGTGGTGTCGACGATGCTCTCGGGCGGAACCGCGGCCGGCAACGCGCGCGGCCACGCCGCGCCCGACAGCGCGACCACCGCGCGCTCGCTGGCGAGCAGATCCAGCGCGGCGGCGCCGCTGAAGCGCAGGGCGACGTTGCCGTGCAGGCTGCTGGCGTCGTGCGGATTGGCCGAGGCCACCAGCGCGGTCCAGTCCGGGCCTTGATCGACGACGAGGGTCTTGCGGTGGTTGGCGTTGAGATTCAGCAGCGCCAGCCAACTGCGCAGGCCGACTTTGCCGGGGCCGAGCGGATTGGGCAGCCAGCCGCCGTCGGCGTCGTTGCCGGCCCAGCGGCAGCACAACTGCCACAGGCCCGACCATGCCGGGTTCGGCGTGCGCAGGCGGGCGAGGTCGGTGGCGACGACTTCGACGCCGGCTTCGCGCAACTGATCCAGATACGGCGAGGCGCGGCCGCCGTAGACGGTGTTGATGGGGTCGGTGATCAGCACCACGGTCAAACCCGGCACGGCGCGTTTGCGCGCGATCAGCGCGTCGGTGAGTTCCTGGCTGAGCTTGCGGTAGCGCGCATCGCCGGGGTTTTCGCTGCCGAAATCGTTGAACAGGAACTGGTCGGCGACGATGGCGCGGTCGGCTTGGCCGATCAGGCGCAGCGCTTCGTCGAACACGTGCTGATCGCTGTGGCGCGCGCCTTGCGGGTCGGTCCAGGTGATGTCGGTGAGCAGGGCGACTTCGCGCGCGGTGCGCAGCGGGCCGGCCACGCTGACCCCGGCGGGCAGCGGCTTGTAGACGTGGTAGACGCCGCTGGCGATCCAGGCCAGCAGGACCAGCGCGAGGACGCGGCGCAGCCAGCGCGGGCGGCGGACGGGGGCGGGGGACTCGGAATCGGTATCGGGGAGGCGGGACATCGGCGCGGCGGGCGGGGCGGTGAGCCATGGTGGGAAGCCGGGGCGGGTTACGCAACCACGTTGATTTGCCGGGTGTGGCGCCCAGGACACAAATCGGTCATCCGCCCCCTCTAGGCTGGGCAGGATGAACATCCTGATGCTCTCGGACGTGTACTTCCCGCGGGTCAACGGGGTGTCGACCTCGATCCGCACCTTCGCCCAGTCGCTGGCGCGGATGGGCCACGCGGTGACCCTGGTCGCGCCGGATTACGGCCCGGGCAGCGGCCAGGAACTGCACGACAGCGACGAGTTCGAGATCGTCCGCCTGCCGGCCCGGGTCATCTTCTTCGACCCCGAGGACCGCCTGATCCGCGCCCCGGACATGCGCCGGATCCTGCCGAAACTGGCGAAGCGCCCGTGGGACGTGATCCACATCCACACCCCGTTCCGCGCCCACCGCCTGGGCGTGCGGCTGGCCGAGCTGACCGGCCGGCCGACGGTGGAGACGTACCACACCTATTTCGAGGAATACATCGGCCACTACCTGCCGTGGGCGCCGGTGGCGCTGCTGCGGCTGGTCGCGCGGCGGCTGTCGCGCATGCTCTGCCACGGCGTCGATCACCTGATCGTGCCGACCGCGCAGATGGTCGAGGTGCTGAACCGCTACGGCATCGCCACGCCCTCGACCGTGCTGCCGACCGGCATCGACCTGAGCGAGTTCGCGCGCGGCGACGGCGCGGCGTTCCGCGCCGAGCACGGCATCGAGGCGACGCGGCCGACGCTGGTGACGGTGAGCCGTCTGGCCGTGGAGAAGAACATCGCCTTCCTGCTGCAGGTGGCGCGCAAGCTGATCGTCGACTTCCCGGATCTGATGTTCATCGTCGCCGGCGAAGGCCCGGACGCGGAGCGGCTCAAGCGTTTGTCGAAGGAATACGGGCTCGACCGCAACGTGCGCTTCTTCGGCAATCTCGACCGCCGCACCACCTTGCTCGACGCCTACCGCGCCGGCGACGCCTTCGTGTTCGCCTCGCCGACCGAGACCCAAGGCCTGGTGCTGATCGAAGCGATGGCGCTGGGCGTGCCGATCGTCTCCACCGCGGTGATGGGCACCGCGACGGTGTTGCGCGATGCGCGCAGCGCGGTGGTCAGCGAGGAGAACGTCGACGCCTTCGCCGCGCACGTGGCCGATGTGCTGCGCTCGCCGGAACTGCGCGCGCGGCTTTCCGCGGCCGGGCCGGTGGACGCGCGCGGCTGGAGCACGCAAGGCTTGATGGAGCAGGTGGTGGCGCTATACCAGCGGTTGGCCCAGGCCGCGCCGCGCCAGCTCGCGGCGGCGCGCGCGCAGGCGCAGACGGCGCGCTGAAGCGCGGCGTTCAAGCCCGCGGCAGTACCCGCACCCGCGCCGCCAGCATCAGCCCCAAGGCCGCCAACGCGAACGCGATGGCGAAGCCGCACACATAGGCCAAGGTGTGCGAGCGGCTCAGCAAGGCCGCGAACACCGAGCCGCCGAGCGCCAGCGCGGCGGCGGTGTACATCGCATCGCCTAGGTGCAGCGCCGAGGAATTGCGCCCTTGTTCCTGCGGCGGCGACAGTTCCAGCATCAGCACCGACAGGGTCGGATAGATCAGGCCCATGCCCAGCCCCGAAACGATCCAGCCGGCGATGCCGAGCGCGATCGGCGCGCGCAGCAGCGCCAGCGCGGCGATCGCGGTCACGCCCAGCGCGATCATCGCCATGCCGGCTTGCAGATAGCGCCACGGCCGGCGCGGGTGCGCGTTGCGGCCGCGCAGCCACGAGCCGGTGGACCAGCCGATCGCGCCGAGGGTCAGCACCGCGCCGGCCCAGGTCGGCGACAGGCCGCGTTCGGACGACAGCAGCAGCGGGATGTAGGCCTCGGTGAGGAAATACGCGCCGGCGGCGATGCCGCGCAGCGAGACCACGGTGGGCAGCCCGCGCGCGGCGCGCAGCGCGCCGGGCGGGAGCAGGCGCGAGGCCGCCAGCGTCAGCGCGAGCGCCGCGGGCAGCAGCCACGCCAGCGCGGTCCAGCCGCTGCGCTGGCCGCCGTAATGCAGCGCCAGCAGGCTGGCGGTGGCGAGCACCGCCCACGGCAAGCGCATCGCGTCGCCGGGGCGCGCCGGTTCGGCCTCGGCGATCGGGCCCAGCCCGCGCAGCGACGGCAGCACCCAGCACGCGGCCAGCGCCGCCACCAGCGGCACCGACAGGAACACCCAGCGCCAGCCGACGTGTTCGACGATGGCGCCGCTGATCGCAGGGCCGACGATCGCCGGCAACACCCACGCGGCGGCGAACGCGGCGAAGATCTTGACCCGCAGCGCCGGCGGATAGACCCGCCCGACCACCACGTACAGCGCCACCGAGATCAAGCCGCCGCCGAAGCCCTGCACGATGCGTCCGGCGATCAGCCAACCCATCGACGGCGCCAGCCCGGCCACGATCAGCCCGAGCGCGAACCAGGCGATGCCGTGGCGCAGCGGCCCGCCGGGACCGCGCGCGTCGGCCCAGGGGCCGGCGGCGACCATGCCGACCACGCTGGCGGCGAGCGTTCCGGCGAAGGCGAGCGCGTACAGCGGCAAGCCGTCGAGCGCGCGCGCCACGGTCGGCATCGCCGTGGTCACCGCCAGCGCCTCGAAGCCGACCAAGCTGACCAGCGCGACCGCGCCGACGGTGAGGCCGCGGTAGCGCGGGGCGAACAGGCTTTCGCGCGGCGGTGTTTGCGTGTCGTCGGTATAGGGCACGCTGTCTTCTAACACGTCTTGCGCCGACGCCCCGCCTCGCACGGGCGCTCCCGTTCCGGCCGATCCGCTCCGCCGCGCCAGCATGCGTTCGTCGGGGACCGGAACGGAAGCGTCCGTGCGAGGCGGCGCCTCGTCGTGGAGGTTGTAAGGAGAGCCCTCGGCCCCGGCGCCCTGCGACCCGATCACATGGCCCATCGACTCCGAAGGCTCTCCCGACAACGTCCGCGCGTGCGCGCCGCCCGCTTCGCCGCCGCGTTCGCTCATGCGCTGAGCCTCAGCAGCGACAGCGGCATGGCCTCGTAGACCATCAGCACCACCTTGCCGCGCGCCGGGCCGCGCTCGACCGCGCGGTGCGCTTCGGCGGCGCGGGTCAGCGGGAACATTTCGCGCACCGGCACCATCAGGCCGTGGCGCTGGTGCATCGCGACCAGTTCGGCCAGACGTTCGCGGCTGCGCTGGCTGCGCAGTTCGGCCAAGCCGTAACGCCGCGACAGGCTCAACGCGCGTTGCGGCGCGGCCAGCGCCAGCCATGGCGCGAAATCGACGTGGCCGCAGGTGTCGAACAACGCATCGATGCCGTGCGGGGCCAGCGCGCGGGCGTGCTCGACGCCGCTCGCGTCGTCGGCCACGGGCAGCGCGCCGAGCGTGCGCAGGTAATCGTGATCGTCCGCGGCGGCGCTGCCGATCACGCGCGCGCCCCAGGCCACCGCCAGTTGCACGGCGACGCAGCCGAGCGCGCCGGCGGCGCCGTGGATCAGCACAGTGTGGCCGGCCCGCACGCCGAGCTGGCGCAGCGCAGCGTGCGCAGTCTGGCCGGTCGAGGGCAGGGCGCCGGCGACCGCCCAGGTCATCGTGTGCGGCTTGTGCACCGCTTGCTCGGCGGGCACGGTCAGCGCTTCGGCGTAGCTCATCGCCGCGGCCCAGCCCATCACTTCGTCACCGACCGCGAACTCGGCGACGCCCGCGCCGACTTGATCGACCACGCCGGCGAACTCGTTGCCGAGCCGGCGCGGGAAACGCGCGCGGCCGTCGTTGCCGCCGCGCGCGCTCAAACCGCTGCGCAGCGCGATGTCGCTCGGCCGCACGCCGGCCGCGCGCACGCGCACGCGGATTTCGCCGGGCGCGGCTTGCGGCATCGGCAGCTCGACCGCGCGCAGCACTTCCGGCGCGCCGTAGCGGTCGAACACGACGGCCTTGACCTTGGGGGAAGGTGAGGATTCGTTCGCGTTGCGTTGCGAAGCCATGACTTGACGCCTTTGTGAGACCGAGCGCAGCATAGAACCTTGACTTAAGTTGAGGTCAATAGGGTGCGCGCGATTTCTGCGCGGTGTTTTGCCGCACCCCCGGCCCGAAGCGAGGCGATGCATGAGCGTGGCGATGGAATTGAGCGTGGGGCAGGTGGCCGAGCGCTCCGGCGTGGCGGTGTCGGCGCTGCATTTCTACGAGGCCAAGGGGTTGATCCACAGCGTGCGCACCGCCGGCAATCAGCGCCGCTACAGCCGCGACACGTTGCGCCGGATCGCGGTGATCCGGGTCGCGCAACGCGTGGGCATGCCGCTGGCGACGATCCGCGAAGCCTTGGAAACGCTGCCCGATTCGCGCGTGCCCACGCGCGCCGACTGGAGCCGACTGTCGGCGGCGTGGAAAGACGAGTTGGAGCAACGCATCGCCCATCTGACCTTGATGCGCGACACCTTGGATCAGTGCATCGGTTGCGGTTGCCTGTCGCTGGACCGTTGCCGCTTGGCCAATCCCGAGGATGCGTTGGGCGGTCAGGGCACCGGTGCGCAACGCTGGGCGGCGGCGTTGAAGGAGAGCCGGGGCAAGCGGCGCGGCAAGCGACAGGACGAGTGAAGTTCATTGCGGAGCGAAAGGAATCCGTCGGATCCGAAATTCCTGGCGCGAGGATCGCGGGTTCCGAGCCGCGGGCTTCCAGTCGCGGCACTGCGGCGCCGATGCTTTCGTGCCGCCTCGCCCCGCAGGCCTTACCATAGGCGCCATCCTTCCCAACCCGGTTCCGCCATGACCGTTTCGATGTACACCGCCAGCGTCCCGGTGCTGCAGCAATTGCTCGGCAGCCTGTCCACGATCCTCGCCCGCACCCAGGCCCACGCCGCCGAGCGCAAGATCGACGCCGACGCCTATCTGCAGGCGCGCCTGTTCCCCGACATGTTCCCGCTGCTGCGTCAGGTGCAGATCGCCTGCGATTTCGCCAAGGGCATCGGCGCGCGCCTGGCCGACGTGGCGGTGCCGGCCTACGACGACAGCGAGCGCAGCTTCGACGAATTGCTGGCGCGGGTGGCGAAGACCCGCGAGTTCCTGGAGAGCCTGGAACCGGCCTTGTTCGAGGGCGCGCACGATCGCGAGATCGTGCTGCGCGCGGGCACGCCGAAGGAGCGTCGCTTCAGCGGCCACGACTACCTGGTGCATTACGGCCTGCCGCAGTTCTTCTTCCATGCGACCACCGCGTACGCGATCTTGCGCAACAATGGCATGGACATCGGCAAGCGCGATTTCATGGGCGAATACTGAGCCCGGGCGTTCGCGCCGAGTGGTAGAAAAAGCCCGCTTCGGCGGGCTTTTTCTTTGCCCGGGCGTTCGTGCGTCCGATCCGCGGCGGCGCTTGCGGAGCGCGCGATTCCACGCGTTGCCCGCAGCGAAAAAACATCCGCCGGATCGCGCTTTTTTCGACCGCGTTCGCGCCCGGTCTCGGCCCCTGCGACGCCTTGCTGCGATCATGCTTTCCCGTTGGCGATACACCTTCGCGAACGGGTCCGGACCCAAGCCAGGATCGCGTTCGCAACGGCGATGCGCGCACGGATGCGCGGTCCGGAGTCTTCGTACTCGACACCACCAGAAGGAGTTGGCATGCCGTACAAGAGTATCCAGGGGCCCCTCGCGATCGGCCTGGCGCTTCTCGCGCTGGGAGCGGGCGCGATCGGCGCCCCGCAGTCGGAGGATGGGCTTCTCGGTCTTTCCCTGAGTCAGTTGGCCTCGGCCGCGTCGCAGGAGGCGCGAACGGACGCCGAACGCGAAGCCGGCCGCGCGCGCGTCGAGCCGGCGCAGCGCGAACGCGATGCGGCCTTGGCGCCGATCGCGCGCGAACTGGCGCGGCTGCGCCGGTTCGAGCCGCTGCACGCGGGCGATGTGGTCACCCACAGCGTCGACGGCGCGGATTCGACCATCGTGCTGCGCGGCGCCGCCGGCAGCGGCGCGCCGCTGCGTTACAGCCTCGCCCAGGCGCCGCGCCACGGGCGGGTCACGATCGAGCGCGATCGCGCGACGTATCGGCCCGATCCGGGCTTCGCCGGCGTCGACACCTACACCTATCGGGTGCAGGCCGGCGGCGAAAGCGTCGAGGCGGTGGTCGCGGTGACCGCGATCCGCGAACGCGCGTTGCCGGCGACGGCGGCGGCCGCTTTGTAAGCGCCGCTGCGGGTTTTCGGCGTCGCCGCGCGATGCGGCGGCGCCAGCGGTTCCCCGCGGGTGCGGGGGAGGGGACGGCTCCCGGCGCAAGGCGCGCGAGCCGATGCCGCCGTCGCGGCGCGCGCCCTGCGCGCTGGCGCGGACGCTCCGCCGGCCGTCTCGTCGTGGTGACGGCCGCGCCGGGCGCGCGGGCAGTCGCCGCCGGGCGCGGCGACGGCGGCAGTTCCCTGGTATCGGCCGGCCGCGGCGGGCGCAGACGCATCGATCTGCGCCGCCGCGGCCGGTGCGAGCCGAGTGAGGCAGGAACCAGTGAAGAGAAACGAAGAACGAGTAGAGCGGCTTCTACTGGTTTCTCGTTCCTCTTCACTCGTTCCTCTTTACTTATCTTTGCCCGCGCGGCCTTCCGCCCGAACGCGCTCACCGCCGCCGGTCGGCGAACGCCCTGCGCCGCGCACCCGGGGCTTGCATCCGCGCGCCGTCGCGGAGAGGATGCGGCCTCGGCTTTTGGGGAGGCCCGCATCGATGGATTTGTTGACGCTCGACCACTTCGCTCCGCACGTGAACGAGACCTACGCCGCGCAGATCAACGACGGCGAGGTGCCGTTCGTGTTGGTCGAAGCGCGCGCGCTGAGCACCCAGCCGCAGCCGATGTCGGCGCGGGTGCCGTTCTCGCTGTTGTTCCGCAACGGCTCGGCGTTCCTGTTCCCGCAGCAGACGTATGTGATGCGCCACGCCTCGATCGGCGAGGTCGGCATCTTCCTGGTGCCGGTCGCGCGCGAGCGCGAGGGCTTTCTCTACCAGGCCGTGTTCAACTGAGCGAACGCGGCGGCCGCGCGGCGTAGTCCGCGCCGGCCGCGTGCGCGCCGGATCGCTGCCGGCATCCGCGCAGCGCCGCTCCGCCGGCTCGGGCCGGCGCGATGGTCTTCCCCGTTCCTTCCTTGGCGCCGCCCGCGGCGGCGCTCAACGCAAGTCCGCGTCCCAGCGCATCAGCGCATGGGTCGGCAGCGTGTCCGCCACGGCGAAGCCCAGCCGTTCGTACAGCCGGCGCGCGCCGTGGTTGCCGTGCTCCACGTGCAGGCGCATGCCGCGTCCGCGCGCGTGGGCTTCGTCCTGCGCCCAGCGGATCAGCGCGCCGCCGATGCCTTCGCCGCGCACGCGCGCGTCCAGGCTGATGTCGACCAGCAAATGCTCCGGCGCGCTGCGCTGCAGGTACAGCCGGCCCACCGGCGCGCCGTCGCGTTCCACCACCAGGAACTCGGCGCGTTCGTAGTGGCGGGTGTAGTGCAGGTGCTGCATCGCGAACTGTTGATCGAGGAACGCCGCCAGCGCTTGCGGCGGCCAGCCCATCGGCGCGAATTCGTGCGCGCGCAGTTGCCGGTACAGCGCGCGCAGCCAGGCGATGTCGGCGTCGACGGCGCAACGCAGGCCGATCCCGCGCCCCTCCAGGGGCGCGGGAAGGTCCAGGCGGCCGGCGCGAGGCGGCGGGAACGCCAGCGGCGGCGCGGTGGAGAGCGCGGCTTGCATGGTCACGGGAACGCCGGGAACACGCCCTGCAGCGCGATGCAGAAATTCGTCGCGAGGTAGGGCTGGCGGTTCTCGTGCGGGCCGCCGCCGCCGGTGGGTTGCAGCATCGTCGGCGCGAACGGCGCGTTGGCGGGCACGCCGGCGAAGGCGAAGCTGGTCGGCGAGCCGAGGCAGTTGTTGGTGCTGGGCGTGCCCGAGCGCTTGCCGACGTCGTTCTGGTTGTAGGTCTGGATGAAGTGGTTGTGCGTCGGCATTTCGTTCGAGGTCAGGGTGACGCTGTCGCTGCCGACCGTCTCGCCCAGCGTGTAATTGCTCAGGCCCGGCCCCTGGCCCTGGCGGCAGGCCGCGCGGTTGACCAGGTTGGGCAACTGGTAGGTGGTCTTGCCGTCGCCGCCGTAGGTGGTGCCCAGCAGCGCGAACAGCGCGGTGTTTTGTTGGATCGGCATCAGCGCGCCGGTGCACGGGGCCCACCCGCGCGGCGCGAAGTTGAAGCCGAAGATCTGGATTTCGCCGATGTATGGTTCGGTCATGGGTACTTCCTCTTGATCGATGTCGGGCCGCGCCGTACGGCGGCGGCCGCAAGAACCGCGCTCGCGTCAGCCCTGCGAGGGATACACGCCCGAGGTGGCGATGCAGAACTGGATCGCCAGGGTGGGCATGAGGTTGTTGTGCGGCTGGGTGCCGCCGGCGGTGCCGATGCTGGCGGTGTTGAGCGGGATCGGCTGCAGGTTGGTGATGTCGCTGATGTACATGGTGTCGCCGCTCAGCGAGCCGAGCAGGGTGTTGCTGGCCGGCTGGTTGACGGTGGCGGCGCTGGTGGTGGTCAGCAGGGTGTGGGTGTGCTGCGGCATCTGGTTGCCGATCAGGGTGACCGACTCGACGCCGGCGCGCTGGCCGAGCACATAGGGCGACAGGCCCAGGCCGGTGCCTTGATGGATCGGCACGCGGCTTTGCAGGTCGGGCACGGCGAAGGTGCTGATGCCGTCGCCGCCGTAGGTGGTGCCGATCAGATTGAACAGCGCGTCGTTTTCCGCGATCGACAGGACCGTACCGTCGCAGGCTTGCCAGCCGATGGGCGCGCGGCCGAAGCCGAACATGCGGATCTCTCCGAGATAGGGCGTGCTCATGCAATGAACTCCGAAATGTATCGATAGGAACGCGGCCGGCGCGGAGCCGGCGCGATGCGAGCGCCGCAGGTCAGTTGCGCGAGGGATAGATGCCGCTGAGAGCGATGCAGAAATTGATCGTCAGATACGGCTGGATGTTGGTGTGCGGCTGGGTGCCGCCGCTCGGCGTGACGGTGCTCGGGCCCATCGTTACTTGCGGGCCGCCGGTGTTGGCGTAGATCGCGGTGGTGTCCTTGGCGTAAAGGCCGTCGCGCTGGGCGCGGGTGGTGGCGGCGGCGGTGGTGCCGGACACGGCGTGGGTGTGGTTCGGCAGTTGGGTCGTCAGCAAGGTCACGTTCTCCACTCCACCTTGCTCCCCCAAGGTGTAGCCGGACGTGCCGTTGCCGAAGCCGACCGGCGTGCGGCTGCGCAGGTCGGGCAGGGCGAAATTGGTGGTGCCGTTGCCGCCGTAGGTGGTGCCCAGCAACGAGAACAGCGCTTGGTTCTGCGCGATCGCCATCAATTGCCCGTTGCAGAAGGCGAAGCCGCGCGGCGGGTAATTGAACGCCACGGGCATGATTTGTCCCAGGAATACTTCGGTCATCTCTTCCCCCAGAGGATGGTTCCGGGCGCCGTGCGCGCGCCGGACGACTGGCCCGGAGCCACCGACCGCCCCCTTCGCGCACGGCGGGGAGGGGCGGTCCGATCGGCTCGGAGCATGGCGCTTGTGGCGCCATGACCTCTCTAAACGCAAATGCGCACGGAATGCGGCCGGTTCTGCATCCAATTTGCGTATCAGGTCATGAACGAGCGTGCCGACGGGGGTTGGCGCGCACAGCACAAGGCTGGACCGGACCGATGTCCGGCCGCTGCCGGCGGCGTCCAGGACGGGGGCCGCCCGGCCATCAGGGGATGACACCATGCAACAGCAGTCAGCGCATCACGCCGGCGTAGACCACGCCGGCCCGGGTCCGGTCCGGCCGGCGGCAACGCCCTCGGGACTACGGTCCGCCCGTGTCTTGGCCGGGACGGCGGCGCGCCGGTTCGCGGCCGCGCTGCTGTTGTGCCTGGCGGCGCTGGTATGGCCCGCGGCGGCTTCGGCGGCCTCGATCTATTGCCCGACCTTCAACATCACCGTGATCAGCGGCGGCTCGCAGATCATCAACGCCAGCGCCTGCGACGGCCCCGACGACGGCGGCATCGGCGGCGTCGGCGCGCCGGGCTACGTGGCGCCCCAGCACGGCAGCGTGGCGATCGACGTATTCGCCCAGACCGTGACCTATACCAACAACGGCGACGCCTCGGCGACCGATTCCTTCGTGTTCGCCGACGGCACCGGCGGCACGGTCCTGGTCAACGTCACCGTGACGCCCTCGACCAGCCCGATCGTGGTCTCGCCGGCGTCGATCGCGCCGGCGCTCGGCGTGCCCTTCAGCCAGGCGCTCAGCGCCACCGGGGGCGTCGCGCCGTATGTCTTCAGCCATGTCAGCGGCACTCTGCCGACCGGCATGAGCTTCAGCGGCGGCGCCTTCACCGGCACCCCGACCCGCCGCGGCAGCTTCACCGTCAACATCGGCGTGACCGATTCCACCACGCCGACCCCGCTGACCACGACCAAGAGCTACACCTTCACCGTGCCGAACACCCCGCCGGTGATCAGCCCGGCGGTGTTGCCGACCGCGGGCCGGACCGTCGCCTATTCGCGCTCGCTCTCCAGCACCGGCGGCGTCGCACCCTATACCTATACGGTGGAATCGGGCTTCGGCGTATTGCCGCCGGGCTTGAGCCTGGCCGCGAACGGCACCGTCAGCGGCACGCCGACGACCAACGGCGTCTATACCTTCCGGGTCCGCTCCAAGGACAGCAGCACCTCGACCGACGGCTCGGACAACTTCAGCGTCAAGGACATTTCGCTGACGGTGATCGACCCGCCAACCATCGTGGTCAATCCGGCGACGCTGCCCGGCGCCACCGCGGCGGTCGCCTACAGCCAGACCTTCACCGCCACCGGCGGCACGTCGCCCTATACCTTCAGCATCGACGCGGGCGGCACCTTGCCCGCGGGCGTGAGCTTGAGCGCCGGCGTCCTGAGCGGTACCCCGACCGCGGTCGGCACCTTCAACTTCACCGTGCGCGCCACCGACGCCAACGGCTTCAGCGGTCCTCGCGCTTACAGCCTGGTCGTGGCGCCGCCGGTCATCGTGATCGCCCCGGGTTCGCTGCCCAACGCCGCGGTCGGCGCCGCTTACAGCCAGACCCTGAGCGCCAGCGGCGGCAACGGCACCTATAGCTTCTCCGGCACCCCGCCGCCGGGCCTGACCCTGAGCACCGCGGGCGTGCTGTCCGGCACGCCGACCGCGGGCGGCACCTTGACCTTCACGGTCACCGCGGCCGATTCGGGCACCACCGGCCCGGCCGCGCCGTACTCCGGCTCGAAGACCTACAACCTGACCATCGCGCCGCCGACGGTGAACCTGCCGGCGACCACGCTGGCCAACGGCACCCAGAGCGTGGCGTACAGCGCCACGCTCAACGCGGCCAACGGCGGCACCGCGCCGTACACCTACGCGGTCACCGCCGGCGCCTTGCCGCCGGGCATCGTCCTCACCGCGTCTACCGGCGCGCTGAGCGGCACGCCGACCGCGTCGGGCACGTTCAACTTCGCCGTCACCGCGACCGATTCCAGCACCGGCAGCGGCCCGTACAACTCGGCGCCGCGCGGCTATGTGCTGCAGATCGTCAACATCCCGCCGGTGGCCAATCCGGTCTCGGCGTCGGTGGCCTACAACAGCGGCGCTAATCCGGTGTCGCTCAACATCACCGGCGGCGTGCCCACCTCGGTCGGCATCGGCACCGGGCCCGCGCACGGCACCGCGATCGCCTCGGGCCTGTCGGTCACCTATCAGCCGGCCCCGGGTTACGCCGGCGTCGACAGCTTCACCTACACCGCGACCAACTCCGCCGGCACCTCGGCGCCGGCGACGGTGTCGGTCACGGTCGGCAACCCGACCATCACCGTGACCGCGTCGGGTCCGTTCACCGCGCAGATCGGTGTGGCCTACACCCAGACCTTCACCTGGAACGGCGGCACCCAGCCCTTCAGCGGTTATCAGGTCACCAATCTGCCGGCCGGCCTCAGCATCACCGGCACCACGGCCAACAGCGTGACCGTGTCCGGCACGCCGACCCAAGCCGGCGCGCGGACGCTCACCGCGGCGGCGACCGACAGCAGCACCGGCAACGGGCCGTTCACCATCTCGCAGAGCTTCAACCTGACCGTGTCGGCGCCGACGCTGACCCTGACGCCGGCCGCGGGCACTCTGACCGCGACCTACGGCGCCGCCTTCAGCCAGACCTTCGTCGCCGGCGGCGGTTCGCCGGCCTACACCTACGCCATCATGCCCAGCCCGGCCTCGCTGCCGGCCGGCCTGAGCCTGGACGCCACCACCGGTGTGCTGTCGGGCACGCCGACGGTGACCGGCCTCTACACCTTCTCGGTGCGCGCGACCGACAGTTCGACCGGCACCGGCGCGCCGTTCGCGCGCACTCAGAACTACGTGCTGCAGGTCGCCGCGCCGAGCATCACGGTGTCGCCGCCGACCTTGCCCTCGGCGCAGGTCGGCGCTGCGTACACCGCCACGGCCAGCGCCAGCGGCGGCATCGGGCCGTACACCTTCGCGATTCCGCCCGGCAACACGCCGCCCGGCCTGACCCTGGCCGCCGACGGCACGCTCAGCGGCACGCCGACGGCCGGCGGCAGCTTCAACTTCATGATCATCGCCACCGACGCGCACGGTCAGACCGGCAATCAGGCCTACATCTTCAGCGTGGCCGCGCCGACGATCGCGGTGTCGCCGACGACGCTGCCGGGCGGCAACGTCGCTCAGGCCTATAGCCAGACCATCACCGCCAGCGGCGGCACCGCCGGCTACCAGTTCTCGACGACGCCGGCGCAGTTGCCGCCTGGCCTGAGCTTGAGCACCGGCGGCGTCCTCAGCGGCACCCCGACCGCGGGCGGTACGTTCACCTTCACCGTCACCGCGACCGATTCGAGCACCGGCTCGGGCCCGTACACCGGCTCGCAGTCCTACACCGTGACCATCGGCGCCTCGACCATCACCCTGCCGCCGACCACGCTGGCGCACGCGACCGTGGCCTCGGCCTACAGCGCTTCGCTCAATCCGGCCACGGGCGGCACCTCGCCGTACCAGTACGCCATCGTCAGCGGCAGCCTGCCGGCGAGCATCGTCCTGAGCACGGGCGGCGCACTGAGCGGCACGCCGACCGCGCCGGGCACGTACACCTTCAGCGTGGTCGCCACCGACTCCAGCGGCGGCACCGGCCCGTACAGCTCGGCGCCGCAGAGCTACACGCTGATCGTCGACGACATCGCGCCGGTCGCCAATCCGGTCAGCGCGACCGTGGCCTACGGCAGCGCCGCCAATCCGGTGACGCTCAACATCACCGGCGGCATTCCGGCCTCGGTCGCGGTCGCGACCGCGCCGGCCCACGGCAGCGCGATCGCCAGCGGCACCTCGATCACCTACCAGCCGGCCGCCGGCTATTCCGGCCCGGACAGCTTCACCTACAACGCGACCAACGTCGCCGGCACCTCGGCGCCCGCGACGGTCACCATCACCGTCAGCAATCCGACGATCGTGGTGACCGCGTCGGCTCCGATGACCGCGCAGATCGGCACCGCCTACACCCAGACCTTCACCTGGTCCGGCGGCACTTCGCCGTACAGCAACTTCAACGTCACCGGCCTGCCGGCCGGCCTGAGCGTTACCGGCACCACCGCCGACAGCGTCACCGTGGCGGGCACGCCGACCGCCTCGGGCACGTTCACCCTCAACGCCAGCGCGCGCGATTCCAGCACCGGCAACGGGCCGTTCACCGTCGGCCAGATCTTCAACCTGACCGTCGGCGCGCCGACCCTGACGATGACCCCGGCCGCCGGCAACCTGCCGATGAACTACGGCGTCGCCAGCACCATCAACTTCGCCGTCGCCGGCGGCACGCCGAGCTACAGCTTCACCTTGGCGGCCGGTTCGCTGCCGGTTGGGGTGAGCCTGAGTTCGGCCGGCGTGCTCAGCGGTACGCCGACGGTCCCGGGCAGCTACAACATCACCGTGCGTGCCACCGATTCGAGCACCGGCGTCGGTGCGCCGTTCCGCATCGACCAGAGCTACACCATCGTGGTCGCGGTGCCGAGCATCGCCATCGATCCCGCCTCGCTGCCCAACGGCACCGCCGCGGTCGCCTACAACCAGACCTTCACCGCCAGCGGCGGCGTCGCGCCGTACGCGTTCTCGCTGAGCGCGGGCGCGTTGCCGGTCGGCATGAGCATGAGTTCGGCCGGCGCGATCAGCGGCATTCCGCGCAGCGACGGCAATTTCAGCCTGACCGTCCAGGCGACCGACGCGCACGGCCAGACCGCGAGCAAGGTCTACACCTTCAGCATCGCTCCGGCGACCGTGGTCATCGCTCCGGCGACGTTGCCGGGCGGCGTGGTCGGCACCGCTTACAGCCAGAGCCTGAGCAGCAGCGGCGGCATCGCGCCGTACACCTACGCGCTGGCCGCCGGCAGCTTGCCGACGGGCATCGCGCTGAGCTCGGCGGGCGCGATCAGCGGCACGCCGACGACCGCGGGCAGCTACACCTTCGCGATCCGCTCCACCGACGACGCCGGCTACAACAGCACGCAGAGCTACACGGTGCAGATCGCCGACGCGGTCCCGGTGGCGGTGAACGACAGCGCTTCGACCCTGGCGAACCAGGCCGTGACCATCAACGTGATCGCCAACGACACCGGCGTGATCAGCTCGGTCGCGGTCGCCTCGGCGCCCGCGCACGGCACCGCGGCGCCGAGCGGCACCACCATCGTCTACACCCCGGCCAGCAACTACTTCGGCACCGACACCTTCACCTACACCGCGACCGGCCCCGGCGGCACCTCCGCGCCGGCCACCGTGACGGTGACGGTGAACGCCTTGCCGGTGCCGGTGGGCCAGCCGCAGAACGTCACCACGCTGTCGACCCAAGCGGTCACCCTCGACGCCGCCAACGGCGCCACCGGCGCGCCGTTCACCGGCGTGACCTTGCTGACGCCGCCGAGCTCGGGCACCGCGGTGGTGCAGGGCACCACGCAGATCCTCTACACGCCCGCGGCCGACACCGCCGGCGCGATCGCGCTGACCTACACCCTCAACAACCCGTTCGGCCCGTCCGCGCCGATCACCTCGACCATCACCGTCAACCCGGTGCCGGTGGCCACGCCCAAGCGCGTGCGCACCGTCGCCGGCGCCACGGTCACGGTCGATCTGACCCAAGACGCGCGCGGCGGTCCGTTCACCGGCGCGGCCTTGGTCTCGCTGACCCCGGCCAGCTCGGGCACGGCGACGGTCACCGCCTCCAACGGCACTTACAAGCTCAGCTACACCCCGGTGATCGGCTACTCGGGCCTGACCGTGGCGACCTTCACCCTCAGCAACGCTTACGCCACCTCGGCGCCGGCGACGGTGGAGATCGACGTGGCGCCGCGCAGCGATCCGTCCAAGGACGCCGAAGTGCTGGGCATCCTCAACGCCCAGGCCGAGGCCGCGCGCCGCTTCGCCAACGCGCAGATCGGCAATTTCCAAAAGCGCATGGAAGGCCTGCACGACGGCGGCACCGGCGGTTCGCGCTTCGACAACGGGCTGAGCTTCTCGGTCGACCCGCGTTGCCGCGAAGGCGCGCGCCGCACCCCGGGCAGCGATTGCCGCACGGCGGATCTGGGCGACGAGCAAGCCGCGGCCGACGGCAAGCCGGGCGTGCCGGGCACCGGCCCGCAGTTCGGCGTGTGGACCGGCGGCACCATCGAAAGCGGCAACCGCGACGGACGCGGCGGCGGCTCCGGCGGGCTGGACTTCAAGACCAGCGGCGTCAGCGTGGGCGCGGACTATCGCCTGCGCCGCGACTTCGCCTTCGGCGGCGGCATCGGCTACGGCCGCGACGACACCGACGTGGGCGACCGCGGCAGCCGCAGCAAGGGCGAGAGCTACAGCGCGGTGCTGTACGCCAGCTACCATCCGGGCGAAACCTTCTACCTGGACGGCTTGCTCGGCTACCAGTGGCTGTCGTTCGATTCGCGCCGCTACGTCACCGACACCGGCGGCATGGTCAACGGCAGCCGCGACGGCAAGCAGTGGTTCGCCTCGATTTCCACCGGCCTGGAGTACCAGCGCGAGCAGCTGCGCATCACCCCGTACGCGCGTCTGGACGTGGCCCGCGCCACCCTCGACGGCTACACCGAGACGGGCGACGCGCAGTACGTGCTCAAGTACCGCGACCTGGACATCGACACCACCACCACCAGCCTGGGCCTGCGTCTGGATTACCGGTACCCGGTGCGTTGGGGCACGTTCTCGCCGCAGCTGCGCCTGGAGTACCAGCACGACTTCCAGGATGCGAGCTACGCGATCATGAGCTATGCCGACATGGTCGGCGGTCCGTTCTACCGCGCCCGCTTGCAGGGCCTGGACCGCAGCCGCTTCGTGTTCGGCCTGGGCGCGGTGCTGCAGACCGAGCGCGATTGGGCGCTGCGTCTGGAGTACCGCGGCCTGTTCGGCAGCGGCAACGACGACGACAACAGCTTCATGATCAACGTCGAGAAGAAGTACTGATCGACGCGGGAAACGAGCAACGGCGGGCGCCTTCGGGCGCCCGCTTTTTTATGGGGAGTCGTTTGATGCCAAGATGGGCGCCATCCCCCAGCGATTCCGCCGCGATGTCCGACCCCGCCACGCCCGCCTTCGCCAGCGCCGCCAAGGACCGCCTCGGCGACGCCTCGCTCGCGCTGCTGCCGCTGCGACTGCCGGCGGAACAACTCGCCGCGCTGCAAGCCGCCTACGCCGCGCCGCCGCGCGCGTACCACAACATCGGCCACGTCGCCGAGGTGCTGCGCCATTACGCGGACGTGGCCGCCGGGCCGGGCTGGGAACGGCCGCGCGAAACGGCGCTGGCCGTGCTGTACCACGACGCTGTCTACGAAGCCGGTCGCCGCGACAACGAAGCGCGTTCGGCGCTGCTCGCGCGCGAGCACATCGCGCGCTGGCTGCCCGAGGCGGGCATCGACGCGGACTTCGTCGCCGAACTCATCGAGCTGACCGCGCGCCATGGCGCCATCGCCCGCGACGACGTCGGCGAGCAGGTGCGTTTGTTCCTCGACGGCGACATGGCCATCCTCGGCGCCGAACCGGCGGTGTTCGACGCCTACGACCGCGGCATCGCCTCGGAGTACCGCGGCCACGTGCCCGGGCCGCTGTTCCGGCTCAACCGGCGACGTTTCCTCAAGGCGCTGCTCAAGCGCGAACGGATCTTCCTCAGCGATTTCTTCCATCAGCGCTACGACGCGGCGGCGCGCAACAATCTGCGGCGGGCGGTGACGACGAAGCGGTGAGTCGCGGCGCTGAGTTGTCAGGGTTTCGGTCGCGATGGCGCTGCGGACGGTTTGAGGCGGAAGGCATCGAGGCGAGACTTCGCGCAAGCGCGGACGGCGACGGTCGCGAATGGGAGCGGTTGTAGGCGGAGCCGAACGGGGCGTCGGAGCAAGATCAAAATGGATTCCGGCTTTCGCCGGAATGACGGCGTGGGGCGCGCCGCCGAAACGATTGCGCGGACGAGAACGGCGGCGACTGTGCGCGCTGAAGAAGGCGGGCGATTGAGCGGCCGCCCGCCGCATCATCACCTTCCGGCACAAGCCCCCTTGCATCGTCATTCCGGCGCAAGCCGGAACCCATTTTGCCGTTGCCTCTTCAGCCTCTCGACCCGGCGAGGAAGAGAAGCGAAAGAACAATCAGTCGACTCGCGCCGCTCTCCCACCCCCGTCATTCCGGCGAAAGCCGGAACCCATATTGCCGTTGCCTCTTCAGCCTCTCGACCCGGCGAGGAAGAGAAGCGAAAGAACAATCAGTCGACTCGCGCCGCTCTCCCATCCCCGTCATTCCGGCGAAAGCCGGAATCCATTTTGATCTTGCTTCTGCTTCTCTTCGCCTCGGCGACGACAGAGGCGACCGCAAAATGGATTCCGGCTTTCGCCGGAATGACGGTGTCGAGGGCGCCGGAACGGTTGCGAAAATGGCGGCGACGCGGGCGCGCCGAAACGGTTGCGGATGCGAAAACGGCGGCCGCTGCGCGCGGCCGCCGTGGCGGTGGAGAGGGACGGCGGCCTAGGCCGCCGCTGCCGTCGAACGCGCGACGCGTGCGCATCGCGCTGTCTGTGCAACCGTAGCGATAAGAACGGGCGCCTCCGGATCGCCGTTGCGGGGGAAAGGAAGACGGCGGGACGCGCCGTCGCGGTGGGGGAGGGCGCGACGGCGCTAGGCCGGCGCGCGAAACAGGCTCAAGCCGACCATCGTCCCAGCGAACTGTCCAGCACCCGCTGCAGCTTGCGCGCCGCGCCGCTGATGGCCGCGCGCATCGTCGCCGCGTCCTCGGTCGCCGCCACCGGCGGGCGGCCTTCCACGCGCGCCTCGATCGTGCAGTGCTTGTCGTGGCCGCCGGCCTTCTCGCCGTTGAGGTCGCGCAGGTGCACTTCGACGCGGGTGATGTGGCTGCTGAAACGTCCCAGGTTCTGGTCGATCACGCCTTCCACGTGCTGGCCCAGCGATTCGTCGCCGCGGACATGGTGGTCGGTGTTGAGCTGGATCTTCATGCAAACGCCTCCTTGTGGCGCAGATGTCGGGTCGACGCGCGGGCCCTTGCCCGGCGTCTGCGCGGTCCGCCGCTGTTCGGTCGGCTTGTCGGCCACGCAAAAGCTCCGACCGGCGGTCCCGGAGAAGGTTCTCGCTGCGTTCAGCTTCGGCCCAGCCGGGGCATGTCAGGGTGTGGGATCGCTCCCGCGGCGGGGCGGTACAATGGCGGCATGGTCGTCAACATCGCCGCTTATCATTTCGCCGTCATCGACGATCCCCCGCAGTTGGCCGCGCGCCTGCGCGAGCGCGCCGAAACCCTGCAACTGCGCGGCACCGCGCTGGTCGCGCCGGAAGGCGTCAATCTGTTCCTGGCCGGCGCCGCCGAGGCCATCGAAGCCTTGCTCGACGAGTTGCGCGCCGACCCGCGCTTCGACGGGCTGACCGTCAAATACAGCCACAGCCGCGTTCAGCCCTTCGCCCGGCTCAAGGTCAAGCTCAAGCGCGAGATCATCGCGTTCCGCCGCGACGGCAGCTCGCCGCTGCAAGGCCGCGCACCCAGTGTGACGCCCGACACATTGGCGCGCTGGCTCGACCAAGGCCACGACGACGCCGGCAAGCGCGTGGTGCTGCTGGATACGCGCAACCGCGAAGAGTTCGGCTATGGCAGTTTCGACAACGCGCTGACCCTGCCGATCGACAACTTCACCGAACTGCCCGAGGCCTTGGCGCCGCACCGCGAAGACCTGCGCGACGCGACCGTGGTGAGCTTCTGCACCGGCGGCATCCGCTGCGAAAAAGCCGCGCTTTGGCTGCGCGCGGACGGCATGGACAACCTGCTCCAGCTCGACGGCGGCATCCTCGCGTACTTCGAGCAAATCGGCGGGCGCCACTACGACGGCGGCTGTTTCGTGTTCGACGAACGCGTGGCCCTGGACCCGCAACTGCGGCCGCTGCGCGACGCCGCCGCCTGAGCGCGGCGCTTGTCCTTTTTTGCCATTCATTACAAATCGTTAACCCGTCCAAATGCGGCCTGCGGTTAGGCTGCGCGTTCGCGATGGAGCGGCCCGCGCCGCGCCCTCGCGTAGGGACGCCGCCGCGGCCGTGGCCGCCGGCACTGATTCGTTACGAGGATGACCGATGAACCGACGCCTGTTCCCCGCCGTGTGCCTGCTCGCGAGCGCCGTCCTGGCGCTGACCGCATGCGGCCAACGCGCGCCGGTCAACACCGCCGCTCCGCAAGAAACCACCGCTGCGCCGCCGGCGCCGCCCAAGGCCGTGCCCGATCCGGACGCCGAGCCGGTCTCGCGCGCCTCGCCGCCGATGCTGACCCCGGTCGCGCTGGGCACCTTCGAGCCGGGCAACCCGGTCGCCCAGGCCACCACCGGCAAGCTCACCATCGACGATCTGGAGATGAAGGGCGAGAACGGCTCGCTGTACAAGACCGAGCGCGTGGCGATCGTGCGCGGCGGCGACCAGTACAGCGCCGGCCAGACCTATGGCGCGACCATGCAGGTCGAAGCCAGCCAGGCGATCGAACTGCGCCGGGTGATCGAGCAGACCCCGCCCAAGGAAACCCCGGCGAATTCGTTCTGCGGCACCAACCCGACCGGCTTCATCGCGCTGGCCAAGGTCAGCGAATCGACCGGCGATGTGATCAAGCTGATCGCGCTGCAGGGCAGCGACCTGCCGGCGGCGAGCGCGCAGGGCGTGGGCTTGTGCGCGTCGATGTTCTATATGGGCAAGGCGTTGCCGGAGAAGGCGACGTCGTAAGGCGCGGCCGCTGCGTCTTTGGGTGCGGCGGCGAATGCGCCTGGCTCGCGTGCGGTGAGGGCGCGGTCGCCATCGGGCGATAGCCAGACCTCCTCGACACCGTCATTCCGGCGAAAGCCAGGCCTCCTCGATACCGTCATTCCGGCGAAAGCCGGAATCCATTTTGCTGTTGCCTTTGCCGCTGTCGATGCGCGCAGAAAGAGGCGAAAGCAAGATCAAAATGGATTCCGGCTTTCGCCGGAATGACGGTGTTGGAGGATGGCGCGAGTCGGTTGATTCGTCTTTTGCTTCTCTTCTTCGCTGGGTCGAGAGGCTGAAGGGGCCACGGCAAAATGGGTTCCGGCTTTCGCCGGAATGACGATGTAAGGGCGCCCGAGGCCGGAATGCCGACGATGCGGCGGGCGGCCGCTCAATCGCCCGCGCTTTCCAACACCGCCCGCGCCGCCGCCTCACCGGCGATCAACCCGCTGGCGAAGCACGCGGTCAGCAGATAGCCGCCGGTCGGCGCCTCCCAATCCAGCATTTCGCCGGCGAAAAACACCGGCGGCGTCAGCGCGGCGGCGCGCAGGGTTTGGTCCAGCGCTTCCAGGCGCACGCCGCCCGCGCTGCTGATCGCCTCGGCGATCGAGCGCGCGCTGCGCAACCGCAGCGGCAAGCGCTTGATCGTGCGCGCGACCGTGGCCGCGTCGTTCAACCCGTCCTTGCCCAACACCTCGAACACCAGCGCGGCCTTGACCGCATCGAGCCCGGTCTGCCGGCGCAGATGCTCGCCGACGCTGCGGCCGCCGCGCGGGCGGGCGAAGTCGCGCTGCAGGCGCTCGAACTCGCGGCCCGGCGCCAGATCCAGTTCCAGCAACGCTTCGCCGTCGGCGTCGATGGCCTCGCGCAGCCGCGCCGACAGCGCGTAGATCAAGCTGCCTTCGATGCCGGTCGCGGTCGCCACGCATTCGCCTTGCAGCGAGCGCTCGGCGCCGTCTTCGCGCCAGTGCGCGACCACCGGCTTGAGCGGCGCGCCGGCGTGGCGCTGGGCGAAGTGTTCGCTCCAGCCGATGTCGAAGCCGCAGTTGGACGGGCGCAGCGGCGCGATGTCGAGCGCGCGTTCGCGCAGCCACTCGACCCAGGCGCCGTCGGAGCCGAGCTCCGGCCAACTGCCGCCGCCGAGCGCGAACACGCAGGCGCGCGCGCGCGTGCGGACTTCGCCTTCGGGCGTGGCGAAGCGCAGCGTGCCGTCGGCGTCGAGGCCGACGCAGCGGTGCTGGACGTGGAAACGCACGCCGTCCTCGCGCAGCCGCCGCACCCAGCCGCGCAGCAGCGGCGCGGCCTTGCGGTCCGTCGGGAACACGCGGCCGGAGGTGCCGACATAGGTGTCCACGCCGAAACCGCGCGCCCACTCGCGCAGCGCGTCGGCGTCGAAGCGGTCGAGCCAGCGCGCGATCGGCGCGGCGCGCTCGCCGTAGCGCGCGTCGAAACCCGGGCGCGGTTCGCCGTGGGTGAGGTTGAGCCCGCCCTTGCCGGCGATCAGGAACTTGCGCCCGACCGAACCCTTGGCCTCGAACAGATCCACTTCCACGCCGAGCGCGCGCGCGGTTTGCGCGGCCATCAGGCCGGCGGGGCCGCCGCCGACGATGGCGAGGGCGGGAAGGGTTTCGGGCAAGGACATGGCGGAGTGGGGCGTGGGCGCGAAGCGGGCGGAAGACGGCCGGGCGCGCATTATGCCCGCTGGCCCGTCGAGGCCGGGTGCGCCGCGGCTTGCGCGATCGGTCGGCGTCCGCGCGCCGCGCTGCGCGGGACTTCCGGCCTCTGGCGCCGGGTCGCCGCTTGCGCCACAGTCCTGGGCTCCCAGAATCGCCAGGAACTCAGATGCGAGCCACCGACTGGAAGGCGCAAGGCGCCGGACTGCTGATCTGCATGAGCGCCGCCGCCGGCGCCGCCGCGCAAGCGCCCGCCGCTGCGGACGCCGCCGCTGGCGCGCAGCCGCCGCTGCCGGAGCAGTTGCAGGACTTCGACGCCTACGTCGAGGCGGTGCGCAAGCAGTTCGAGGTGCCCGGCATCGCCGTGGCCATCGTCAAGGACGGCCGCATCGTGCTCGAACGCGGCTACGGCCTGCGCGAGATCGGCAAACCCGAGCCGGTCGACGCCCACACCTTGTTCGCCATCGCCTCCAATACCAAGGCCTTCACCGCCGCCTCGCTGTCGATGCTCGCCGACGAGGGCAAGCTCAATCTGGACGACCGCGTCGTCGACCACTTGCCGTGGTTCCGCATGGCCGACGCTTACGTCACCCAGGAGATGCGCGTGCGCGATCTGCTCGCCCACCGCAGCGGCCTCGGCCTGGGCGCGGGCGATTTGCTGTACTGGCCCGGCACCGACTACAGCAACGAAGAGGTCGCGCGCCGGCTCGCCCACGTGCCGCTCAGCGGCGGCTTCCGCGGCCAGTACGCCTACGACAACATCCTCTACGGCGTGGCCCAGTTGGTGGTCGAGCAAGCCAGCGGCCAGAGCTACCGCGACTTCCTCGCCCAGCGCATCTTCCAGCCGCTGGGCATGGACGAAACCCGCTACAACGCCGATGCGCTGCGCGCCGGCGACAAGGTCGCCAGCGGCCACGCCAAGGCCGATTTCAAGGACCTGCAAGTCGCGCCGCGCATGACCTGGTCGAACGTGGCCGGCGCGGGCGGGCTGTATTCGTCCGTGCACGACATGACCAAGTGGATGCGCGCGCAGCTCGACGGCGGCGTGTACGCGCGCGAAGGCGACAAGGAGCTGCGCTTGTTCAGCGCCAAGCGCCAGCGCGAGATGTGGTCGGTGCTGACGCCGATGCCGATCGCCGAACCCGCGGTACCGGAACTGGCGCCGGCCAAGCCGAATTTCGCCGGCTACGGCGAGGGTTGGCAGCTCACCGATTACCGCGGCCAGAAGCTGGTCTGGCACACCGGCGGCTGGCCCGGCATGGTCTCGCGCGTGACCTTGTTGCCCGAGCGCAAGCTCGGCGTGATCGTGCTGACCAACGCCGAACTCGGCGGCGCGTTCCAGGCGCTGACGATGCGCGCGCTCGACGCCTACCTGGACGCGCCCAAGACCGACTGGAACGCGGCCTACGCCGCGGCCCTGGCCAAGAACCGCGGCAAGGCCGACGACGACTGGGCC